>NZ_JBIUWO010000007.1:178114-371289 GCF_044743505.1 Pseudomonas sp. NPDC087612
CGGCGGGTGGGGGCGGGGGGGGTTGCCTTTTTGGTGTAGCTGTGTTTTTTCTAACACCCCGGGGGGGGGGGGGGGGCGGCCCCCCCCCCCCCCCCCCCCGGGGGGGGGGGGGGGGCGGCCCCCCCGCCTCGACTTGACCCGCGATGGCGTCACCGCCCAACCCGAAACCTGTCCACTTCCTGCCGCAACTGCCCCGCCAACCCCTCAAGCTCACGCGCGGTAGCCGCCAGGTTAGTCGCCACCTCATGCTGCTCGCTGTTGGCCAGGGCAATGCTCTGCAGGTTGCGGCTGAGCACGTTCGCCGTGCTGCTCTGCTCCTGGGTAGCGGTGGTAATGGCGGCAAACTGCTCCCCCGCCGAGCGGCTGCGCTCATCGATCTGCGCCAGCGCTGCGGCAACCTTGGCATTGCGCTCCAGGCCTTCCTGCATCAGGCGGTTGCCCTGCTCCATGGTGCTGATGGCATTGCCGGTTTCCTGCTGGATGCTGCCGATCATCGCCGAGATTTCATCGGTGGCCTGACGGGTGCGCGAGGCCAGGTTGCGTACCTCGTCGGCAACCACGGCAAAGCCCCGGCCCTGCTCACCGGCCCGCGCCGCTTCGATGGCAGCGTTCAAGGCCAGCAGGTTGGTCTGCTCGGCAATCGAGGTGATCACGCCGACGATGCCGCCAATTTCTTCGGAGCGCAGGCCCAGGGTGTCGATCACCGTGGCGGTGCCGGCCAGGGCGCTGGCGATCTGCTCCAGGGACGATGACGCCTGGTCCATCGAGGCACGGCCAATGCGGGTTTGCTGGACGTTGTCCTGGGCCATGCGTTCGGTGCTGCCCATGTTCTCGGCGATGTTCATCGAGGTGGCGCTGAACTGCTCGACAGCGCCGGCCATGCTGGTGATTTCGCCAGACTGCTGCTCCATGCCCTCACAGGCCCCGGAGGACATGCCCGACAAGGCCTGGGCGCGGCTGCTGACTTGCTCCGCTGCTGCGCGAATGTGCTCGACCATGCTCGCCAGGGCTTCGCCCATCTGGTTGAAACTGTGCGCCAACTGGCCGATTTCGTCATCGCTCGATACCCGCAAGCGCGCCTGCAGGTCACCGGCGCCAAGGGCCTGCGCCTGCTGCAAGAGGTCAGCCAAGGGGCGCAGACGGCGGCGCAACAGCCACAGGGTGGCGGCGACCGCCAGCAACATCGCCAGCAAACTGCCGATGGCCAGGCGCGTGCCGACGCTCCAGGTCACTGCGCGGATTTCCGCCTTCGGCATGCTTGCCACCACCGTCCACGGCCCGCCGGCAAACGCCACGGTCACGCTGAACAGCTCTTCGACGCCGTCATGCCAGAAACGCCCTTCGCCTGCAGTGAACCCGGCAAGCGCCTGCGCCGCCTGACTGTCCGCACGCACACCTGCTGGCGGCACCAACCAGTGCTGCTTGTCGTCGAGCAAGGCCAGTGAACCGGTCTGGCCGATACGAAAACGTCCGAGGTTGGCAAACTGAGCCTTCTGCGCGTCGGTGTAGTCGAAACCGACAAACAGCACCGCAATCACCCGCCCGCTGCCGTCACGCACCGGGGTGTACTGGGTCATGTAGTCGCGCTCGAACAGGTTGGCCCGGCCAACGTAGGCTTGACCGGCTAGCAAGCGCGCGTAGGCCGGATGCTGGCGATCCAGCAGGGTGCCAATGGCGCGGCTGCCGTCCTGCTTGGTCAGCGAGGTGCTGATGCGAATGAAGTCGTCGCCGCTGCGCACGAACAAGGTGGCAACGCCTGCGGTCATCTGGCGAAAATCATCCACCTGGCGAAAGTCGTTGTTGAGCAGTTGCTCGCCCAGGTACAGCGCGGGCGTGGAAACCCCGGCAACCGTCACCGACTCCCCTGGATGCAGCTGCAAACCGGCAGCAAAGCGCTTCTCGAACAGCCCGCTGAGGCGCTGGGTGCTTTCGCGCAGGGTACTGTGGAAAGTGTCGAGCTGATCGGCGAGCAGGCGCGCTTCACTGGCCAGGTGTTCCTGGCGGGTATTCAGGTTGGCGTTGTCCAGCGAACGCAGGGCAAACAGGGTGCTACCGGTAATCACCACAGCCAGCACGATGGCAAGGGCGATACCGAGTTGCGAGGCAATCCGGGCACGGGGTTGAGACATGGAAGCTCCTGGCAAGAGGGGCCGGGATCGTCCTGATCACGCTGACCGTCCGCATCGATACGGGAATCGAACCATCTAGGCGTGGCTCTGATGCCTCTGCTTCGGCGGCCTGACGCAATACTTGAGCGTGCAACAGGGTTATCCTGCGCAAACGGTCAACTCGCTCCGATTGCCGCTGATGTCCCCAGAATTTGAACCTTGGGCAAGTCCATCGAATCCGCCTCGCCCTGCAGGAAGTCGCTCAGACGCCGCAGCCGCTCGCCACCGGGGCGGGTTCGCGGCCAGACCAGGTAGTAATCCAGGCCGCTGGCAACCGCTGTCGGCCACGGCAGGCTCAGGCGGCCCTGGGCGACGTCTTCGGCAACCATCAGCAGGTCGCCCATGGACACTCCATAACCGCGAGCGGCGGCGATCATGCCCAGCTCCAGGGTATCGAATACCTGGCCGCCCTTGAGCGACACCTTGTCGGTGAGGTCCATGCGCGCCAGCCAGCTGCGCCAGTCGCGCTTGTCGGGGGTTGGATGCAGCAGCTCGACACCGGCCAGGCGCCGCTCGTCCCACGGCCCTTCCTTGAGCAGCTCGGGCGCGCCTACCGGGATCAGCAGCTCGGAAAACAGCCGCTTGACCTCCCAGTCCGGCGGAAAGTGACCGTCGCTGAGCAACACCGCGCAGTCGAAAGGCTCATGGTTGAAATCGACATGATCGACATCCATCCAGGCGCTGGTCAGTTGCACTTCGTTGCCCGGCTGCAGGTGGCGAAAGCGACTGAGGCGCGCCAGCAGCCAGCGCATGGTCAGGGTCGAAGGGGCTTTCATGCGCAGGATGTCGTCTTCACTGCGCAGGGTGTTGCAGGCCCGCTCCAGCGCGGCAAAGCCTTCGCGCACCCCTGGCAACAGCAAACGCGCCGCTTCGCTGAGTTGCAAGCTGCGGCCATTGCGCACGAACAAACGGCAGGCAAAGTGCTCTTCAAGGGTGCGGATGTGCCGGCTGACGGCACTCTGGGTTATCGATAACTCATCTGCGGCGCGGGTGAACGAGCTATGCCGGGCCGCCGCTTCGAAGGCCCGCAGTGCATACAGAGGCGGTAAACGGCGAGACATGGCGGCGGGCTCCGGGTTATCCACAGGCAATCGACTGGATCATACTCCCATGAGTTTTAATCATGCCAACCATCGCTATTATCCTTTTGTGGATAACCGCACCAAGCCTCAGACTTTCACGCTTTGAATCTATCGCGTAAGAAAAGGACGACTCCATGCAGGCTGCGCCTACCCAAGAACTCAAGGCTTTGCTGCGCCTGGCCGGGCCGCTGATTGCCTCGCAGTTGGCGCACATGCTGATGGTGCTCACCGACACACTGATGATGGCCCGCATCAGCCCGCAGGCCCTGGCCGGTGGCGGCCTGGGCGCGGCGAGCTATTCGTTCGTGTCGATCTTTTGCCTGGGCGTGATCGCCGCCGTCGGTACCCTGGTGGCGATTCGCAAGGGTGCTGGCGACATCGCCGGCGCCACCCGCCTGACCCAGGCCGGGTTGTGGCTGGCCTGGGTCATGGCCCTGGTGGCGGCTTTGGCGCTGTGGAACCTGGAGCCGGTACTGCTATTGCTCGGCCAGAGCCCGAACAACGTCGAGGCGGCCGCGCAGTTCCTGCTGCTGCTGCCCTTCGCCCTGCCCGGCTACCTGAGTTTCATGGCCCTGCGCGGCTTTACCAGCGCCATTGGCCGCTCGACGCCGGTGATGGTCATCAGCCTGATCGGCACGGTGGCCAACTTCCTGCTCAACTATGCGCTGATCGAAGGCATGTTCGGCCTGCCGAAGCTGGGCCTGGTGGGCATCGGCCTGGTGACCGCAATCGTTGCCAACTGCATGGCCGTGGCCATGGCGCTGTATATCCGCTGGCACCCGGCCTATGCACCCTACCCGATTCGCCAGGGCCTGAGCCGCCCGTCGTGGCCAGCCCTGTGTGAGCTGTGGCGCCTGGGCCTGCCGATTGGCGGCACCTACACCGTCGAGGTCGGCCTGTTCGCCTTCGCCGCGCTGTGCATGGGCGTGCTCGGCAGCACCGAGCTTGCCGCGCACCAGATCGCCCTGCAGATCGTCTCTACCGCATTCATGATTCCGGCCGGCCTGTCGTACGCCGTGACCATGCGTGTAGGGCTCTATTACGGCGCCGACAACCTGTTGGGGGCACGCCATGCCGGCCGCGTGGGTATCGGTTTTGGCGCGGCGATGATGCTGATGTTCGCCATCCTCTTCTGGCTGCTGCCAGACCCGCTGGTGGGGCTGTTCCTCGACCACGGTGACCCGGCCTTTGCCGACATCATCCAGCTGGCGGTAAGCCTGTTGATGGTCGCCGCCTGGTTCGAGCTGTTCGACGGCGTGCAGACCATTGCCATGGGCTCGATCCGAGGCCTCAAGGATGCCAAGACCACCTTCCTGGTCGGGCTGTTCTGTTACTGGGTGATCGGTGCGCCGGCGGCCTGGCTGCTGGCCTTCAACCTCGGCCTGGGCGCGGTAGGCGTGTGGTGGGGGCTGGCGCTGGGCCTGGCGTGTGCGGCGGTGAGCCTGACCCTGGCATTCGAATGGCGGATGAAGCGCTTGCTGGGCAGTGCCGCTGGGGTGAACAAGGTGACTGCTTCAGTGGTTTGAAGGGCCCTGTGGGAGCTGGACTTGCCAGCGATGGGCTGCAAAGCAGCCCCGGAATCTACAACGCCACCGCCTGCTGCGCCGGCCCGCGCAGCAAATACTCCATCAACTCATCAATCGGCAACGGCCGGCTGATCAGAAACCCCTGCACCTGATCGCAATCGAAACTGCGCAGCAGGTCCATTTGCTCCGGGGTTTCCACGCCCTCGGCCACCACCTCGAGGTTGAGGTTGTGCGCCAGGTTGATCATCGCGTGCACCAGCTTGCGGTTTTCTTCACGCTGCTCCATGCCGCCGACAAAGCTGCGATCGACCTTGAGCAAGGTGATCGGCAGGCTGTTGAGGTGCACGAACGACGAAAAGCCGGTGCCGAAATCGTCCAGCGAGAAGCGCACGCCCAGGCGCCCAAGGGCGTCCATGGTCTGTTTGACCAGGTCGTTGCGGCGCATCACGGCGGTTTCGGTCAGCTCGAACTCCAGCCAGCGGGCATCGACGCCGTGTTCGATGATCAGCCGGCTCAGGGTCGCCAACAGCTGGCTGTCCTGGAACTGGCGAAACGACAGGTTCACCGCCATGTGCAACGGCGCCAGGCCCTGCTCGCGCAGCGCCTGCATGTCGCGCAGGGCCCGGGAGATGACCCAGTAGCCCAAAGGCACGATCAGCCCACTCTGCTCGGCCAGCGGTACGAACTCGCTGGGCGGCAGCAGCCCGCGTTCGGCATGGCGCCAGCGCACCAGGGCTTCGAGGCCGACAATGCGCCCGTCGGCCAGGTTCAGTCGCGGCTGGTAATGCAGCTCCAGCTCGTCGCGGCGCAGCGCCCGGCGCAGCTCGCTTTCCAGGTCGGCAAGGCTGCGGGCGTTGCGGTTGATGCGTTCGTTGAAGACGTGAAAGGTACAGCCCTGGGTGCTCTTGGCCTGCTGCATGGCGATGTGCGCATGCCACATCAGCGGGTCGGCGCCACCCTGGGCGCGGGCGTGGGCAACCCCCAGGCTACAGCCGAGCAACAGGCTTTCGCCGTCGATCCAGTAAGGTTCGGCCAGGGCTTCGGTGATGCGTTCGGCCATCCATTCGGCGCGCTGCGGCTCGCGGCGGGTATCGATCAACAGGGCGAATTCGTCGCTGCCCAGACGTGCAACCTGGTCGCCGGCTTCAAGCTGGCTCTTCAGCCGGCCCACCACCTGCAGGATCAACCGGTCGCCGGCCTGGTGGCCGAGGGCGTCGTTGGCATGGCGAAAGTTGTCCAGGTCCAGGTGCCCGAGGGCGACGCCGCGCCCTTCGTTGTCGGCCAGGCGCGCAGCCAGCAGGGTCTGGAAACCCTGGCGGTTGGCGATGCCAGTCAGCGGGTCCTGTTCGGCCAGGCGTTGCAGGGTCGCTTCGAGGACGCCGCGCTCGCGGACGTGGCGCAGGCTGCGGCGCAGGATATTGCTGGTCAGCTGGTCGCGAATCAGCCAGTCGCTGACACCCGGCGGCGGCACCTGCGGTTCGTGCTCGAGCAGCAGCACCATCGGCAGCACGCAACGCCCGGGCGCCGGCTGCAGTTGCGGGGTCGCCAGCACCAGCGCATTGCGGTCATTGGCAAACAGGCTGTCGACCGCCTCCCAGTTCGGAGCGGTCAGCAATACCGCCTGGCCCGCCATCGGCAGCAGACACTCGCGCAACACAATGGCCCATTCCGGCTCATCGGCCAGCAGGAGCAAACGCAAGGGTTCGACGGGCGTAGACAAGCTGGCTCCTTAGGACGTAGACACAGTCAAATGACGATGGGCAGCGAGAATGCGTATCCTAAACCATTAATGAAAATGATTTTCACTTAAAGTCATGCCATTCCATTGCCGACATCCCGCAGGTTTCGCCACGCATCCTGCGGGAAAGTATCAAATGCGGCAAATTTAGATCGCGTGGTACGTCACACTGTCAGACGGTCGCGGCAGAAACTTTCTACCCCTGCTAAAATGCCCGGCTATTTTTCTAGCGTCCCCGGTTTTCGTCATGTCCCGACTCAACCCCCGGCAACAAGAAGCCGTGAACTACGTCGGCGGCCCTCTTTTGGTGCTCGCCGGTGCAGGCTCCGGCAAAACCAGCGTGATCACCCGCAAGATCGCGCACCTGATCCAGAACTGCGGCATCCGTGCCCAGTACATCGTGGCCATGACCTTCACCAACAAGGCCGCGCGGGAGATGAAAGAGCGGGTCGGCACCCTGCTGCGCAAGGGCGAAGGCCGCGGCCTGACCGTGTCGACCTTCCACAACCTGGGCCTGAACATCATCCGCAAGGAGCATGAACGGCTGGGCTTCAAACCGGGCTTCTCGATTTTCGACGAGACCGATGTCAAAGCCCTGATGACCGACATCATGCAGAAGGAATACTCGGGCGACGACGGTGTCGACGAGATCAAGAACATGATCGGCGCCTGGAAGAACGACCTGATCCTGCCACCCGAAGCCCTGGAAAACGCCCGCAACCCCAAGGAGCAGACCGCCGCGGTGGTCTATGCGCACTACCAGCGCACCCTGCGGGCGTTCAACGCGGTGGACTTCGACGACCTGATCCTGCTGCCGGTCAAGCTGTTCCAGGACAACCCCGATGTCCTCGAAAAGTGGCAGAACAAGGTCCGTTACCTGCTGGTCGACGAATACCAGGACACCAACGCCAGCCAGTACCTGCTGGTGAAGATGCTGATCGGCACGCGCAACCAGTTCACCGTGGTTGGCGACGACGACCAGTCGATCTACGCCTGGCGCGGCGCGCGGCCCGAGAACCTGATGCTGCTCAAGGACGACTACCCGTCGCTGAAAGTGGTGATGCTCGAGCAGAACTACCGCTCCACCAGCCGCATTTTGCGCTGCGCCAACGTGCTCATCTCGAACAACCCGCATGCCTTCGAAAAGCAGCTGTGGAGCGAGATGGGCCACGGCGACGAGATCCGCGTGATCCGCTGCAAGAACGAGGAAGCCGAGGCCGAACGGGTAGCCATGGAAATCCTCAGCCTGCACCTGCGCACCGACCGGCCCTACAGTGACTTCGCCATTCTTTACCGGGGCAACTACCAGGCCAAGCTGATCGAGCTGAAGCTGCAGCACCACCAGGTGCCGTATCGCCTGTCCGGCGGCAACAGCTTCTTCGGACGCCAGGAAGTTAAAGACCTGATGGCCTACTTCCGCCTGCTGGTGAATCCGGACGATGACAACGCCTACCTGCGGGTGATCAACGTACCGCGCCGGGAAATCGGCTCGACCACCCTGGAAAAACTCGGTAACTACGCCACCGAGCGCAAGGTTTCGATGTATGCCGCCAGCGAGGAGCTGGGCCTTGGCGAGCACCTGGACAGCCGTTATACCGACCGCCTGCAGCGCTTCAAGCGCTGGATGGACAAGGTCCGCGAACAGGTTGCCCTGGAAGACCCGATCGCAGCCCTGCGCAGCATGATCATGGACATCGACTACGAAAACTGGATTCGCACCAACAGCTCCAGCGACAAGGCTGCGGATTTTCGCATGAGCAACGTCTGGTTCCTGATCGAGGCGCTGAAGAACACCCTCGAGAAAGACGAAGACGGCGGCATGACCATCGAAGAGGCCATCGGCAAGCTGGTTTTGCGCGACATGCTCGAGCGCCAGCAAGAAGAGGAAGACGGCGCCGAAGGCGTGCAGATGATGACCCTGCACGCCTCCAAGGGCCTGGAGTTCCCCTACGTGTTCATTATGGGCATGGAGGAGGAAATCCTCCCGCACCGTTCCAGCATCGAAGCCGACACCATCGAAGAAGAACGGCGCCTGGCCTACGTCGGGATTACCCGCGCACGTCAGACCCTGGCCTTCACCTTTGCTGCCAAGCGCAAGCAGTACGGCGAAATCATCGATTGCTCGCCGAGCCGCTTCCTGGACGAGTTGCCCGACGACGACCTGGCCTGGGAGGGCCTGGACGACGCGCCAACCGAAGTGAAGGCCGCTCGCGGCAACAACGCACTGGCCGATATCCGTGCCATGCTCAAACGTTAGATAATCAACCTTTGCTGCGGCGTATTGCCGTGGCCACTCTTGCTACATCGAGGAAATACCACAGTGGAAGCACTGCACCAGAAGATTCGCGAAGAAGGCATCGTGCTTTCCGATCAGGTTCTCAAAGTCGATGCGTTTCTCAACCATCAGATCGACCCTGCGCTGATGCAACTGATTGGCGACGAGTTCGCCCGCCGGTTTGCCGATTCGGGCATCACCAAGATCGTCACCATCGAAGCCTCGGGCATTGCCCCGGCGGTGATGACCGGCCTGAAACTGGGCGTCCCGGTGATTTTCGCGCGCAAGCACCAGTCGCTGACCCTGACCGAAAACCTGCTGGTGGCTTCGGTGTATTCCTTCACCAAGCAGACTGAGAACACCGTGGCGATCTCCCCGCGCCACCTCAACAGCAGCGACCGCGTGCTGGTAATCGACGACTTCCTGGCCAACGGCAAAGCCTCCCAGGCGCTGATCTCGATCATCAAGCAAGCCGGCGCCACTGTTGCCGGCCTGGGTATCGTCATCGAGAAATCGTTCCAGGGCGGTCGCGCCGAGCTGGACAGCCAGGGCTACCGCGTTGAATCGCTGGCCCGGGTCAAGTCGCTGAAAGATGGCGTGGTTACTTTCATCGAGTAATTTGCGCTGGCCTCATCGCTGGCAAGCCAGCTCCCACAGGTACTGCATACCGCGGACCTTGTGGGAGCTGGCTTGCCAGCGACAGCGTCCTCAACGGAACGCTGTTGCCTGCAACCCCGCCAGCACCAAGCGCTGATACAAGTCCTCCTTCAGCCCCTGGGGCTGCGCCAACCCCATCCGCGCCAACTGCGCAGGAAACGCCTCGGGCGCCGGTGCATCCAGCGCCGCCTTGCCCAGCTCCAGCACCTCGCTCAACTTGAACTTGCTCTTGAGCCAGTTCAGCGCCCGCAGCAAATCGCGCTCCTCGGCGGTGAAATCACTGCCCAGCGGATACTCGGGGAACAACCGTGCGTGGCGGTCACGCAGCGCCTGCAAACGCTGCGGGGTGTTGTCGCTGAAGCGCGGGGCCAGGCAAAAGTCCTTGGGCAACTTGCCAGCTTTCTGCGCCCGCTCGATCAGTTCGGGCTGAAAGCGCGAGTCCGTGATCGCCAGCAAACGGGCAATCACCTCAGCATCGGTCTGCCCGCGCAAGTCGGCGATTCCGTATTCGGTGACGACGATATCGCGCAGGTGGCGGGGAATGGTGCAATGACCGTATTCCCAGACCAGGTTGGAACTGACCTCCCCGCCTGACTCACGCCAGCTGCGCAGCAGCAGGATCGAACGCGCGCCTTCCAGGGCATGGCCCTGGGCAACGAAGTTGTACTGCCCGCCGACCCCGCTGAGCACCCGGCCGTCTTCCAGCTGGTCGGCGACCCCGGCGCCCATCAAGGTCATGGTGAACACTGTATTGATAAAGCGCGCATCCCGGCGCTGCAGGCGCTTGAGCGACTCCTGGCCATACAGCTCGTTGATGTAGCTAATGGCGCTCATGGCGAAGCGTTTGCGCTGGCTTGGCGGCATTTCCCGCAGGCGCTGGTAAAACGCCTGAGGGCCAAGAAAGAAGCCGCCATGCACCAGCACACCCTGGTCATCCAGCTCGCCGTTGTTGGCCGCCTGCTGGCGCGACTCGTCCGGGTACACCGGGCGGCGGATGATTCCAGCTTCGACCAGTGCCAGCAGGCCGTTGACGAACATTTCGCTGCAGCCGTACAGGCCGCGGGAAAAGGGCTGGAGGCCGCCTTCGCGTTCGATCAGGCTATGCCAGGGCGTCAGGTTGATATCTGCCAGCAATGCCTGGTACGCCTCGCTGTCAGCCTGTCGCGCCAGCAACCCTGCGGTCAGCGCATCGCCCATGGCACCAATGCCGATCTGCAGGGTGCCGCCATCGCGTACCAGGGTGCTGGCATGCAGGCCGATGAAATGGTCCTGGGTGGTCACCGGCATGTTCGGCGTGGAGAACAACCGGGTGTTTTCCGGGCGGTCGATCAGCAGGTCGAAGTCATTGCGGGGCAGCTCGGACGCGCCCGGCATGTACGGCAGTTCGGCATGCACCTGGCCGAGCATGAGGATGGTTTCGCCGGCTGCCCGGCGGCGGGCAATCATTGGCAGCAGGTCGAGGGTGATGTCCGGGTTGCAGCTCAGGCTCAACTGGCCGGGATGTGCCGGATCTTCGGCTACCAGCTGCGCCACCAGGTTCAAGCCCTTGGCGTTGATATCGCGGGCGGCGTGGCTGTAGTTGCTGCTGACGTAGTCCTGCTGGGCCATGGAGCTGTGCAACAGGCTGCCGGGTTGCATGAAGAACTGCTCGACACGGATGTTGGCCGGCAACTGGTCGCGGCGCAGGTCGTGCAGGTAGTCCAGCTCAAGGTAGTCGGCGAACACCCGCTCGATGAAGGGCTCAAGAAAGCGCCGCTGCAAGCCGTCGCCCAGGTCCGGGCGGCCCAGGCTCAAAGCGGTGTAAATGGTCAGTTGCCGCTCGGGCAACTGGCGGATTTGCGCATACAGGGCGTTGACGAAGCGGTTGGGCTTGCCCAGCCCCAGCGGCAGGCCCATGTGGATATGCGCGGGCAGGCGCGCCAGCACCTGGTCTACGGCATCGTCGATCGAACAGCTGTACGCCATCGCGGCCTCCTGTGGCATTCCTTGAACAGGTTGCACCGAGCATGCCGCCAGATTGCTGCGCTGGCCAGCGCTAAAAAGCACAAAGCCCGCACGTGGCGGGCTTTGTTGGGCAAGCGCTGGGCTTACAGGCCGGACATCTTCTTGATGGCGCCCATCAGGTCGTCATCCGAGCAGTCGGCGCAGGTGCCTTTCGGCGGCATGGCGTTGATGCCGGTAATGGCCTTGGCGAGGATGCCGTCCAGACCACCCTGGTGGTCGGAGCGCTCTTTCCAGGCGGCGGTATCGCCGATTTTCGGCGCGCCGAGCAGGCCACTGCCATGGCAAGCATTGCAGTGCTTGGCGATGATTTCATCCGGGGTCTTGGCACCGCCGCCAGCAGCAGAGGCTGCGACTTCCATTCCCTTGCATTCCTGCCCCTGAACACACACCTGGCCGACCGGTTCCAGTCGCTTGGCGATGTCGTCGTTGGTCGCAGCTTGAGCGCTGACTGCCCAAAGGGCCAATACGGCAGCTGGTACGGCCAGCATTTTCTTGATTAGATTCACGCGTACACCCTCATGGTGGCTAGTCACGCCCGCGGCCACGGTTTCGCAGGCGGCGCAAGTATAACGGGAACCCTGCCTCACCGAAACAACCCTAGTGTCCAAAGGGTCTTAGCCGCGACAATCCGCCGCGCAATACCCGCTAGAAGTTGGCCGGAGTCGCCGCGCTGATCAGCCGGGCCGGCTCATCGTAAGGATTGCGGAAACGGTGCGGCTTGGTACTTTCAAAATAGTAGCTGTCGCCCGCTTCGAGGATGAAAGTTTCCAGGCCTACTACCAGTTCGAGACGACCTTCAAGAAGGATGCCGGTCTCTTCGCCGTCGTGGGTGAGCATTTCTTCGCCGGTGTCGGCACCCGGTGGGTAAACCTCGTTGAGAAAGGCAATGGCCCGGCTCGGGTGCGCCTTGCCGACCAGTTTCATGGTCACCGCGCCGTCCGAAATGTCGATCAGCTCGTGAGCCTTGTAGACGATCTGGGTGGGGTTTTCCGGTTGCAGCTCTTCGGAAAAGAACTCGACCATGGACATCGGAATACCGCTCAACACCTTGCGCAACGAGCTGATGGAAGGGCTGACGCTGTTCTTCTCGATCATCGAGATGGTGCTGTTGGTGACGCCCGCACGTTTGGCGAGTTCACGCTGTGACAGGCCCTTGAGCTTGCGTATGGCTTGCAGTCGTTCACCGACGTCCAAAGCTGGAGCCCTCCTAAACGAACGAGTGGGGTCGAAATTGAACGTTATCATCGCAACAGCGTTCAGTATTTACAACACTTCGACCCGCAGCCTGTCCGCTTTGGCGCCTTAATCGCCGCTGTAGTCCAGCGGTACGCGCTTGAGGTTGCAGAAAATCTGGTAAGGGATGTTGCCAGCGTGCATGGCCACTTCGCTGGCCAGCACGTTTTTGCCCCACAGTTCCACCGGGCTGCCGAGGCCCGCTTCAGGCACGTCGGTGAGATCAATGCAGAGCATGTCCATCGATACCCGGCCAATCAGCTGGGTACGTTTGCCGGCCACCAGCACCGGCGTACCGTTTGGCGCCTGGCGCGGGTAGCCATCGGCGTAACCCATGGCCACCACACCAACCCGAGTCGGCCGCGGGCTGACAAACTTGGCACCGTAGCCTACCGGCTCGCCGGCTGGCAGCTCACGCACGCTGATCACCCGTGATTGCACGGTCATCACCGGCTGCAGGCGCGCCGCTTGAGCCTGGGGCACTTCGAACGGCGTGGCGCCGTACAGCATCAGGCCCGGGCGCACCCAGTCGCTGGGCATGTTCGGCCAACCGAGCACGGCCGGCGAGTTGCGCAGGCTGACCTCGGCGCTCAAGCCCTGGCGTGCGGCCTGGAACACCGCCAGTTGTTCGTTGCTGGCCTCGCTGTCGAGCTCATCGGCACGGGCGAAGTGGCTCATCAGCACGATGCGCGCAACCTTGCCGCTGGCCAGCAGGCGCTGGTACGCGGCCTGGTAGTCCTTGGCATGCAGGCCAACCCGGTGCATGCCCGAGTCGAGCTTGAGCCAGACTGTAATCGGCTTGCTCAGGTGCGCTTGTTCGATAGCCTCCAGTTGCCACAGCGAATGCACCACGCACCACAGGTCATGCTCGGCGATCAGTTGCAGTTCGCTGGCTTCAAAGAAGCCTTCGAGCAACAGCACCGGCGGCTTGATCCCGGCTGCGCGCAGCTCCAGCGCCTCTTCGATGCAGGCCACGGCAAAACCATCGGCGTGCTGCTCCAGGGCCAGGGCGCAACGCACGGCACCGTGACCATAGGCATCGGCCTTGATCACGGCCAGGGCTTTGGCTCCGGTCAGTTCGCGGGCAAGTTGATAGTTGTGACGCAGGGCTTGAAGATCGATCAGGGCACGGGCGGGACGCATGACGGCAGCCTTCTGGGCAGTCTGGTTAGAAGTAAAAAGCCCGGTGCTCGAAGGCAGCTGGTCGGCCGCCGGCGGCACCGGGTGAGGGATCGGGTATTACGGCAGTGCGGCGACCACCGACAGCTCGATAAGGATTTCCGGCTCGCACAGCTTGGCTTCAACGGTGGCACGGGCCGGGGCGACGCCTTTTGGCAGCCACTTGTCCCACACCGCGTTCATGCCCTGAAAATGCGCGTCGATGTCCTTGAGATAGATGGTCACCGAAAGCAGGCGGCTCTTGTCGGTGCCGGCCAGGTCCAGCAGGCGCTCGATGTTGGCCAGGGTCTCGCGGGTTTGCTGCTCGATCCCGGCGTTCATGTCGTCACCGACCTGGCCCGCGAGGTACACGGTGCCGTTGTGGGTAACGATCTGGCTCATGCGCTCATTGGTGAGCTGGCGCTGGACTGACATGCTTGGCAGGCTCCTGGTGTTTTCCGTAGCGAGAGATATCGAGGCCTTCAGCGCTGATTTGCGGCTTCTTGCGCGCAATCAGGTCGGCCAGCAGGCGACCGGAACCGCAGGCCATGGTCCAACCCAGGGTACCGTGACCGGTGTTGAGGAACAGGTTACGGAACGGGGTAGCACCGACGATCGGCGTACCGTCCGGGGTGGTCGGGCGCAGGCCGGTCCAGAAACTGGCCTGGCTCAGGTCGCCGCCACGAGGATAAAGGTCGTTGACGATCATCTCCAGGGTTTCGCGCCGACGCGGGTTCAGCGACAGGTCGAAACCGGCGATTTCAGCCATGCCGCCGACGCGGATGCGGTTGTCGAAACGGGTGATCGCGACCTTGTAGGTTTCGTCGAGAATGGTCGAGGTCGGGGCCATGGCCGGATCGGTGATCGGCACGGTCAGCGAGTAGCCTTTGAGCGGGTAGACCGGGGCCTTGATGCCCAACGGCTTGAGCAACTGCGGCGAGTAGCTGCCCAGGGCCAGCACGTAGCGGTCGGCGGTTTCCAGCTTGCCGTCGATCCATACACCGTTGATGCGGTCACCGGCGTAGTCCAGGCGCTGAATGTCCTGGCCGAAGCGGAACTCGACACCCAGTTTGATCGCCATTTCCGCCAGGCGGGTGGTGAACAGCTGGCAGTCGCCGGTCTGGTCGTTGGGCAGGCGCAGGGCACCGGCAAGGATATCGGTCACGTTGGCCAGGGCCGGCTCGACGCGGGCAATGCCTTCGCGGTCGAGGACTTCGTACGGCACGCCGGACTGCTCGAGGACGGCGATGTCCTTGGCGGCGTTATCCAGTTGCGCCTGGGTGCGGAACAGCTGGGTAGTACCCAGGGTGCGGCCTTCGTAGGCAATGCCGGTTTCAGCGCGCAGCTCGTCGAGGCAGTCACGGCTGTATTCGGACAGGCGCACCATGCGCTCCTTGTTCACCGCGTAACGGTTGGCGGTGCAGTTGCGCAGCATTTGCGCCATCCACAGGTACTGGTCGATGTCGGCGGTGGCCTTGATGGCCAGGGGCGCGTGGCGCTCCAGCAGCCACTTGATGGCCTTGAGCGGCACGCCCGGGGCAGCCCAGGGCGAAGCGTAACCAGGCGAGACCTGGCCGGCGTTGGCAAAGCTGGTTTCCATGGCGACTGCCGGTTGACGGTCGACCACGACGACTTCGAACCCTTGCCGTGCCAGATAGTAGGCACTGGCGGTTCCAATCACACCGCTACCAAGTACCAGAACTCGCATGTTTATTACCCTCGACGCAGCGTACCGCTGACATTTGTTGTTAATGGCGTAGATGCGCGCAGTATAGGAAGGTATGACCAGTGCTTTTCACTATATAAAAGCCTATATTTGGCGAGAATTCTCGGCAAGGTTGGCTTTTACGGAGGGGCATCCACTATGAGAACCCAGCACCAAAGCAAGCGTGAACTGGACAAGATCGACCGCAATATCCTGCGCATCCTGCAGGCCGATGGACGCATCTCGTTTACTGAACTGGGCGAAAAGGTCGGCCTGTCGACCACCCCCTGCACCGAGCGGGTCCGGCGCCTGGAGCGCGAAGGGATCATCATGGGCTACAACGCCCGGCTCAATCCGCAGCATTTGAAGGGCAGCCTGCTGGTGTTCGTCGAGATCAGCCTCGACTACAAGTCGGGCGACACTTTCGAAGAGTTCCGACGTGCCGTGCTGAAGTTGCCGCACGTGCTCGAGTGCCACCTGGTCTCGGGCGATTTCGATTACCTGGTCAAGGCGCGGATTTCCGAGATGGCCTCGTACCGCAAGCTGCTTGGCGACATCCTGCTCAAGCTGCCGCATGTGCGCGAGTCGAAGAGCTACATCGTCATGGAAGAGGTGAAGGAAAGCCTCAACCTGCCGATTCCGGACTGAGGTTCAGACCAGCACCTGGCGGGTGCTGGCGATGTACTGGTGGACCAGCTTCTCGGCCTGCGGATCGATCATCTCGGCCGGGCCGCGGCCATTGGGGCATGGCAGCTTCGGCGTGGTACCGAACAGGCGGCAGATCAGCGGCCGCTCTTCGTACACGGTGCAACCGTTGGGGCCCAGGTGCACGCAGTTCAGTTCCGCCAGCGCGGCTTCCTGCTCGGCGGCGCTCTTACGCGGCAGGCGGGCCATTTCTTCTGACGAAGTGGTGACCGGCCCGCAACAGTCGTGACAGCCCGGCACACATTCAAACGACGGGATCTGCTCGCGCAGGAAGCGGATCTTGTGGCTGTTGCAACTCATGGCGGCCTGCGGCAAAGAAGTCTGGCGCTCTATTTTGCCCTACGGTTGCCCACCCCTGAAAGCGCAGCTTATCCTGCGTAAAATTTTCCAAACACTCAGAACCAGGACATCGCCATGAACGCCGGCGTTCAGCAGCCCGCCTCGCACACCGCTTCCTACTACGCTGCCAGCAGCGCCCCACAAGCGGATTATCCACAGCTGCAGGGCGAACTGAGTTGCGACGTCTGTATTGTCGGCGGTGGTTTTTCGGGGCTGAACACGGCGATCGAACTGGCCGAGCGCGGCCTCAATGTGATCCTGCTGGAAGCGCGCAAAATCGGCTGGGGCGCCAGTGGGCGTAACGGCGGGCAGCTTATTCGTGGCGTCGGCCACGGCCTTGAGCAGTTCACGTCGATCCTTGGTTGCGACGGCGTGCGCGAGCTCAAGCTGATGGGCCTGGAAGCGGTAGACATCGTCCGCGAGCGTATCGAGCGGCACAGCATAGAGTGCGGCCTGACCTGGGGTTACTGCGACCTGGCCAACAAACCGCGCGACCTGCAAGGTTTCGCCGAGGATGCCGAAGAACTGCGCAACCTCGGTTACCGCCACGAGCTACGCCTGGTAGCGCCGGAGCAGATGCACAGCGTGGTCGGCTCGGACCGCTACGTTGGCGGCTTGATCGACATGGGCTCCGGGCATTTGCACCCGCTCAACCTGGCCCTGGGCGAGGCCGTGGTGGCTGGCAAGCTGGGCGTACGCCTGTTCGAGCAGTCTGCGGTGACGCGCATCGACTATGGCCAACAGGTGCGCGTGCACACCGCGCAAGGTTCGGTATTGGCCAGCACCCTGGTGCTCGGTTGCAACGCCTACCTTAACGACCTGAACCCCGAACTCGGTGGCAAGGTGCTGCCCGCCGGCAGCTACATCATCGCCACCGAGCCTCTGAGCGAAGCCCAGGCCAGCCAGTTGCTGCCGCAAAACATGGCCGTCTGCGACCAGCGCGTGGCCCTCGATTACTACCGTCTGTCGGCCGATCGCCGGCTGCTGTTTGGCGGTGCCTGTCATTACTCCGGACGCGATCCGCACGACATCGCCGCCTACATGCGGCCGAAAATGCTCAAGGTGTTCCCGCAGCTCGCCGATGTGCGCATCGACTATCAATGGGGCGGAATGATCGGTATTGGTGCCAATCGCCTGCCACAGATCGGCCGCCTGCCCAACCAACCCAACGTGTACTTCGCCCAGGCGTATTCCGGCCACGGCCTGAATGCCACGCACCTGGCCGGCAGGCTGCTCGGTGAAGCCATCAGTGGCCAGCACAGTGGGCGCTTCGACTTGTTCGCACGGGTGCCGCACATCACCTTCCCGGGCGGCAAGCACCTGCGCTCGCCGCTGCTGGCCCTGGGCATGCTCTGGCACCGGATGAAAGAGCTGGTCTAAGACCGCCAGAATGGCTTCAAGCCTTCCTCGCGGGCCTGCTCAGAAGTCAGGCCGACGTCGCGCAGTTGCGCTGCGTCCAGCGCCAGCAGTGCCCTGCGGGTATGCCAACGATGCGCCATCAGGCCCCAGCGACCGAGGCCGGTGGGCGCACTGAACAGCTGGGTACGCTGCTCGCGGCTCAGTTCTTCGGCATACAGTTTCAGGCGCACATCGCTCATACCGCTCATTGCTTGTTACCTCCAGGGTGTGTGAACCGTGGAGAAAGCATGCGCGCCAAGGCAAAACCATTACAGATCCAAAGACCGACTATTATTTCCATACAGAATTGGCAGATTTCCTACTGAATGCTGTATTTTTTCGTCATCTGTATTGGTCTGTTGCTGTAGTCGTTTTCCGGAGTATGCCATGACGTTGTACATCAACCTCGCCGAGCTGCTCGGTGCCCGCATCGAACAAGGTTTATACCGCCCCGGCGATCGCTTGCCTTCGGTACGCGCCCTGAGCATCGAACATGGTGTCAGCCTGAGCACGGTGCAGCAGGCCTATCGCCTGCTGGAAGACAACGGCCTGGCCGCACCCCGACCGAAGTCCGGATACTTCGTGCCCAATAGTCGTAGCCTGCCCGCCCTCCCCGATGTCAGCCGCCCGGCCCAACGCCCGGTGGATATTTCCCAATGGGAGCAGGTCATCGAGCTGATCCGCAGCGAGCCGAATAAAAACGTGGTGCAACTGGGCCGCGGCATGCCCGATATCGACAGCCCGACCCTCAAGCCGCTGCTGCGCAGCCTGGCCCAGCTCAGCCGACGCCAGGACATGCCCGGCCTGTATTACGACACCATCTCTGGCACCCGCGCCCTGCGCGAGCAGATCGCCCGGCTGATGCTCGACTCCGGCTGCACTGTCAGCCCGGCCGACCTGGTGGTGACTACCGGCTGCCACGAGGCGCTGTCGAGCAGCATCCGCGCGGTGTGCCAGCCTGGCGATATCGTCGCGGTGGATTCGCCCAGCTTTCATGGCGCCATGCAAACCCTCAAGGGCCTGGGCATGAAGGCCCTGGAGATCCCCACCGACCCGCTCACCGGGATCAGCCTCGAAGCCCTGGAACTGGCCCTGGAGCAATGGCCGATCAAGCTCATCCAGATCACCCCGAACTGCAACAACCCGCTCGGCTACATCATGCCCGAGGCGCGCAAGAAGGCCTTGCTGACCCTGGCGCAACGCTTCGACGTAGCGATCCTGGAAGACGATGTGTATGGCGACCTTGCCTACACCTATCCCAGACCGCGGACCATCAAGTCGTTCGACGAGGACGGTCGAGTGCTGCTCTGCAGCTCGTTCTCCAAGACCCTGGCGCCAGGCCTGCGCATTGGCTGGGCGGCCCCGGGACGGTATCTGGAGCGGGTGCTGCACATGAAGTACATCAGCACCGGCTGCACCGCCACCCAGCCGCAACTGGCAATTGCCGACTTCATCGAAGGCGGCCACTACCAGCCGCACCTGCGGCGCATGCGCAGCCAGTACCAGCGCGGGCGCGACCAGATGAGCGACTGGGTTACCCGCTACTTTCCACCGGGCACCCGCGCCAGCCGGCCCCAGGGTGGTTTCATGCTGTGGGTGGAATTGCCGGAAAGTTTCGACACGCTGCGCCTGAACCGGGCTTTACTTGGGCAGGGCGTGCAGATTGCCGTCGGCAGTATTTTCTCGGCCTCGGGCAAGTACCGTAACTGCCTGCGGATGAACTTCGCCGCACGCCCCAGTGCCGAAATCGAAGCGGCAGTGCGCAAGGTTGGCGAAACCGCCATTCGTCTACTGGCCCAGGAGCACGGCGCCGGGTAACTTTGCGCCGCCGCTCGCGGTCCATATTCTTACGCCTCAGTTGTAACAGGACGATCTTTTTGAAAAGCCAGCGGGTGCTGCCACTACTGCTGTCGCTACTGCTCGGCCTGGGCGGCTGCGCCAGCGTCAGCCAGCCACGGGAAGTCAGCCAGGCGCTGCCGGCCAGTGACTCGGCCTTTGGCCGTTCAGTGCAGCGCCAGGCCTCGGCCTATGACGGGCGTTCCGGCTTTCGCCTGCTGCCCAACAGCAACGAAGCCTTCCGCGCCCGCGCCGAGCTGATTCGCAACGCCCAGTCGAGCATCGACCTGCAGTACTACATCGTCCACGACGGCCTCAGCACCCGCGCGCTGGTGCACGAGCTGCTGCAGGCCGCCGACCGCGGGGTGCGCGTGCGCATCCTGCTCGACGACACCACCAGCGATGGCCTCGACGAAATGATCGGCACTCTGGCCGCGCATCCGAACATTCACATCCGCGTGTTCAACCCCTTGCACCTGGGCCGCAGCACTGGCGTAACCCGGGCCATGGGCCGGCTGTTCAACCTGTCGTTGCAGCACCGGCGAATGCACAACAAGCTGTGGCTGGTGGACAACAGCATGGCCATTGTCGGGGGGCGCAACCTGGGCGATGAGTATTTCGATGCCGAACCCAACCTCAACTTTACTGACATCGACCTGCTCGGCGTCGGCCCGGTGGCCGAACAGCTGGGGCACAGTTTCGACCAGTACTGGAACAGCGCGCTGAGCAGGCCGATTGGCGATTTTCTGTTCACCCAACCCGATGCCGACGACCTGCGCAACAGCCGCCAGCGCCTTGAGGCGTCACTGGCCGATGCGCGGGTCAAGCGCAAGGCTCTGTATGACCGGCTGATGGCCTATCAAGCCCGGCCGCGCCTCGACGTGTGGCGCAACGAGCTGATCTGGGCCCATAACCAGGCGCTCTGGGACGCGCCGAGCAAGGTACTGGCCCGTGATGAGCCGGACCCGCAACTGCTGATGACCCAACAGCTGGCACCTGACCTGAACAACGTCCAGCACGAGCTGATCCTGATCTCGGCCTATTTCGTGCCCCGCGAGTCCGGCCTGCTCTACCTGACCAGCCATGCCGACAAAGGCGTATCGGTAAAATTGCTGACCAATTCACTGGAAGCCACCGATGTGCCGGCGGTGCATGGCGGCTATGCACCCTATCGCAAGGCGCTGCTCGAGCACGGCGTGCACCTGTATGAACTACGCCGCCAGCCAGGCGATCCGGGCTCGCGCCGCGGCTTGCGCTTTCATGGCAGCTCGGACTCGAGCCTGCACAGCAAGGCGATCGTCTTCGACCGCAAGAAGACCTTCATTGGCTCGTTCAACTTCGACCCACGCTCGGTGCTGTGGAACACCGAGGTCGGGGTGTTGGTCGACAGCCCGGAACTGGCCGAATACACCCGCGAGCTGGCCGCCCAGGGTATGGCCCCGGCGCTCAGCTACCAACCACAATTGGTCGATGGCCAGCTGGTCTGGGTGACCGAGGACAACCACCGCCTGCACACCCTGACCACCGAGCCCGGCGGTCTGTGGCGGCGCTTCAACGCCTGGATCAGCAAGGCTGTGGGCCTGGAGAAGATGCTCTAGACCGGCGCCGGCTCAAAAGCATTGGGCCGCCGCGCGAGCAGCACCAGGCCAAAGGCCCCGACCGCCATGAACAGCGGCAGCGCATGCCCGCTGACCCATTGGCTGCCCGCCCCTGCCGCCAGCGGTCCGATCAGGCAACCGATGCCCCACAGCTGCGCAACATGAGCATTGGCGCGCACCAGTGCGTCGTCGCGGTAGCGTTCGCCAATCAGCACCAGCGACAAGGTGAACAGGCCGCCGGCACTGGCGCCGAACAACACCCACAAAGGCCAGATCAGCGGCGTTTGCAGCGCCAGCGGGATTGCCAGGCTCGAAGCCAGCAGCGTCAAGGCACAGCCACTGAACAGCGTGCGCCGCGACATGCGGTCGGCCAGTGCGCCGATCGGCAGTTGCAGCAGCGCATCACCGACCACCACGGTACTGACCATGAACAGCGCGATTTCGGTAGTGAACCCCTGCTGCAGGCAATAAACCGGCAGCAAGGTCAGGATCATCGCCTCGAAGGCAGCAAACAGGGCAATAGCCCAGGCGATCACCGGCAATCGCCGGCAGAAACCGAACAGGTCGGTGAAGGTCACGCTGCAGGCTTCGGCACTCGGTGCACCGTCGCGCCCGAGCAGCACCAATGGCGCGGCAATCAGCAGACCGGCACCGATCCAGAAGCCCAGGTCATCCTCCGAACCCACCACGCCAAGCAACAATGGCCCGGCCAACTGGCTCAAGGCATAACTGCTGCCATACAGCGCCACCAGACGCCCGCGCCATTGCTCGACCACCAGCTGGTTGATCCAGCTTTCGCCGAGGATGAACACGATAGTCAGGATGATCCCGATCAACAGGCGCAAGGCCAGCCACAACGGATAGCTCGGCAGCAACGCCAGCAAGCCGATAGACAACGCCCCTGCCCACAGGCACAGGCGCATCAGCCCCGGCGTACCAAAACGCGCGGCCAGACGGCTGGACAGGCTGGCACCGACCAGCACGCCAATGGCCGGCATCGCCGCCATCACACCAATGGCAAAGCTGCCGTAGCCCCAACCCTCCAGGCGCAACGACACCAGCGGCATACTGACGCCCAGGGCTAGGCCGACACTGAGCACGGCCGCCAGCACGGCGAAATAGGTTCCCCAACGCATCGGCGTCTTCCTCGCAAAAAAATCGCGGGGCAAGCCCGCTCCCACGCTGTGGAAGAGGGCTTGCCCCGCGACAGGTCCGTCTGGATTTACAGCTTGATCCAGGTCGCCTTCAGCTCGGTGTACTTGTCCAGCGCGTGCAGCGACTTGTCACGGCCGTTGCCCGACTGCTTGAAGCCGCCGAACGGTGCGGTCATGTCGCCGCCATCGTACTGGTTGACCCACACGCTACCGGCACGCAGGGCCTTGGCGGTCAGGTGCGCCTTGGAGATGTCGGCGGTCCACACACCGGCAGCCAGGCCGTACGGGGTGTCGTTGGCGATGTTGATCGCCTCGATGGTGGTGTCGAAGGTGATCACCGACAGGACCGGGCCGAAGATCTCTTCCTGGGCGATCTTCATGGCGTTGGTCACGCCGTCGAAGATGGTCGGTTCGACATAGGTGCCGCCGGTTTCTTCGAGAATGCGCTTGCCGCCCACCAGCAGCTTGGCACCATCGCTGTGGCCAGCGTCAATGTAGGACAGCACGGTGTTCATCTGCTGGGTATCGACCAGAGCACCGACGGTGGTAGCTGGGTCAAGCGGGTTGCCCGGCTTCCAGGCCTTGAGTGCTTCGAGCACCAGCGGCAGGAACTTGTCCTTGATCGAGCGCTCGACCAGCAGGCGCGAACCTGCGGTGCAGACTTCGCCCTGGTTGAAGGCGATGGCGCTGGCGGCAGCTTCGGCGGCGGCGTTGAGGTCGGGGGCGTCAGCGAAGACGATGTTCGGGCTCTTGCCGCCGGCTTCCAGCCAGACGCGCTTCATGTTCGACTCACCCGCGTAAATCATCAGCTGCTTGGCGATCTTGGTCGAACCGGTGAACACCAGGGTATCGACGTCCATGTGCAGGGCCAGGGCCTTGCCAACGGTGTGGCCATAGCCTGGCAGCACGTTGAGTACGCCCGCCGGGATACCGGCTTCGATTGCCAGTTGGGCGATACGGATGGCAGTCAGCGGTGATTTTTCCGAAGGCTTGAGCACCACCGAGTTACCGGTGGCCAGGGCCGGGCCGAGTTTCCAGCTGGCCATCAGCAGCGGGAAGTTCCACGGCACGATGGCGGCAACCACGCCCACCGGCTCGCGGGTCACCAGGCCGAGCTGGTCGTGCGGGGTAGCGGCGACTTCGTCGTAAATCTTGTCGATCGCTTCACCGTTCCAGCTCAGGGCCTGGGCGGCGCCTGGCACGTCGATGTTCAGCGAGTCGCTGATCGGCTTGCCCATGTCCAGGGTTTCCAGCAGGGCCAGCTCTTCGACGTTCTGCTTGAGCAGCGCGGCGAAACGAATCATGGTGGCCTTACGCTTGGCCGGGGCCAGGCGCGACCAGACGCCGGAGGCGAAGGTGGCACGGGCGTTTTCAACGGCGCGGTTGGCATCGGCCTCGTCGCAGCTGGCGATCTGCGCCAGGAGGCGTCCGTCGACCGGGCTGAGGCACTCGAATGTGGCGCCGGAAACGGCAGCGGTGTATTCACCATTGATGAAAGCACGGCCTTCGATCTTCAGTTGCTGGGCACGCTGTTCCCAGTCCGCACGAGTCAGGGTGGTCATACGAAACTCCTCCTCTTGTTAAGGTGCAGTGCCGCGCGAGGGCTTGGGGGCACTGTCGAAAATTCTGGCTGGGCGACACAGGCGCACAGGCACCTGCCACCCTAAACCACCGGCGCCCTAATTTTCAATATATTTGACATAATCACACCAAACACCTACTGATGTTCATTTTATTAAACAACAAAAAGGGGACCCAATCATGCGCATTGACCAGATCATCGACTTCGCCCAAGTGCTGACCGAGGCTGAACGCTACCGTCCTGCCGCGGAAAAGATACTCAAGGGTGAACCGGATCAAGCCGTCTATAACCACTATGCCAGCCCTTGCGGACAATTCGCCGCCGGCGTCTGGGAAGGCGAAGTCGGTCAATGGACCGTCAATTACACCGAACACGAGTATTGCGAGATCGTTCAAGGCGTCTCGGTGCTTCGCGACGAGGCAGGCGGGGCAAAAACCCTGCGCGCGGGCGACCGCTTCGTGATCCCGGCGGGCTTCAAGGGCACCTGGGAAGTGCTGGAGCCGTGCCGCAAGATCTATGTGATGTTCGAGCAAAAATAGATAACTACCGCTCGAGCAGGGCTTGCCCAACAGAGCATGGCGTTGCCCAACCGGGCATTCAATCACGAAGGAAGCAACGTCATGACCAATGAAGAAGCCCTGCAACAGATCGATCACCTTATCGGTAGCCGCTATGTGACCAGCGTCAAAGCCTACGTCAGCGAGCTGACCGGTCGTGACCGCGTCGTCGGCATCGATGAAAGCTCGACTCGCGAGTATGATCCAGAGCGGATTCAGATCGAGGGAGATGCGGACGGCAGGATTAAAGCGTTCGCCTTCAACTGATCGACGGCCGGGTTTAGGCCCAGGTGCAGAAAAAGCAGCATAAAAAAAGGGCCCGTATCCAGAGATACGGGCCCTTTTTTCGTCAGCCGGATCAATTACTTGATCTTGGCTTCCTTGTAGATCACGTGCTTGCGAACAACCGGATCGAATTTTTTGATTTCGATTTTGTCCGGAGTGGTGCGCTTGTTCTTGTCGGTGGTGTAGAAGTGGCCGGTATTAGCGGTCGACACCAGACGGATCAATTCACGCATGATTCTCTCCCTTAGACCTTAGCGCCGTTACGGCGAATGTCGACCAGAACGGCATCAATGCCGCGCTTGTCGATGATACGCATGCCTTTGGCAGATACGCGCAGACGCACGAAACGCTTCTCGGACTCGACCCAGAAGCGATGATGCTGCAGGTTCGGCAGGAAACGACGACGGGTTTTGTTGTTTGCGTGGGAAATGTTATTCCCGGTTACCGGACCCTTACCGGTAACTTGACAGACTCTCGACATGCCTCAGCCCTCTAAAACCACATGCCCAACCCGGCATGGGTTGGCCGCTTAATCTCTCAGTCTTTGGCGCCAGGCGCCGTGTTTCTTCAGGGTCTTATCGACTCGGTCAGCAGATGCGACAAGCCGAGCCCCTAGAAAAGAGCGCTGCTTTATACCAGAAAGACCAGAGCACAACAACAGAAGATGTGCTTTGACTTGCTGTTCGACACGCCGGACCAGCATAACCACTGGCCCGGCCGGCTGTCGACCGCCCGTCGCTCGATCGGCAAAAAAGGATATGGTCATTTGTCTCACGGCACACTAGGGTAGGACTTTTCCAGACTGCACTGGCAGATGGGCCATCGATCAGCCAAGGAATCCCCATGCGTGCTGCCGCTCTACCCCTGTTGTTCGCCACCTTGCTCGGCCCGGCTTTCGCCCAGGCGGCTGCGCTGAGTGTGTGCACCGAAGCCAGCCCCGAAGGCTTCGACGTGGTCCAGTACAACTCGCTGACCACCACCAATGCCTCGGCCGACGTACTGATGAACCGCCTGGTCGAGTTCGATGCGCGCCAGGGTCAGGTGGTGCCGAGCCTGGCCGAAAGCTGGACGGTTTCGCCAGACGGCCTGATCTATGAGTTCAAGTTACGCCCGGGGGTAAAGTTCCATAGCACTGGCTACTTCAAGCCCGGGCGCACGCTGGATGCCGACGACGTGCTGTTCAGTTTTCAGCGCATGCTCTACCCCGCCCATTCCTGGCACAAGATCGCCCAGAGCGGCTATCCGCACGCCCAGTCGCTGCAGCTACCCAGCCTGATCAAGCAGATCGAGGCCGTCGACCCGCTGACCGTGCGCTTTACCCTCGACCATCCCGACGCCACGTTCCTGGCCACCCTGAGCATGGGCTTTGCCTCGATCTACTCTGCCGAGTACGCCGACCAGTTGCTCAAGGCCGGCACCCCGGAGAAGCTCAACAGCCAGCCGATCGGCACCGGGCCGTTTGTGTTCAATCGTTTCCAGAAGGACGCGGTGATCCGCTACCGCGCCAACCCGGACTACTTTGCCGGCAAGCCGGGTGTCGACCCGCTGATCTTCGCCATCACCCCCGATGCCAACGTGCGCCTGCAAAAACTCAAGCGCAATGAATGCCAGATCGCCCTGTCGCCGAAACCGCTGGATATCGCCGCGGCCAGCGAGGATCCGACCCTCAAGGTGGAAAAGACCGAAGCCTTCATGACCGCTTTCGTCGCCCTCAATAGCCAGCACGCACCGCTGGACAAGCCGGAAGTACGCCAGGCCATCAACCTCGCCTTCGACAAGGCCAGCTACCTCAAGGCCGTGTTCGAAGGCACCGCCGTCGCCGCCAATGGCCCGTATCCGCCCAACACCTGGAGCTACGCCAAGGACCTGCCAGGCTATCCGGCCAACCTCGACAAGGCCCGCGCCCTGCTGGCCAAGGCCGGCCTCAAGGACGGCTTCAGCACCACCATCTGGACCCGCCCGCAAGGCAGCCTGCTCAACCCCAACCCCAGCCTCGGCGCACAATTGCTGCAGGCCGACCTGGGCAAGATCGGCATCAAGGCTGAAATCCGCGTGATCGAATGGGGCGAGCTGATCCGCCGGGCCAAGGCTGGCGAGCACGACCTGCTGTTCATGGGCTGGGCCGGTGACAACGGCGATCCGGACAACTTCCTCAGCCCGCAGTTTTCCTGCGCGGCGGTCAAGTCCGGGACCAACTTCGCCCGTTACTGCGATCAGCGCCTCGACCAGTTGATCAGCGCCGGCAAGACCACCAATGACCAGAGCGTGCGCAGCCGTCTGTACCAACAGGCGCAGACGCTGATTCAGCAGCAGGCCTTGTGGCTGCCCCTGGCCCACCCGACCGCCGCCGTACTGGCGCGCAAGGATGTCCAGGGTTACCAGGTCAGCCCGTTCGGTCGCCAGGACTTCGCCGGGGTCAGCACCTCGCGCTAGAGCCAGCCGTGCTCGGCCATCGACAGTGGCTCGCCGTCGCCGATGACGAAGTGGTCGAGCACGCGCACTTCGATCATGTCCAGCGCCTTGGTCAGGCGCCGGGTCAGGACCAGGTCGGCATCGCTGGGCTCGCTCACGCCTGAAGGATGGTTGTGGCAGAGGATCAACGCCGCGGCGTTATGGGCCAGGGCGCGCTTGATCACCTGCCGCGGATAGACGCTGGCGCTGTTGATCGAGCCCTGGAACAGCGCCTCGAAGGCCAGCACCCGGTGCTTGCTGTCGAGAAACAGGCAACCGAAGACCTCATGCGGCTCGTGGCGCAGGCGCGCCTTGAGGTAGTCCTTGACCGCCTGCGGGCTCTGCAGGGCTGAATCGCGCCGCAGGCCCTCGGCCAGGTGGCGCCGGGACATTTCCAGCACGGCCTGCAACTGGGCGAACTTTGCCGGGCCCAGGCCGAGCTCGCCATTGAAGCTGCGGCTGTCTGCCTCCAGCAGCCCGCGCAGGCTGCCGAAGCGCCCGAGCAGATGCCTGGCCAGGTCGACCGCGCTACGCCCACGCACCCCGGTGCGCAAAAAAATCGCCAGCAGCTCGGCATCCGACAGGTTACCCGCCCCCGACTCCAGCAGTTTTTCCCGCGGGCGCTCCGCCGCAGGCCAATCCCTGATACTCATGACAATTCCCTCTGTCTTTCGGTTACTGCTCCCGGTTTGAGCCCTGTGCTACATTAGCCGCTCATTTTTACGCGACGAACCGGCCTGGGGAGGCGTCGTCGCCGCGTGCAATCACTGAGCAAAAGGCAAGCCTATGCAGCGGCTGTATCGGAAGCGCATCGTTCTCGGCGTCGGCGGCGGCATTGCCGCCTACAAGAGTGCCGAGCTGGTTCGCCGACTCCTGGAACACGGCGCCCAAGTGCGCGTCGTCATGACCCGTGGCGGGGCCGAATTCATCACCCCGCTGACCATGCAGGCCCTGTCCGGCCACCCGGTGCACATGGACCTATTGGACCCTGCTGCCGAAGCGGCGATGGGCCATATCGAGCTGGCCAAGTGGGCCGACCTGGTACTGATTGCCCCAGCCACCGCCGACTTGCTCGCGCGCCTGGCCCAGGGTGTCGCCGATGACCTGCTGACCACCCTGGTGCTGGCCACCGATGCCACCGTGGCCGTGGCCCCGGCGATGAACCAGGCAATGTGGCGCGACCCGGCCACCCAGGCCAATCTGGAGTTGCTGCAAAGCCGTGATATCCAGGTGTTCGGCCCCGCCTCCGGCAGCCAGGCCTGTGGCGACGTCGGCCTGGGCCGCATGCTCGAAGCCACCGACCTGGCCTGGTGCGCCGCCGAGACTTTCAAGCGCGAGTCGCTGACCGGCAAGCACGTGTTGATCACTGCCGGCCCGACCCAGGAAAACATCGACCCGGTGCGCTACATCACCAACCACAGCTCGGGGAAAATGGGCTTTGCCCTGGCTGAAGCCGCCGTGGAAGCTGGCGCCAAGGTGACCCTGGTGACCGGCCCGGTGAATCTGCCGACACCCGACCGCGTCACCCGCATCGACGTGGTCAGCGCCCGCGACATGCTTGCCGCCTGTGAAGCCGCCATCCCCTGCGATGTGTTCATCGCCTCGGCAGCAGTCGCAGACTACCGCCCAGAAGTGGTAGCCCCGCAAAAACTCAAGAAAGACCCTACGACAGGTGACGGCCTGCTGCTGCAGATGGTCCGCAACCCGGACATTCTTGCCAGCATCTCCACCCGTCCTGACCGCCCGTTCAGCGTCGGCTTTGCCGCCGAGACCGAACACTTGCTCGATTACGCCGCGCGCAAGCTCAAGGACAAGAACCTCGACCTGATTGTCGCCAACGATGTGGCCAACCCCAGCATCGGCTTCAACAGCGAGGAGAACGCCTGCAGCGTCATCGACCGTCAACTTCACGCAACAGTTTTCGCGCAGACCAGCAAGGGCAAGATCGCCCGCCAGCTGGTAGCCTTCATTGCCGAACGTCTCAACCAGGTTTAATTTCGCATGCACGCTCTACAAGCCAAGATTCTCGATCCACGCATCGGCAGCGAGTTCCCGCTGCCGCAGTACGCCACCCCGGGTTCGGCCGGCCTTGACCTGCGCGCCATGCTCAAGCAAGACACCGTCCTCGAGCCAGGCCAGACCCTGCTGATCCCTACCGGCCTGTCGGTGTACATCGGCGATCCGGGCCTGGCGGCGCTGATCCTGCCGCGCTCGGGCCTTGGCCATAAACATGGCATCGTCCTCGGCAACCTGGTCGGCCTGATCGACTCCGACTACCAGGGCGAGCTGATGGTCTCGTGCTGGAACCGCGGCCAGACCCCATTCACCATCGCCATCGGCGAGCGCATTGCGCAGCTGGTGCTGGTACCCGTGGTACAGGCGCACTTCGATATCGTCGAAACCTTCGACGAAAGCCAGCGTGGCGCTGGCGGCTTCGGTCATTCCGGTAGCCATTGAGGCGCTTCCAGCAGGTGCTGCCGGGGCTATTGATAGCCCTGGCTGGCCTGCTTGCGGGCGTACTACTGACTTGGTTCACCGCAGTACTGCCTGGCCAGCGTGAGCACCGCAACAACCTGGCTTACGCCCAGGCCGGTGCACTCGTATCGCGCCTGGACGCCTCGATCATTGCCGTCAGCAGCGAAGTGAACGCCCTGGCGAGAAGCCCGGCGGTACTGGCATTGGTTCAATCACCTGACCCAAAAAAGCTGCTTGGCGCATTCGCCCACCTCGACGGCCTGGTGGCGGCACAGTTGCTCAAACCTGGACAGGCCGCCTCGAGCCCACCCATGAGCGAGCCCGTGCTCGACATGATCCGGCGCGCCGAGCGCGGCGTTCCACCTGCCCTTGAAGCCTATCCTGAGGCTGGACAGCAACGGGTTTTCAGCGTCACCGCACTGCGTGACTCTGCTGACGCCCCCGTACAGGCCATTCTGGTGCTCACATTCGCGCTCTCACGCTTCACTGACCCACTGCAGCGCGATGCGGGTACGATTGGTCAGATGCGACTGACACAATTGGTGTTCAACGACCCGCCCGTCGAGCTTTTCAACCACGGCCACAGCCAGGCGCCGGCATTGCACCAGTTGGGCACTGCCAACGCCACCTGGGCCTTGGGGTTTCAGCCCGGCCCCTTGATCGAGAACGCCTCGGCATACAGGTTCAACCCCTGGCTGCTGCTCGCCGCCTTTCTAGCGTTGTCCGGCCTGTTCGGCGGCTTTTGGTTAACCGCCAGACGCTCCCAGAATGGGGCCGTAAACATCAGCTGAATGTAGACAGAACAGACTTTACCGGCGAACTCTGTCGCGAAAATGCCGTCAAAGGCGGACATATTGACTCGCGCAGTGGCTGCCGCTGACGCTCTCAGCAACCCTTTTAGATTGGAGTTTCCCAGGTGACCAGCATGGAACGAGTGACCCCGAACCTTCCCGCGAGCATCTTCCGCGCCTACGATATCCGTGGCGTGGTCGGTGACACCCTGACCGCCGAAACCGCTTATTGGATCGGCCGCGCCATCGGCGCCCAGACGCTGGCCCAGGGTGAGCCGAACATCTCGGTCGGCCGCGACGGGCGCCTGTCGGGGCCAATGCTGGTCGAGCAACTGATCAAGGGCCTGGTCGAAGCCGGCTGCAAGGTCAGTGACGTCGGCCTGGTGCCGACCCCAGCCCTCTACTACGCCGCCAACGTACTGGCCGGCAAGTCCGGAGTGATGCTCACCGGCAGCCACAACCCGCCGAACTACAACGGCTTCAAGATCGTCATCGCCGGCGACACCCTGGCCAACGAGCAGATCCAGGCGCTGTTGATCCGCCTGCAAACCAACGACCTGAGCCGCGGCGAAGGCAGCGTCGAGAAAGTCGAAATCCTCGAGCGCTATTTCAAACAGATCACCGGCGATATCAAGCTGGCGAAGAAGCTCAAGGTGGTGGTGGACTGCGGCAACGGTGCGGCTGGCGTGATTGCCCCGCAGCTGATCGAAGCCCTGGGCTGCGAAATGATCCCGCTGTTCTGCGAGGTCGATGGCAACTTCCCCAACCACCACCCGGACCCGGGCAAGCCTGAGAACCTGGTCGACCTGATCGCCAAGGTCAAGGAAACCGGCGCCGACCTGGGCCTGGCCTTCGATGGCGATGGCGACCGCGTCGGCGTGGTCACCAACACCGGCAACATCGTCTACCCCGACCGCCTGCTGATGCTGTTCGCCCAGGACGTGCTGGAGCGCAATCCGGGCGCCGAGATCATCTTCGACGTCAAATGCACCCGCCGCCTGACCCCGCTGATCGAGCAGTACGGCGGCCGCGCGCTAATGTGGAAAACCGGTCACTCGTTGATCAAGAAGAAGATGAAACAGACCGGCGCCCTGCTCGCCGGTGAAATGAGCGGCCATATTTTCATCAAGGAACGCTGGTACGGTTTTGACGATGGTATTTACAGTGCCGCGCGCCTGCTGGAGATCCTCAGCAAGGCCAAAACCGATGCCGAACAGCTGTTCGCGGCGTTCCCGAACGATATTTCCACGCCGGAAATCAACATTGATGTGACCGACGAGGGTAAATTCAGCATCATTGATGCACTGCAACGCAACGCCGACTGGGGCAACGACGCCAACCTGACCACCATCGATGGTGTGCGGGTCGACTACCCACAAGGCTGGGGCCTGGTTCGCGCCTCCAACACCACGCCGGTGCTGGTATTGCGCTTCGAGGCCGACACTGACGCCGAACTGCAGCGTATCCAAGAGGTATTCCGCGCCCAGCTAAAGCGCGTTGCCCCTGACCTGCAACCCGAGTTCTGACCGACTATCTGTTCCAACTGGAGCCCTGCATGACCCTCGATCGCGATGCCGCCACCCATGTCGCCCAGGTTTTGTCCGAAGCGCTGCCTTATATCCGCCGCTTTGTCGGCAAGACCCTGGTGATCAAATACGGCGGCAACGCGATGGAGAGCGAAGAGCTCAAAACCGGTTTTGCCCGCGACGTGGTACTGATGAAAGCGGTCGGCATCAACCCGGTGGTCGTGCACGGTGGCGGCCCGCAGATCGGTGACCTGCTCAAGCGCCTGTCGATCGAAAGCCACTTCATCGACGGCATGCGCGTTACCGACGCGCAAACCATGGACGTGGTGGAGATGGTCCTCGGCGGCCAGGTCAACAAGGACATCGTCAACCTGATCAACCGTCATGGCGGCAGCGCCATCGGCCTGACCGGCAAGGATGCCGAGCTGATTCGCGCGAAGAAGCTCACCGTCAGCCGCCAGACGCCAGAGATGACCACTCCGGAAATCATCGACATCGGTCATGTGGGCGAAGTGGTCGGAGTGAACACCGACCTGCTCAACATGCTGGTCAAAGGTGACTTCATTCCGGTGATCGCGCCGATCGGCGTGGGCGCCAACGGCGAGTCGTACAACATCAACGCCGACCTGGTGGCCGGTAAGGTTGCCGAAGCACTGAAAGCTGAAAAGCTGATGCTGCTGACCAACATCGCCGGCCTGATGGACAAGCAAGGCACCGTGCTCACCGGCCTGACCACCGAGCAGGTCAACGAACTGATCGCCGACGGCACCATTTACGGCGGCATGCTGCCGAAGATCCGCTGCGCCCTTGAAGCGGTGCAAGGCGGGGTCAACAGCTCGCACATCATCGATGGCCGGGTGCCGAACGCGGTACTGCTGGAGATCTTCACCGACAGCGGCGTAGGCACCCTGATTACCAACCACAAGCCGCGCTAAGGCACAAAAAAGGCGACCCTCGGGTCGCCTTTTTTTTGCCTCAGATACCGTACTGGGCCCGGTAGGCCTCGACGGCCGGCAAGTGCTGCTTGAGCGCCGGGTCGTCGGCGAGGAACTCCAGCACCTGGGTCAGCGAGACGATGCTCACCACCGGAATGCCGAAGTCGCGCTCCACTTCCTGGATCGCCGACAGCTCGCCGTTGCCGCGCTCCTGGCGGTTCAGCGCGATCAACACGCCAGCAGCCTTGGCTTGCTGGGCCTGGATGATCTGCATGACTTCGCGGATGGCGGTACCGGCAGTGATCACGTCGTCGATGATCAGCACATCGCCGGTCAGCGGTGCGCCGACCAGGCTGCCGCCTTCACCGTGGGCCTTGGCCTCTTTGCGGTTGAAGCACCACGGCAGGTCGAGGTCATGGTGCTCGGCCAGGGCCACGGCAGTGGCTGCCGCCAGGGGGATACCCTTGTAGGCCGGGCCGAACAGCACGTCGAACGGGATCTTGCTGTCGACGATTGCCGCAGCATAGAAACGCCCGAGCTGAGCCAGGGCCGAACCGCTGTTGAACAGGCCGGCGTTGAAGAAGTACGGGCTGGTGCGCCCGGACTTGAGGGTGAACTCACCGAAGCGCAGAACCCCGCGGTCGATGGCAAAACGAATGAAGTCGCGCTGATACGGCTGCATGAAGAGTCCCGGATACCACGGATTTAGCTAATTGAGTACAGCTCGGGTATCATACACGCACGAGATTTTTGGGGCCATTTATGCGGATCATCAGTGTGAACGTTAATGGCATTCAGGCTGCCGTTGAGCGTGGTTTGCTCAGCTGGCTACAAGCCCAGAATGCTGACGTCATCTGCCTTCAGGATACCCGCGCCTCGGCCTTTGAACTCGACGACCCAGCTTTCCAGCTCGATGGCTACTTCCTTTATGCCTGCGACGCAGAAGTTCCCGCCCAAGGCGGCGTGGCACTTTATTCGCGGTTGCAGCCCAAGGCAGTCATCAGCGGCCTGGGCTTCGAGACAGCCGACCGCTACGGACGTTACCTGCAGGCCGATTTCGACAAGGTAAGTATTGCAACCCTGTTGCTACCTTCGGGAATGAACGGCGATGAAGACTTGAACCAGAAGTTCAAGTTGATGGACGACTTCGCCAAGTACCTGGACAAGCAGCGGCGCAAGCGTCGCGAGTACATCTATTGCGGCTCGTTGTACGTGGCGCAGCAGAAGCTCGACGTCAAGAACTGGCGCGATGGCCAGCAGTCTCCGGGCTTCCTGGCGCCAGAGCGCGCCTGGATGGACGAGATTGTCGGCAACATGGGCTATGTCGATGCCCTGCGCGAAGTCAGCCGTGAAGGCGACCAGTACAGCTGGTGGCCAGACAACGAGCAGGCCGAGATGCTCAACCTGGGCTGGCGCTTCGACTACCAACTGCTGACCCCGGGCCTGCGCCGCTTCGTGCGCAGCGCACGCCTGCCACGCCAGCCGCGCTTCTCCCAGCACGCGCCGCTGATCGTGGATTACGACTGGACGCTGACCATCTAAGTCGTGCAGCCACAAAAAAACCGACTTCATGTCGGTTTTTTTGTGGCTTCAGCTTTTATCAGATCATTATTTGATCGGCCGCCAGGTCAGCGGGTAGCGATAGGGCTGACCTTCGTTGGCCTTGACCCCGGCAATGATGGTCAGGATCAGCACGGCGATCATCAGCATGCCAAACAGCACAATGCCGATCAGGACGAACATCAGCAGCCCACAGATGATTCCGGCGATGAATACGGTGATCTGGAAGTTCAGCGCCTCCTTGCCCTGGGCATCGACGAACGGGTCGACGTCCTTTTTCCAGATCCACATCACCAGCGGCCCCAACAGGCTACCGAAGGGGAAGACCAGGCCGAGCAAAGCAGCCAGGTGACAGAACATCGCCCATTGCCGGACTTCGGCGTTGGGAGTGGGCAACTGCAAGGGCTGCTCGGTCATGCTCTGCTCCTGGGCTTGGGTGTATCAGTCAGCCAGCGAGGCCTGCTGCAGTTCGAACAGGTCAACCATGCCTTTTTGCGCCAGTGCCAACATGGCGTTGAGCTCTTGCGGCTGGAATGGCGCGCCTTCGGCAGTGCCTTGTACTTCGATGAAGCCGCCTGCGCTGGTCATCACCACGTTCAGGTCGGTCTCGGCGGCCGAGTCTTCGAGGTAGTCCAGGTCGAGCACCGGCTCACCCTGGTACATGCCTACCGAGACGGCTGCGATCATGTGCTTGAGCGGGTCACCGCCCTTCAGGCCGCCGCGCTTCTTGACCACGCGCAGGGCATCAACCAGGGCAACCATGGCGCCGGTGATCGAAGCGGTGCGGGTGCCGCCGTCGGCCTGAATCACGTCGCAGTCGACGTACAGGGTGATGTCGCCCAGCTTGCTCATGTCCAGCGCAGCGCGCAGGGAGCGGCCAATCAGGCGCTGGATTTCGAGGGTGCGACCGCCTTGCTTGCCACGGCTGGCTTCGCGCTGGTTACGCTCGCCGGTAGAACGCGGCAGCATGCCGTATTCGGCCGTCAGCCAGCCCTGGCCCTGGCCTTTGAGGAAGCGCGGGACACCGTTCTCGACACTGACGGTACAGATGACTTTGGTGTCACCGAACTCGACCAGTACTGACCCCTCGGCGTGTTTGGTGTAGTTGCGGGTGATGCGGATCGAGCGGAGCTGATCGGCAGCGCGACCACTTGGACGTTTCATTTGGGATACCTGTACTGGACTTGAATCTGCCCAGCATTATAGAGCGCGCCGGGCGATGAGGACACGCCTATTGTCGCAGGCCCCGAAACAGACGGCCCAGGGCCGCAGGTCGGGTTTTTCCGGGAACCGCGTGAGGGTTTGTAACATCAGTTGATTGGGAGCCAGCGCCGCACTGCGCTACAATCCTGCGCCTTCAGCCGCTTGGCTTTCCTTCATCTTTTGCGCGAGGTACTTCCCATGGTGCACAGCATGACCGCTTTTGCTCGAGTCGAGCGCGCCGGTAGCCAGGGCACCCTGATCTGGGAACTGCGCTCAGTCAATCATCGTTACCTGGAGCCGCACCTGCGCCTGCCAGAAGCCTTCCGCGACCTCGAGGGCGCCGTGCGCGAAAGCCTGCGCCAGGGCCTGTCGCGCGGCAAGGTCGAATGCACCCTGCGCTTCAACGAAGAGAACAACGGCAAGGCCCTGCAGGTTGATCGCGAGCGCGCCGCGCAACTGGTTGCCGCCGCCGAGACAGTCGCCAGCCTGATCAAGCAGCCGGCGCCGCTCAACCCGCTCGAGGTTCTGGCCTGGCCCGGCGTGCTGGTGGCCGATGCCGCCGACCCGCAGGCGCTCAACAGCGAGGCCATGGCCCTGTTCGAAGAGGCCCTGAACGAGCTGAAGAACGGCCGCAACCGCGAAGGCGCAGAACTCGCGCGACTGATCAACGAGCGCCTGGACAACATGGCCAGCGAGGTCACCACCTTGCGCGCCCTGGTGCCGCAGATGCTCGCGGCGCAACGGCAGAAGATCCTCGACCGCTTCAGCGACATGCAGGCCGAGCTCGACCCGCAGCGCCTGGAGCAAGAGATGGTCATGCTCGCGCAAAAGAGCGACGTCGCCGAAGAGCTCGACCGCTTGAGCACCCACGTCACCGAAGTGCGCCGCGTGCTCAAGTCCGGCGGTGCCGCCGGCCGGCGCCTGGACTTCCTGATGCAGGAGCTCAACCGCGAAGCCAATACCCTGGGCTCCAAAGCCTTCGACCCACGCAGCACCCAGTCCGCGGTCAACCTCAAGGTACTGATCGAGCAGATGCGTGAACAAGTACAGAACATTGAGTAAGGCCACCCCGACCATGAATCACAGCAGCGGCACCCTTTACATCGTTTCGGCCCCCTCCGGCGCCGGCAAGACCAGCCTGGTCAAAGCCCTGATCGATGCTGACAACAGCATCCAGGTGTCGGTCTCGCACACCACCCGGGCCATGCGCCCGGGCGAAGTGCACGGCGTGAACTATCACTTCGTCGAACACACCGAGTTCAAGCTGATGATCGAGCAAGGCGACTTCCTCGAACAGGCCGAAGTCTTCGGTAACTTCTACGGGACTTCGCGCAGCGCGCTGCAACAGGCGCTCGACCAGGGCCAGGACCTGATCCTCGAGATCGACTGGCAAGGCGCCCAGCAGGTGCGCACGCTGATGCCCGAGGCGCGCTCGATCTTCATCCTGCCGCCGACCCAGGAAGCCCTGCGCCAGCGCCTGACCAACCGCGGCCAGGACAGCGACGAGATCATCGAAGGACGGATGCGTGAAGCAGTGAGCGAGATGAGTCACTACGACGAGTATGACTTTGTCATCATCAACGATGACTTCGCCACGGCACTGGAAGACCTCAAGGCGGTGTTCCGCGCCAATCGCCTGCTGCAAGCCAACCAGCAGCAGCGTCATGGCCAGCTGCTCAAGCAATTGCTTGCCTGAGCAACCTGCCGCTCCAGCCGCTTAGCGGCGGCTGGAGACCGTGGCGTGACGATGCAGGGTCATGCCCAGGAAGAACGCCGGCGCACGCAGACGCGACAGCATCATCAGCACCAGGCCGAGTACGGTGATGATCATTGCGATCACGAACACCAGGCCCAACCCGCCCACATGAGAACCGCTGCCGAACGACGGCGAAGCGCTGTCGATGGCTGTCTGCAGGAAAATCACCGAAAGGATGCCACCGCCAAGCAGCGGGCACAGGCCGCGCATCAGGAAATGCCGCACGCTGTCGAACAGGCTGTGGCGGAAGTACCAGACGCAAGCATAGGCAGTCAGCGAATAGTAGAAGCAGATCATCATGCCCAGGGCGGTGATGGTGTCTGCCAGGACGTTTTCGCTCAAGGTACGCATGGTCACGTAGAACACACCTGCCGCCATTCCGGCGCAGATGGTGGCGTAGCGCGGGGTTTTCGAGCGCGGGCAGATGCTGGCGAAACGCTCGGGCACAGCGCCGTAGTAACCCATGGCCAGCAACGTGCGCGCCGGCGATACGAAAGTGGACTGCAGCGAGGCGGCAGTGCTGGCCAGCACCGCGATCGACATCAGGATAGCCAGCGGCCCCATGACCGGGCCGGCCAGGTGAGCGAAGACGTTTTCCTGGATGCGCGGGTTGTTCAGGCCCAAGCCAATGTCACCGATACCGGCGAATTGCAGGGTAGCGATTGCTGTGACCAGGTACAGGCCAAGAATCAGCAGCACCGTCAGGGTCGCCGCACGGCCAGGGGTATCACCGCTGCCGACCGATTCTTCACTGATGCTCAGGCACACGTCCCAGCCCCAGAAAATGAAAATCGACAGCGACAGGCCGGCGGTAAAGGCCGAGAACGACTCAACGCCGAAGGGGTTGAACCAGTCCAGGTCGAACGCCAGCGGTGGCGTCGCCGACGACTCGCCAAACGCAGCCATGGCAAAGCCCACCAGCACCACCAGCTGCAAGGCCACCAGGCCGTACTGCACGGTCATGGTCGTGGCGATGCCGCGACAGCAGATCCACACCGCCATGGCGATGAACACGCAACAGGTGACGACATTGACCAACAGGTTGTCGCTGAGCGCAGCCACCTCGTGGCTGCCGGTGATCTGCCCAAGGAATAGATAGAAGAAGTCGACGGCCACCCCGGCCAGGTTGGACAGCACGATGGTGGTTGCGGTAACCAGCCCCCAGCCGCCAATCCAGCCGATCATCGGGCCGAACGCCCGTGCCGACCAGGTAAAGGAAGTACCGCTGTCCGGCTCGGCCGCATTCAGTTCGCGGTAACCCAGGGCCACCAGCAGCATCGGCAGGAAGCCAACGATGAATACCGCCGGCAGATGAGCCCCGACTTCACGCACGGTCGGGCCCAACGCACCAGTCAGGGTGTAGACCGGAGCGATGGTGGAAATGCCCAGCACGATGCTGGCCAGCAGTCCGAGCCGGCCCTTGGCCAGCCCCTTGGATCGCCCGCCCTCACCTGGGGACAGGCCTGCTTTGTGTTCACTCATGAGTAGTTGCCGCCAATATTGGTATTGTTTTTCAGGACGCCCCGCGGGGTGTCCGCTTTCACTCATTGAAACCTGTTGCGTGGTACTTCAAGCCCGGATCAACCGGCTGACCTCATAGGATCTTCTCCCGGATCCGCTCGCCCATGGCACGGGTCAGGCATGCCTCACGAAATGCCTGGAACAGGCGCAGCGAGACCGGGTTGTCGGCAAAACGGTACTCGGGGTGCCATTGCACGCCGACCACAAAGCCCGGGGCGTCTTGCATCGACACCGCTTCGATCAGCCCGTCGGGGGCCAATGCCTCGGCGCGCAAGCCGCCAGCCAGGCGATCGATACCCTGGCTGTGCAGCGAATTGACCATGAAGCTGTGCTCCATCCCCAGGCGTTCGAACAACCCGCCGGGCTGGACAGTGACCAGGTGACGGGGGCTGTACTGTTCTTCCAGCGGGGCGTCCTGCGGCTCACGATGATCCAGGTAACCCGGCAGTTCCTGCACCCGCTGGTGCAGGGTGCCACCGAGGGCCACGTTGAGTTCCTGGAAACCACGGCAGATGCAGAACACCGGCACGCCGTCGGCAATCGCCGCCTGCAGCAGCGGCAGGGTCAGTCGATCGCGAAACACGTCGTGCTGGGTCCCTTCCACGCTGGGGGCGCCATTGTAATGATGCGGCTCGACATTTGAAGGCGAACCGGTAAAAAGAATGCCATCGAGCCGCTCCAGTACGCGGCGCGGGTCGCTGGGCTCGGCCCTGGCCGGGAGGATCAGGGGGATCCCGGCAAAGCCTGCGGCCTCGACATATTTGTCGCCCACGGTGTGCGACGAGTTCTTGCCCAGTTGCTGGCGGCAAGCGGAAACGCCAATCAAAGGCGGCATTGCTGCGGTAGTTTGCATGGGTTCACCCTCCCTTACAGCTTGATCCAGGTCGCCTTGAGTTCGGTGTATTTGTCGAAAGCGTGCAACGATTTGTCCCGGCCATTACCCGACTGCTTGAAGCCGCCAAACGGTGCGGTCATGTCGCCGCCGTCGTACTGGTTGACCCAGACACTGCCAGCACGCAGGGCGCGAGCGGTGTTGTGGGCACGGGAAATGTTGCTGGTCCACACCGCCGCCGCCAGGCCGAAGGGCGAGTCGTTGGCAATGTCGATGGCTTGTTCGGCGCTATCGAAGGTGATCACCGACAGCACCGGGCCGAAGATTTCTTCGCGGGCGATACGCATGGCATTGGTCACGCCATCGAAGATCGCTGGCTGCACGTAAACACCGCAGGTGTCTTCCAGCACCCGCTCGCCACCGGTGACCAGGGTGGCACCGTCAGCCTTGCCGGCTTCGATGTAACCGAGCACGGTGTCCAGTTGGGTGGTGTCGACCAGGGCGCCGACGCGGGTGTCCGGGTCCAGCGCATGGCCGGGCTTCCAGGCCTTGAGGGCCTCGACCACCATCGGCAGGAACTGGTCCTTGATCGAGCGTTCAACCAACAGGCGCGAACCGGCAATGCACACTTCGCCCTGGTTGAAGGCGATAGCGCTGGCCGCAGCTTCGGCGGCGGCCTGCAGGTCCGGGGCGTCGGCGAAGACGATGTTCGGGCTCTTGCCACCGGCTTCGAGCCAGACGCGCTTCATGTTCGACTCGCCGGCGTAGACCATCAGCTGCTTGGCGATGCGGGTGGAGCCGGTGAACACCAGGGTATCGACGTCCATGTGCAGGGCCAGGGCCTTGCCGACGGTGTGGCCGTAACCTGGCAGCACGTTGAGGACACCGGCCGGCAAACCGGCTTCGATCGCCAGTTGGGCGATACGAATGGCGGTCAGCGGCGATTTTTCGGACGGCTTGAGGATCACCGAGTTACCGGTGGCCAGGGCCGGGCCGAGTTTCCAGCAGGCCATCATCAGTGGAAAGTTCCACGGAACAATGGCCGCGACCACGCCGACCGGCGAGCGGGTGACCAAACCCAGCTGGTCGGACGGGGTCGCAGCAACTTCGTCGTAAATCTTGTCGATGGCTTCAGCGTTCCAGCGGATGGCATTGGCCGCCGCCGGAATGTCGATGCTCAGGGCATCGGCAATCGGCTTGCCCATGTCCAGGGTCTCGAGCAATGCCAGTTCTTCGGCATTGGCCAGAAGCAAATCTGCAAAAGCAATCAGCACCCGCTTGCGCTGGGCCGGCGCCTGGTTGGCCCAGACGCCACTGTCGAAACTGCGCCGGGCCGCAGCGACGGCGCGTTCGGCATCGGCGCTGTCACAGCTGGCGATCTGCGCCAGCTGGCGGCCGTCGACCGGGCTTGAACACTCGAAAGTCTCGGCGGACACACTGGCGCAGTACTGGCCGTCGATGAAGGCGCGGCCTTCGATGTTCAGGCCCTGGAAAAGCTGTTCCCAGTGTTGGCGTGGTGCTGTTGTCATTGTTGTTTTCTCCGGCGTCACACCGTGTGCAGGTACCAGTTGTATTCGAGGTCGGAAATCGACACCTCGAACTCGGCCATCTCGCTTTCCTTGCAGGCGACAAAAATATCGATGTAGTCGGGGCTGATGTACTTGTTCAGCACTTCACTGTCATCGAGCTCACGCAGCGCATCGCGCAGGTTGTTCGGCAGGCTCTGCTCCAACTGCTCGTAGGAGTTGCCCTCGATAGGCGCTCCCGGCTCGATCTGGTTGGTCAGGCCGTGGTGGATGCCGGCGAGAATGGCCGCCATCATCAGGTACGGGTTGGCATCGGCGCCGGCAACCCGGTGCTCGATACGCACGGCATCGCTGCTGCCGGTCGGCACGCGGACCGCTACGGTGCGGTTGTCCAGCCCCCAGCTCGGCGCGTTGGGCACGTAGAACTGGGCACCGAAACGCCGGTAGGAGTTGATGTTCGGGCAGAGGAAGGCCATTGACGCCGGCATGGTCTCGAGCACGCCACCAATGGCGTGGCGCAGGGTTTCGCTTTGCTCGGGGTCTTCGCTGGTGAAGATGTTCTTGCCGGTTTTTTTGTCCAGCAACGAGATGTGCACGTGCAGGCCGTTACCGGCCTGGCCCGGATAGGGCTTGGCCATGAAAGTGGAGTCCATTTCATGGTCGTAGGCGATGTTCTTGATCAGGCGCTTGAGCAACACCGCGTAGTCGCAGGCCTTCATCGGGTCGGCAACGTGGTGCAGGTTGACCTCGAACTGCGCCGGGGCGCTTTCCTTGACGATCGCATCCGCCGGGATGCCCTGCTCCTTGGCGGCTTCAAGCATGTCCTGCAGGCAATCGACGTATTCGTCGAGATCGTCGATCAGGTACACCTGGGTCGACTGCGGGCGCTTGCCGGAGATCGGCGAACGCGGCGGTTGCGGGCGGCCGTTGAGGTTGTCCTGGTCGATCAGGTAGAACTCAAGCTCAAACGCCGCGCAAATATCCAGGCCCAGCGCATCGAACTTCTCCACCACGCTGCGCAGCACTTCCCGCGGGTCGGCGAAGAATGGCGTACCGTCCAGTTCGTGCATGGTCATCAGCAATTGCGCGGTCGGACGCTTCTGCCACGGCTCGTAGGCCAAGGTACCGGGGATCGGGAAGCAGATGCGGTCGGCGTCGCCGATGTCCAGGCCCAGGCCGGTGCTTTCGACGGTCGAGCCGTTGATGTCCAGGGCAAACAGCGAAGCCGGCAGGTTGATGCCTTTTTCGTAGACTTTAACCAGGCTTGCACGCTCGATGCGCTTGCCACGCACCACGCCGTTCATGTCTGCAATCAGCAGATCGACAAATTGCACCTCAGGGTGGGCCTGGAGAAATTCGCCCATCTCATCGAGAGGGATGGCGCACGGGGAGACCGACGTCATGGCTAGGCATCCTTTGATTTTTTATCGAACGACATGGAGGAGGTACTACTGCGCTATCGAGAGCGGCGATGGTTTCATTTGTTCTTTTTAAGTGGTCCCATCGTGGGGAACAGCTGAACGCCGTGGGTTCGCACGGACGTTCCAGATTTTTCTGACAACGTCGCGACTTGATTCACGACTGCCGCCTCACTATAGAATGGCCCCCACGCAACAGACATTGGCATTTAGGCAAGTAAAGAGTGCATCCATGCAATATCAGATCAGCCACGCCGACCTTTCCCTGGTGCTTGCACTGGTCCGCGGCCGTTCCCTGGCCAAGGCCGCCGAGCTGCTGAAGGTCGATGTATCGACTGTTTTTCGTTCGATCCGCCGCATGGAAGCCGCCCTGGGTACCGCGTTGTTCGTCAAAAGCCGCAAAGGCTACATCCCCACCGGTACCGCCCAGGCCCTGGCCGAGCAGGCCGAACGCGCCGAGCAGGCACTGGATGCCGCGCGGGTGGCGCTGGAACTCGGTGAGCAGGTAGTCAGCGGCACGGTGCGCCTGACCTGCACCGACGCCGTGCTGCACAGCCTGTTGCTGCCAGCGCTGGCCGAGTTCATGCCGGCGTATCCGGCGCTGTCGCTGGAGCTGGCGACCTCCAACACCTTTGCCAACCTCAGCCGGCGCGATGCCGACCTGGCCCTGCGCCTGACCAACACCCCGCCGGAGCACCTGGTCGGGCGCTGCCTGGGATCGGCGTCCTATGTGGTGTGCGGCCGCGAAGAGTTTCGCGACAAGCTCAAGGACGCGCCGGCGGCGCTGCCGTGGATAGCCCCGGACGACACCATGCAGGACCACCCCACCGTGGTCTGGCGCAGCGAACACCTGCCCGGGGTCATGCCGCGCTACCGTTGCAGCAGCATCTCGGCGATTGCCCAGCTGGTAACCGCCGGTCTGGGCGTGGCGGCCCTGCCAGACTACATGGCCCATACCCTGCCCGGCGTCGAATCGCTGAGCGCTGCCCTGCCCGGCTGCGACACCGAAGTCTGGCTGCTGACCCGCCCCGATTGCCGCGCCTTGCGTTCAGTGCAGACGCTGTTCGACGAATTGACCCCGCGCCTGCGCGATGCCTTGGGTCGCCAGTGAAATCGTCCTCGCGGGGCAAGCCCGCTCCCACAGAACCTCTGTAGGAGCGGGCTTGCCCCGCGATGCTATTGAATTGAGCACGCATACAAGACAGTTGTGCTAGAGCCCTGCAAGTAGGTATCGTCGAGGTATCAAGGGCTCGAAATGAAATCAGCGCTTCCCTAAAGGCTGGTGATTTTTTAAACTATCGAGTCCGCTCGCCCTTTCGGGCTGAACTCCGCATTTGCTACTTGAGGAAGACCATGGCCCGCGTAACCGTTGAAGACTGCCTAGAACACGTGGCTAACCGTTTTGAGCTGGTCATGCTCTCCACCAAACGTGCCCGTCAACTGGCCACCGGCGGCAAAGAGCCGAAGCTGCCATGGGAAAACGACAAACCTACCGTCATGGCCCTGCGCGAAATCGCTGAAGGCATCTGCACTGATGAGTTCATGGCTGCAGAGTCGATCCAGACTCAAGTTGAGCCAATGTTCGCGTTCGGCGAGGGTGACGAGACCAACGAGGCGGTCTAAGCCCATGCCTGGTCGACGTAGTACGGCACCGGTCATCGTCCCTTGGCAAGAGGTAATCCCATGCCGAGCATAGACGCCCTCGCCGATCGCTTGTCGACCTACCTCGGCGCCGACCAGGTCAACCTGGTGCGCCGGGCGTATTTCTACGCCGAACAAGCCCACGACGGCCAGCGCCGTCGCAGCGGCGAAGCCTACGTCACGCACCCGCTGGCGGTGGCAAGCATCCTTGCCGACATGCACATGGACCATCAGAGCCTGATGGCCGCCATGCTTCATGACGTGATCGAAGACACCGGCATCGCCAAGGAAGCACTCAGCTCGCAATTTGGCGAAACCGTGGCCGAACTGGTCGACGGCGTCAGCAAGCTGACCCAGATGAACTTCGAGACCAAGGCCGAAGCCCAGGCGGAAAACTTCCAGAAAATGGCCATGGCCATGGCCCGGGATATCCGTGTGATCCTGGTCAAGCTGGCCGACCGCCTGCACAACATGCGCACCCTCGAAGTGCTGTCCGGCGAAAAGCGCCGGCGCATCGCCAAAGAAACCCTGGAAATCTACGCCCCCATCGCCAACCGCCTGGGCATGCACAGTGTGCGCGTAGAGTTCGAAGACCTCGGCTTCAAGGCCATGCACCCGATGCGCTCGGCGCGCATCTACCAGGCGGTCAAGCGCGCCCGCGGCAACCGCAAGGAAATCGTCAACAAGATCGAAGAGTCGCTGGCCCACTGCCTGGCGGTCGACGGTATCGAAGGCGAAGTCAGCGGCCGGCAGAAGCACCTCTATGGCATCTACAAGAAGATGCGCGGCAAACGCCGGGCCTTCAACGAGATCATGGACGTCTACGCGTTCCGCATCATCGTCGACAAGGTCGACACCTGCTACCGCGTGCTGGGCGCCGTGCACAACCTGTACAAGCCGCTGCCGGGGCGCTTCAAGGATTACATCGCGATCCCCAAGGCCAACGGCTACCAGTCGCTGCATACCACGCTGTTCGGCATGCACGGGGTCCCGATCGAGATCCAGATCCGCACCCGCGAAATGGAAGAGATGGCCAACAACGGCATCGCCGCCCACTGGCTGTACAAGTCCAGTGACGACGAGCAGCCCAAGGGCACCCATGCCCGGGCGCGCCAATGGGTCAAAGGCGTGCTGGAAATGCAGCAACGCGCGGGCAACTCCCTCGAATTCATCGAGAGCGTGAAGATCGACCTGTTCCCGGACGAGGTCTATGTGTTCACGCCCAAGGGCCGGATCATGGAGCTGCCCAAAGGCTCCACGGCGGTCGACTTCGCCTACGCGGTGCACACCGACGTCGGCAACAGCTGCATTGCCTGCCGCATCAACCGCCGCCTGGCGCCGCTGTCCGAACCGCTGCAGAGCGGCTCGACGGTCGAGATCGTCAGCGCCCCGGGGGCGCGACCGAACCCGGCCTGGCTCAACTTCGTGGTGACTGGCAAGGCCCGTACGCACATCCGCCATGCGCTCAAGCTGCAGCGCCGCTCGGAATCCATCAGCCTTGGCGAACGCCTGCTGAACAAGGTTCTCAACGGCTTCGACAGCGCCCTGGACAAGATCCCCCAGGAGCGCATCCAGGCCATGCTCGGCGAATACCGCCTGGAGCTGATCGAAGACTTGCTCGAAGACATCGGCCTGGGCAACCGCATGGCCTACGTAGTGGCCCGACGCCTGCTGTCCACCGAGGGCGAGCAGCTGCCAAGCCCGGAAGGCCCGCTGGCCATTCGCGGCACCGAAGGCCTGGTGTTGAGCTACGCCAAATGCTGCACGCCGATCCCGGGCGACCCGATTGTCGGTCACCTGTCGGCGGGCAAAGGCATGGTGGTGCACCTGGAAAACTGCCGCAACATCAGCGAAATCCGCCACAACCCGGAAAAATGCATCCAGCTGTCCTGGGCCAAGGATGTCACCGGCGAATTCAACGTCGAGCTGCGCGTCGAGCTTGAGCACCAGCGCGGCCTGATCGCGCTGCTGGCCAGCAGCGTCAACGCCGCCGACGGCAATATCGAGAAAATCAGCATGGATGAACGCGATGGTCGCATCAGCGTGGTCCAACTGGTGGTCAGCGTGCACGACCGTGTGCACCTGGCACGCGTGATCAAGAAACTGCGCGCCCTGACCGGGGTGATCCGAATCACCCGCATGCGTGCGTAGCCCAATAACAGCAAGGAGTCATCATGACCAAGACCGTCATCACCAGTGACAAGGCCCCAGCCGCCATCGGCACCTATTCCCAGGCGATCAAGGCCGGCAACACGGTGTACATGTCCGGGCAGATCCCGCTGGACCCGAAAACCATGGAACTGGTCGAAGGCTTCGAAGCCCAGACCGTCCAGGTCTTCGAAAACCTCAAGGCCGTTGCTGAAGCCGCTGGCGGTTCGTTCAAGGACATCGTCAAGCTGAACATCTTCCTCACCGACCTCAGCCACTTCGCCAAGGTCAACGAGATCATGGGCAAGTACTTCGACCAGCCGTACCCGGCCCGCGCCGCCATTGGCGTTGCTGCCCTGCCGAAAGGCGCGCAGGTTGAAATGGATGCCATCCTGGTCATCGAGTAACACCCCCGAGGGCGCGCCGCCCGGTGCGCCCTCATCCCCCGCCCCTGCAAGGACCCCCGCCATGCGCTACGCGCTCGCCCTGTCGCTGCTCGCCACCCTGTTGAGCGGCTGCGCCAGCCACAGCCCGGAAGACCTCAACGGTACCTGGATCAACCAGAACGCCATCGACGCTGCCGCCAAAGGCTCCAACCTGCGCCAGGCCCTGCTCGCCAACGGCCCGAACCTTGAGTGGAAGGTCAACGTTGCCGCCAGCCAGGCCACCTTCAGCAATGGCTTTGAAGCGGGCGACGGCAAGCTCAAGGCGCTCAAAGATGGCCAGTGGGAAGTCGATTTCTACGGTAACTACGCCGAGACGCTGAGCCTGGACGGCGACGAACTGGTTCAAGCGGCCAGTGACGCCAACCCGCAGCAGAGCTTCCAGCGCGCCGAAACCCCGGCACCCATTGATGCGCCAGCTGGCACCACCTTTGAAACCGAGCTGTACAAGGCTTACATGGGTGGCGACTGGAAGATTGTCGAGGGCCCGGGACAGGGTGCAGTGGCGCATTTTCGCGCCAACGGCAGCCTCGACGGCCTGCCCGGCCTGGATCGCTACGCGCTGTGCCTGGCTGGTGATTGCGCGGCCATGAGCGGCGAGCACGACAGCCTGTGGCTGGAACGCAACCAGCAGGGCAACCCGTGGATCTTCAAGCGTGACGGCAAACAGCTGGAAATCTTCCAGGCCGTCAACAAGGCCCAGGCCGACGAGATGCCCGATCTGCAACCTGGCCCTCGTCGCTGGCTGCTTGAGCGTCAGTAAGGGTTAATTGCTTCCGGCAAGGATGGCCGCATAGCCTTCCTTGTAGCTTGGGTACTGTGGCGCCCAGCCCAGTGCCCGGGCCCGGGCGTTGCTGCAGCGCTTGCTGCCGGCACGGCGCACCCGCTCCTGTTCCGACCACTGGGTAACGCCCATGTACTCGCGCAGCCAGGCAACCACGTCAAACAGCGGCGCCGGTGCGTCATCGACACCGATGTAGCAGTCGTCCACAGCCTTGCCTTGCTGATCGCTCTTGAGCAAGAACGCCAGCAGCCCGGCAGCATCTTCAGCGTGAATGCGGTTGCCGTACAGCGGCGGCTCTTCGGTTACTCGATAACCCTGGCGGACCTGGCTGAGCAGCCATTCGCGACCCGGGCCGTAGATGCCCGTAAGGCGCACGATGGTCACCGGGATGCCGCTGGCCAGGGCCAGTTGCTCGGCTTCGAGCATGACCTTGCCCGAATAGCCTTCAGGCGCCACGGCAGCAGTTTCGTCAATCCACTCGCCGTCCTTCTGCGCATACACGCTGCTGCTCGAGACAAACAGCAGGCGCCGCGGCTTTTGCCCGCGCTCGGCCAGCCAGGCCAGCACGTTGCGCAGGCCCTCGACATAAGCGGCCTGATAACCGGCTTCGTCATGCTGGCTGGCGGCAACGCTGTAGACCAGGTAATCCGGAGCGTCAACCGGCCAGTCGGCCGGGCAACGCGAGTCATTCAAGTCGGCAGCGATCGCCGTCACCCCCTCTGGCAATTGGCCAACACTGCGGCGCAAGCCGCTCACCGGCCAGCCAGAGGCCAGCAATTGCTTGGCCAGACGGCCACCGACATCGCCACAACCGACGATCAGAACTGAGGGCGCAGACATCCTGAAACTCCGCAAATCAAAGGCCCAGCCTATCCAAATAAATCGATAGGCGGCTAGCTATGATGGAAAAAAAGTAACTTTATTACTTCTGCTAACAAGAATTACTTGCAATAATGGCCACCCAATTTTGTTCTCGGCCTGTCTCGAGGCCTGGAAGGACAACCACCTCTTTCTTCTTCATCAGGTCAGGCCAGCATGACACGTATCCAACCTTCCGCTTCGCCAACCACGTCGCGCGCATGGCGCGCCGTTGCCGCGCTGATGCTCAGCCTGGTGATGGCACCCGCCGCCCTGGCCGATGAGCCGACCACCGCACCCGCCACTCCAGCCGCCGCCGTTGCACCGGCCGCACCGGGTGCCGAACAGGCTGCTGCGCCGACCGATCCGGCTGCCGCGCCTGCTGTTGCTCCGGTTGATGGCCAGGCCGCCAGCCCTGCTGACGAAAGCGTTGAAGCACTGGTTGAAGATACCAGCCTGGGCATGGCCCACGACCTGTCGCCATGGGGCATGTACAAGAACGCCGACATCGTGGTGAAGATCGTCATGATCGGCCTGGCCATCGCCTCGATCATTACCTGGACCATCTGGATCGCCAAAGGCTTCGAGCTGCTGGGCGCCAAGCGTCGCCTGCGTGGCGAGATCGCCGCCCTCAAGCGTGCCACCACCCTCAAGGAAGCCAGCGACAGCGCCAACAAAGAAGGCACCCTGGCCCACATCCTGGTCCACGATGCCCTGGATGAAATGCGCCTGTCGGCCAATACCCGCGAGAAAGAAGGCATCAAGGAGCGCGTCAGCTTCCGCCTTGAGCGCCTGGTAGCTGCCAGCGGCCGCAACATGAGCAGCGGCACCGGCGTCCTCGCCACCATCGGTTCCACCGCGCCGTTCGTCGGTCTGTTCGGTACCGTCTGGGGCATCATGAACAGCTTCATCGGCATCGCCAAGACCCAGACCACCAACCTCGCCGTGGTTGCCCCGGGTATCGCCGAAGCCCTGCTGGCCACCGCCCTGGGCCTGGTCGCAGCGATCCCTGCGGTGGTCATTTACAACGTCTTCGCCCGCTCCATTGCCGGTTACAAGGCGCAGGTGTCCGATGCCTCGGCCGAAGTCCTGCTGCTGGTCAGCCGCGACCTGGACCATCAGCCAGGCGATCGCGCCGCGGCACCTCACATGGTTAAAGTGGGCTAAGCCATGGGCCTGCATCTTAACGAAGGTGGCGACGACCTCGCCGAAAACCACGAAATCAACGTCACGCCGTTCATCGACGTCATGTTGGTCCTGCTGATCATCTTCATGGTGGCAGCGCCGCTGGCAACCGTCGACATCAAGGTCGACCTGCCAGCCTCGACCGCAAAACCGGCGCCGAGGCCCGAGAAGCCGGTGTTCCTCAGCGTCAAGGCTGACCAGAACCTGTACGTCGGTGACGAGCAGGTCCAGCGTGACCAGCTCGGCGCGATTCTCGACGCCAAGACCAAGGGCGACAAGGACACCACGATCTTCTTCCAGGCCGATAAAGGTGTCGATTACGGCGATCTGATGGAAGTCATGAACACGCTGCGCGCGGCCGGTTACCTGAAAGTCGGTCTGGTCGGCCTTGAGACGGCAGCCAAGAAATGATCAAGACGCGGCATAAGCTGGCGCGTTACAGCAGTAGTCTGGCGATTGTGCTGGGTATCCATGCCGTTGCCGTTTTGCTGACGCTCAATTGGTCGGTGCCCCAAGCGATCGAGTTGCCGCCTGCGGCAATGATGATCGAAATGGCCCCGATGCCCGAACCGGCCCCGCCACCTCCACCCAAGGTGGTCACCCCGCCACAGCCGCCAGCGCCGGTCGAAGAACCGCCGCTGCCGAAACTGGCCGAGGCGCCGAAACCGAAAATCGCCATTGCCAAGCAGGTCAAGCCAAAGGCCAAACCGCAGCCGCCCAAGCCCGAGAAAAAGCCTGAGCCGCCGCAGGAAAAGCCGGCCGACGAGGAAGTGGTCGATACACCGCCAACCACCGCACCGTCGCAAAAATCGGCGGCTCCGGCGCCGAGCATCGCCACCAACAGCAATGCCCTGCCGACCTGGCAGAGCGATCTGCTGCGACACCTGGCGAAGTACAAGCGCTACCCGGAAAACGCCCGGCGCATGCGTATGGAAGGCATCAACCGCCTGCGCTTCGTGGTCGATGGCGAGGGCAAGATCCTTTCCTACGCCCTGGCTGGTGGATCGGGCAGCGCGGCACTGGATCGGGCGACCCTGGAGATGATCCGTCGCGCGCAACCGGTGCCACCGCCGCCTAAAGAACTGCTCAACAACGGCAGCATTGAAGTGATCGCGCCTTTCGTCTACTCGCTGGACAAACGCTAACGCTTTGTTTCTGTCACAAACGAGCAAGTCTGATAACGTGCGTCTATCGATTGCAGCCGCTATGCTGGGGCCGCAACTTCATGGACGCACGTTATGACCCTCACAGAATTGCGCTACATCGTCACCCTCGCCCAGGAGCAGCACTTCGGCCACGCCGCCGAACGCTGCCACGTCAGCCAGCCGACCCTGTCGGTCGGCGTCAAGAAGCTTGAGGACGAGCTGGGTGTACTGATCTTCGAGCGCAGCAAAAGCGCGGTACGCCTGACCCCGGTCGGCGAAGGCATCGTTGCCCAGGCGCAAAAGGTACTCGAGCAGGCCCAGGGCATTCGCGAGCTGGCCCAGGCCGGCAAGAACCAGCTGACCGCCCCGCTGAAAGTCGGCGCGATCTACACCGTCGGCCCCTACCTGTTCCCGCACCTGATCCCGCAACTGCACCGGGTCGCCCCGCAGATGCCGTTGTACATCGAAGAGAACTTCACCCACATCCTGCGCGACAAGCTGCGCAATGGCGAGCTGGACGCAGTGATCATCGCCCTGCCGTTCAACGAAGCCGACGTACTGACCCTGCCGCTGTACGACGAGCCGTTCTACGTGCTGATGCCCAGCGAGCATCCATGGACCCAGAAAGAAACCATCGACGCCAGCCTGCTCAACGACAAGAGCCTGCTGCTGCTCGGTGAAGGCCACTGCTTCCGTGACCAGGTGCTTGAGGCGTGCCCGACCCTGGCCAAAGGCAGCGACGGCGCCAAGCACACCACGGTCGAGTCCAGCTCGCTGGAAACCATTCGCCACATGGTCGCTTCGGGCCTGGGCGTATCTATCCTGCCGCTGTCGGCAGTGCACAGCCACCATTACGCCCCGGGCGTGATCGAAGTGCGCCCGCTGAGCCCACCGGCGCCGTTTCGCACCGTGGCCATCGCCTGGCGCGCCAGCTTCCCGCGGCCCAAGGCCATCGAGATCCTCGCAGACTCGATCCGCCTGTGCTCGGTCGCCAAACCCGCCGCGAGCCAGTAGGAAAGCACCATGCCGGAGTTGTCCCAGGTCTCGGTGACCGCGCTCAAGGGAGTCGGCGAGGCCATGGCCGAAAAACTCGCCAAGGTCGGCCTGGAGAACCTCCAGGACGTGCTGTTCCACCTGCCGCTGCGCTATCAGGACCGCACCCGCGTGGTGCCCATCGGCGCCCTGCGCCCGGGCCAGGATGCAGTGATCGAAGGCGTGGTCAGTGGCACCGACGTGGTCATGGGCAAGCGCCGCAGCCTGCTGGTGCGCCTGGGCGACGGCAGCGGCGTTCTGAGCCTGCGCTTTTACCACTTCAGCAACGCGCAGAAGGAAGGCCTCAAGCGCGGCACCCACCTGCGCTGCTACGGTGAAGCGCGCCCGGGTGCTTCCGGGCTGGAAATCTACCACCCGGAATACCGCGCGCTGACCGGCGACGAGCCGGCCCCGGTGGAGCAGACCCTGACCCCGATCTACCCGACCACCGAAGGCCTGACCCAGCAGCGCCTGCGCCAGCTGTGCCAGCAGAGCCTGGCCCTGCTCGGCCCGCGCAGCCTGCCGGACTGGCTACCGGACGAACTGGCCCGGGATTACCAACTGGCGCCGCTGGACGATGCGATCCGCTACCTGCACCACCCACCGGCCGATGCCGACGTCGATGAGCTCGCCGAAGGCCACCATTGGGCCCAGCACCGCCTGGCGTTCGAAGAGCTGCTGACCCACCAGCTGTCCCAGCAGCGCCTGCGCGAAAGCCTGCGCGCCCAGCGTGCGCCGGTATTGCCCAAGGCCAGCCGCTTGCCCCGGCAGTACCTGGCCAACCTCGGCTTTGCACCAACCGGTGCCCAGCAACGCGTGGGCAACGAGATTGCCTACGACCTCAGCCAGCCGGAGCCGATGCTGCGCCTGGTGCAAGGCGATGTCGGCGCCGGCAAGACCGTGGTCGCTGCCCTCGCTGCCCTGCAAGCGCTGGAAGCCGGTTACCAGGTGGCGCTGATGGCACCCACTGAGATCCTCGCCGAGCAGCATTTCATCACCTTCAAGCGCTGGCTGGAGCCGCTGGGCATCGAAGTCGCCTGGCTGGCCGGCAAGCTCAAGGGCAAGGTACGCAGCAGCGCCCTGGAACAGATCGCCGCCGGCGCCCCGATGGTGGTTGGCACCCATGCCCTGTTCCAGGAAGAAGTGAAGTTCAAGAACCTGGCCCTGGCGATCATCGACGAACAGCACCGCTTCGGCGTGCAGCAGCGCCTGGCCCTGCGCCAGAAAGGCGTGGGCGGTCAACTGTGCCCGCACCAGCTGATCATGACCGCCACGCCGATCCCGCGCACCCTGGCCATGAGCGCCTATGCCGACCTGGACACCTCGATCCTCGACGAATTGCCGCCAGGCCGCACCCCGGTCAACACCGTGCTGGTAACCGACAGCCGGCGCTTCGAAGTGGTCGAGCGGGTGCGCGCGGCCTGCGCCGAAGGGCGCCAGACCTACTGGGTCTGCACCCTGATCGAAGAATCTGAAGAGCTCACCTGCCAGGCCGCCGAAACCACTTACGAGGAACTTAGCAGCGCCTTGGGCGAGTTGCGTGTCGGCCTGATTCACGGGCGCATGAAACCTGCGGAGAAAGCCGCGGTGATGGCCGAATTCAAGCAGGGCAATTTGCAGCTGCTGGTGGCAACCACGGTGATCGAGGTGGGTGTCGACGTGCCCAATGCCAGCCTGATGATCATCGAGAACCCCGAGCGTCTGGGCCTGGCCCAATTGCACCAGCTGCGCGGCCGGGTTGGCCGGGGCAGCGCGGTGAGCCATTGCGTGCTGCTGTATCACCCGCCGCTGTCGCAGATCGGCCGCGAACGCTTGGGGATCATGCGCGAGACCAACGACGGCTTCATCATCGCCGAGAAAGACCTGGAGCTGCGCGGCCCGGGTGAAATGCTCGGCACCCGCCAGACCGGCCTGCTGCAATTCAAGGTCGCCGACCTGATGCGCGACGCTGACCTGCTGCCCGCCGTGCGCGACGCCGCCCAGGCCCTGCTAGCCCGCTGGCCGTCACACGTCAGCCCCTTGCTGGAACGCTGGCTGCGCCACGGCCAGCAATACGGCCAAGTGTGACGCCCGTCCCAGATTGCGGCCAGCCCGGGGTTCAAGCTGGTTATACTCATGCGATTGAAAAAATTTTGGATACAGACCATGACTGAAGTTGCTCTGGACACCGCAACCCCCCACGCTCCGTCTGTTATCCGGTTGCTGCTCGACAAGCTCGGCATCGCCTACCGCGAAGTGACCGACCATCCGCAGCTGCCGGCCGCCGCCAAAGTGCAGGCCGTACTGCTGGACGACGAAGTCGGCGCGTTGATGGTGCTGTTCCCGCAAAACCAGTTGCTCGACCTCAGCCGCCTGACCGAGCTGACCGGCCGCAAGCTGGCTGCGGTACCGCTGGAACGCCTGCGCCACATGCTGGAAAAGCACGGCCTGAAGATCCTCCCGGGGATTCCGGCGCTGACCAGCTCACCGTGCCTGTACGAAGAAAGCCTGCTGCGTCCCGAGCGCCTGCTGATTCACTCCGGTGAAGCCGGGTTGTTGCTGGAGATCGAGCGCGACGACTTCAAGAAGATGCTCAGCAAGGCCAGCGCCGGCAACTTCGGCGAACTGCTGACCAGCATCCGCCCAAATCTCGACCGCCCCCACGACGACCGCGAAGAAATTTCCCAGGCCGTCCAGGCATTCACCGCCCGGCGCATCCAGCAGCGCCTGGAAAGCACCATCGAGATCCCGCCGCTGGCGGAAACCGCGCAAAAAATCATCAAGCTGCGGGTCGACCCCAACGCTACCATCGACGATATCACCGGCGTGGTCGAAACCGACCCGGCCCTTGCTGCGCAAGTGGTCAGCTGGGCGGCTTCGCCCTACTACGCCTCACCGGGCAAGATTCGCTCGGTAGAAGACGCCATCGTTCGCGTGCTCGGCTTTGACCTGGTGATCAACCTGGCCCTGGGCCTGGCGCTGGGCAAAACCCTGAGCCTGCCCAAGGACCACCCGCAACAGACCACGCCGTACTGGCAGCAATCGATCTACACCGCTGCGGTGATCGAGGGCCTGACCCGGGCCATGCCACGGGCCGAGCGCCCGGAATCGGGCCTGACCTACCTGGCCGGGCTGCTGCACAACTTCGGTTACCTGTTGCTGGCGCATGTGTTCCCGCCGCATTTCTCGCTGATCTGCCGGCACCTGGAGGTCAACCCGCACCTGTGCCACAGCTATGTCGAGCAACACCTGCTGGGCATTAGCCGCGAGCAGATCGGCGCCTGGCTGATGCGCTACTGGGACATGCCGGATGAGCTGTCCACCGCCCTGCGCTTCCAGCACGACCCGACCTATGCCGGCGACTGCGCCGCCTTCCCCAACCTGGTGTGCCTGGCGGTACGCCTGCTGCGCTCGCGCGGAATCGGCTCGGGGCCGCAGGAAAGCATCCCCGACGAGCTGCTCGAGCGTCTGAACCTGACCCGCGAAAAAGCCGAGGACGTGGTCAACAAGGTGCTGGAAGCCGAAGCCATGCTGCGTGAGCTGGCCTCGCAATTCAGCCAGCATTGAGGCGTAAGCCTGACCTTGGCGGTCAGGCCTTCTTTTTCGGCTTCAGGTACTTCATCAGGCCCTGGAACCAGATCACCAGCGCCGGGTTGCCCTTGATCTGGATGCTTTTGTCCTGAATCCCCTGCATGAAGGCCAGTTGCTTGTTCTTGGCCTGCAGGGTGGCAAAACCGAACGCGGCATCCTTGAAGGCGATAGCGAAAGCTGGCGCAGGGTGAGTGCCGGATTTGCTGCTGATCCGCAGGTCCTTGACGATGAAATGGCGCGCCGCCTTGCCATCGAGGGTCTGCAGCTGGAACACCAGGTCCTTGTCGGCCAGTTGCTGCTGAAAGGCAGGGTTGTTGCGGCTGGCTTTGGCCATCAGCAGGCCCATGGCCCAAAGGAGAAAGCGAAACTTCATGTGCACGCCTCGGCTAAAAAGTGACTGGCGAAGCAGTTTATAGTCTCGCTACAAAAACGCCATAGTTCTCTGCGCTTTACCCGATGATAGCCGCCGTTGGCCTTGTAACCGGGTTATTCACTGACGCCTGAACCTGCTCAACGCGTACAGAATCAACTGGTTCGCGCCGACAGCCGCCAGTGCCGTAGACAACCCCAGCACGCTGCAAAACATTGCGCGCAGCGGATGCTGGGGCAACAGGTAGAGCAGGATTGCGGCAGGAATGGCCGCCGCCAGCAGCAACCGCCACTTGAGCCGCGGCACCAGCGCGATCGCCAGGTTCATCAACACCACGAAGTAGAAGATCAGGTACATGCCCATGCCGATCGCGACGCCGCGTGACATCAGCCCGCCGGCCATCTGCCGGTACATTGTCATGCCAGTGTTGTGCAGCCACAGGTAAGTGACAATGGCCAACAGGTGCACAACCAGGGCGATTGCCAGGCGGTAAGGGCGAGTTACAAGCATTTCTGTGTCTCGTCTTCGACCACGCCTTTGTCGCTCAGGCGCTTGATACCGTCCACGGCGCTGTCGCGGTAACCGCTGGCCTCCAGTGCCGCTTGCTGGTAGCACGCCATGGCGCGGTCATTGTCCTGCTGGCCAAGCTTGCCTGCCTCGTAGGCAAAGCCAAGCTCCACCAGCCCCCGCGGCGACTCCAGCTTCGCCGATTGGCGCAAGGCTTGAATCGCTTTGCCCGGGTCCTGGCAGACCCGGTCCTCGGCATACTCTTCGCCGTAGCAAACGAAGTGCGCCAGCATGGCCCCGGCGTCCCGTTCAGTGACCATCGCCGCCTCCAGGAGCTGCACGATGGTCGAGTCCGGCAGCCGTTCGGCATCCCCTGAAAAAATCAGGATGACCGCCTGGACCGCGGCCTCGTTGTTGCCCTTGGCAGCGGCACTGAGCAGGCTGTTGAGGGCGGCGTTCATCAGTTGCCCAGGGTTGTCGTAGAGCCCTGCCCTGCCCAGATTCTCATAGAGCCTGGCGCGCTCGACATCCAGCTCGCCGGCAACCTTCTCCTGGCGCCCGGTAAAGAAGCCCGCCAGCGACCAGTCATCGATCCGCTGTAACACCCAGCATTGGCCGCGGGTAAAGGTATAGACCTTGAGCAGTTCGCCCTTGGTGTCGTGCAACACCACTTGCCGGCTACCCTCCTGCTCGACCACCAGCCCCAGCGCGGCACGCTTGGCCGGCTGTAGCAAGGCCAGCGACGGGCGCTGCTCCGGGGCCAGCTTGCGGATCGCCACACGCGGTTGCTTGCGACCGGGGTAGATCCGCTGCTCGATCAGCGGGTCAGCCACCAGCGACTGCTGCAGCGCTTCGCTCTGGGCAAAAGCGGCGAAAAAGGCGCCAAAATCGTTGTCGGAGCAGTCCGGCATGTCCGCCGGGGCACCAGCGCAGGTTGTCGCCCCGGCCAGCAGCAGGAACGAGCAGAACCACTGCCGCCACGTCGTCGCAAAGCCTTTCATGGTTTGCCTCTGTCGATCAGCTGTTGAGTGGGAGTACACCAGTAGTCACTGAAACCCAGCCAGTAACCCAGCACATCGCGGATAAAGCGCAGGACGTTTTCCGGCTTGCGGCAATCGGCTTGCTCGTCGGCCACGTCATAGGGCGTATTGCTGATGAAGTAGTTGAGCCAATGGGGATTCCAGTTGGGTATGGCGATCTCGATATGCCCATCAGCCTTGTACAAGCTGATCCAGACGATGCCGACAGTGCCGTTGTCTTCGTAATCGCGCATATCCAAAGAGGTCTGCGAGAACAGCGGCGTGCGGTAAACCTGCTTTTGATTGCTGCGGTCAATGAAACGCAGGTAGGCCAGGTCATCGAAAGGCACCAGCCAGCCACCAACCGGCACATTCTCCATGAGATAACGGCCCGATTCGCTGACCACCCTGACTTCGCCTGGCCGGTCGATCAATACCTGGATGTTGTGTCCCACCCAAAGTACCAATGCCCCAACCATCGCCAGGGCAAAATAGTGCCTACGTTTCAAGACCGATCCTTGTTGAATACATTCAGCCGGCCCAACCAGTGGGCAATCATTATCGCCAGGAAAGTCAGACCACCGGCCAGCGGGCTGAAAAACATCGTACGCACCGGGTGATCCGGCATCAGCCAGTAGATGATCAACGCCACCAGCGCGCCATTGATCATGAGTTTGTGTTTGAGCCTCGGCACGAAAACGATCACCAGGCTGAAGATCACCATCACATCGAACACCAGCCAGAAAATCGCGCCAGACGCCACGCCGCGGGCGGTGAAGCCGCCGTAGATCTGCTTGTAGTAATGAACCCCGATGTCGTTGAGCACCAGGAACAGGAAGCAAGCCAGCGCATGCACGGCCAGGGCGATCAGCCAGCGTTTGATCATCGGGAGTTTCCTTGCAAAGCCTGGCACCAGCTGCGCACATCGTTCCTGTCGAAGCCCGGGCAGTTGTTGTCGCGGGGGATATAGCGATAGGGGTGCGCGGCTTCGTAGGTGAAGTGGTAGTAGTTGTGCTTGTCCTGGCCGTACAGCCAGTAGGACGAGGAGCCCTGGGAAATCTGGTAGGGCTCGAAGGTCAGCATTGAGGATTCGGCGGGGATGAAGTTGTCAGGCTCCATCCACAGCAGCAGCGCGTTCGAATACAACGGCGTGGTCACGCCTGGCAGCAGCAGGAGTACCAGCAACGCCAGGGCCAACCCTTTGCCTTTGCTCATGCCGGCGGCAGGTTCGCATAGTAGGAACCCACCAGTTCCATGACCACCACGGTGGTCAGGCAAATGAACGTCAGCAGGCGATGCCAGAGCTGGTCACGCCAGCGTCGGTGCAGGCTGGTGAGTATCAATATCAGGCAGACAAAGGCCAGGCTGCCGAACAGGTCGCTGTCGGCAACGCCCGCCAGGTAGTTGGGCAAGGTCAAGCCGTCATACATGGCGTTGCCCTGCGCTAGCGGTTAGTGCGAATCCTTCGGTCTTCATCACGGCCCTCCCTGGACACTTCCCCGTCCTTGCGACGGCGGCCGCGTATGCTAGCCAGATGCCAGGGCGGCGGCAATAAAAAACGGGCACCTTGTGCGGTGCCCGTTTTTCACTGCAATCGATCTGTGCGAGGCATCACGGATTGACGCTGTCCTTCAGGGATTTGCCTGGTTTGAAAGCAACGGTGTTGCTGGCCTTGATCTTGACCGGCTCGCCGGTTTGCGGGTTTTTGCCCGTGCGGGCACCGCGGTGGCGCTGCAGGAAGGTACCGAAGCCGACCAGGGTCACGCTGTCCTTGCGGTGCAGGGCGCCGGTGATTTCTTCGAGCACGGCGTTGAGCACGCGGTTGGCTTGCTCTTTGGTGAGATCAGCCTTTTCCGCAATGGCGGCGGCGAGTTCTGGTTTACGCATAGTGAAGCCTCTTTGACGGTTTTTTTGTTGTTATGCCGTGCTGCTCTTGAAGAACAGCGCCCAAGGCACCGCAGGCTCTAAACTGCGGCAGACGGAGTGAGAATGGCATGCCCTCAGGGGCCGCGCCAGTCTCTGGGCGGCCATTGTTGGGGCAAAGGCAGGGGAAATCCGACAGAACGCCGGTTATTTACGCCATCAGCGCCGGAAGTTGCCGATTTAGAGCCAGCTTGTCCATGACGGCGGTGCCGGTCAGGGCATAGCCCAGCAGTTGGCCGTCTGCGTCATGGCAGAGCACCTTGAGGTCGGCGCCCTGGCCTTCAACGCTCCACTGGCCCTCACGGCCATGGGGCACAGGCGACACCACCAGCGGGCAGGCCGGGGTTTTAACCGTAACCGGCATCGGCCCGTAGGCGACCGCTGTCGGGTTGCCGGCCAGGGTTTGCGCCAGCGCCCGGGCGCAACTCATCAACGGCATCACATACAGCAGATTGAGGCCATCGACTTCGGCGCAATCACCGAGGGCGAAGATGTTGGCGTGGGAGGTACGCAGCTGGCGATCAACCACTACGCCGCGATTGACCTGCAACCCCGCAGCCGAGGCCAGGTCGATGCGTGGGCGCAGGCCAACAGCCGAAACCACCAGGTCGCAAGCAATCACGCTGCCGTCGGACAAGTGCGCTTCCAGGCCCTGCTCCAGCCGCTGCAGGCGGGTCAGTACCGGGCCCAGGTGGAAACGCACGCCCAGCTCTTGAAGGCCGGCCTGAACCGCGGCTGCCGCCATCGGGTGCAGCAAGGTCGGCATGACCTGCTCGCACGGCGCCACCAGCTCGACCTGATAGCCACCCAGGCTCATGTCGTTGGCGAACTCACAGCCGATCAGGCCGGCGCCGAGGATCAGCACCCGTTGCTTGCCAGCGGCGGCGGCGCGAAAACGCGCGTAGTCCTCGAGGTCGTTGATCGGGAAGATCAGCTCGCCCGCATCGCCTTCGACCGGCACCCGCACGGTTTCAGCGCCCCAGGCCAGGATCAGGTCGCGGTAGTGAACCTGCTCTTCACCGATCCACAGGCGTTTGTGGCCCGGGTCGATGCCGCTGATGCGGGTGTGGGTGCGCACCTCGGCCTTGAGCTGCTCGGCCATGGCGCCGGGTGCGGCCATGCTCAGGCCGTCGGCGTCCTTGTTCTTGGCGAAACCGGTGGAAAGCATCGGCTTGGAGTAGGAACGGCCGTCGTCGGCGGTAATCAGCAACAACGGCGTATCGCCGTCGAGCTTGCGAAACTCGCGAGCCAGGTTGTAACCCGCCAGACCTGTACCGACAATCACCACTGGAGCCGTCATGCGCTGCCTTCCTTGAAATCTGATTGAAATGTGATCAGTTGATTTCGATCATCTCGAAATCCATCTTGCCGACACCGCAGTCCGGGCACAGCCAGTCTTCGGGTACGTCTTCCCACCGGGTGCCTGGAGCGATGCCGTCGTCCGGCCAACCGTCAGCTTCGTTGTAGACCAGGCCACAGACAATACATTGCCACTTTTTCATAACGCACTTCCTCGAAAGACTCAGGCATTGGAGTGGCCGCTCTCGTGAAGATTACAGTGGCGGCCATCAAAGAAAGGGCTTTGTACTGGAGCCAGGTGCCAGCATGCAAGCCGGATCGGGCAATCATGCTAAGCTCGGCGTCTCTCTGGCCTGTTATTCGATACCGCCGTGCCGTACGAAACATTGCAAGCGCCCGCTGCACTCTGGCTGCAGCACCCTGACCTGGCAGACAGCACATCGCCCACAACTCGCGACTGGTTGTACGACCAGGGCTCCCTGACCCGCCGCCTGATTCAATTATCCGCCGATCACTTTTGCGTGACACCCCTTTGCGAGGGCTGGCAACGCCTGCGCGAAGACGAATGCCAGGCCCTTGACCTGCCGTTGGGCAGCGAAGGCTGGGTGCGCGAAGTGTACTTGCGCGGCCATGGCCAGCCCTGGGTGTTTGCCCGCAGCGTGGCCGCGCGCAGCTCGCTGGAAAGTGGCGGCCTGGACATGGAAGCGCTGGGCAGCCGCTCATTGGGCGAACTGCTGTTCTGCGAACAGGGCTTTGTCCGCCGGCCCATCGAGGTCTGCCACTATCCGCAGGCCTGGCTGCCGCTGGAGCAGTGCCATGCCGGCTTGTGGGGGCGCCGTTCGCGCTTTGATCGCGACGCCTTGAGCGTGCTGGTGGCCGAGGTGTTCTTGCCTACACTGTGGATTGCCGCCGACACCCCATCGGAGACCCGCTGATGTACCTGCAGTTGCTCAAGTCGTTCAATCGCCTGCACCCCCGGGCCTGGGACTTCATCCAGCTGAGCCGGATGGACCGTCCGATTGGCATCTACCTGCTGCTGTGGCCGACCCTTTCGGCCGTCTGGATTGCCGCCAAGGGCGCGCCGACCCTGGCCAACGTGCTGATATTCACCCTCGGCGTGGTGCTGATGCGCGCTGCCGGCTGCGCCATCAACGATTTCGCCGACCGCAAGGTCGATGGCCACGTCAAACGCACTGCCGACCGCCCGCTGGCCGCCGGACGGATCAACGCCCGCGAGGCGCTGACCCTGTTTGCGGTATTGGTCGGGGTGAGTTTCTTGCTGGTGCTGTGCACCAATGCCACCACGGTGTGGCTGTCGTTCGGCGCGGTGGCGCTGGCGGCCTGTTACCCGTTCATGAAGCGCTACACCTACTACCCGCAGGTGGTGCTGGGGGCGGCCTACTCCTGGGGCATCCCCATGGCCTTCACCGCCGCCACCGGCGAGCTGCCGGCCATCGCCTGGCTGCTGTACATCGCCAACCTGCTGTGGACCGTGGGCTACGACACGTACTACGCCATGGTCGACCGCGATGACGACCTGAAAATCGGGGTCAAATCCACCGCCATCCTGTTCGGTGAAGCCGATCGGGTGATCATCCTCACCTTGCAGGTATTGTCCCTTGGCTGCCTGTTACTGGCCGGCAACCGCTTCGAGCTGGGCGGCTGGTTCCACCTGGGACTGGTGGCAGCCTTGCTGTGCTTTGCCTGGGAGTTCTGGTCGACGCGCAAGCTGGACCGCGAATCGTGCTTCAAGGCCTTTCTGCACAATCACTGGGCGGGGCTGCTGATCTTTATCGGCATCGTGCTGGATTACAGTTTCTGATTTTTTCGCGGGGCAAGCCCGCTCCTACATGTAGGAGCGGGCTTGCCCCGCGAAAAAGCCACTACGGTTTGGCGACGTGCCACACGTCCTTCATGCCATCCCCCGTGGTTTCCCCCGCCTTCTTGTCCTTGACGAAGGTGTACAGCGGCTTGCCGTCATAGGCCCACTGCATGCTGCCGTCATCACGCTTGATCTGTGTCCACTTGCCTTCGGCCTTCTCGCCATCCTTGACCATCAACGGCGGCCAGTTACTGGCACAATCACCGTTACACATGGATTTGCCACCAGCGTCCTTATCAAAGGTGTACAAGGTCATACCGTTATGGTCGACCCACATGCCATCTTTCTCCATGGCATGATGAGCCGAGGCCACTCCCGGCAGCGCCAGGGCTACTGCAGCGAATAGACCCATCCAGTTCAGCGTATGTCGTGTCATTGGATTCACCGTAATTCTCGGGAGAGGGAATTTAAGCCTAGCCCAGTAACAGAATGTTGCTGCAATGGCCCACGAGCTGTCACACGACTGCAATAATTCCGTTATCTAATGCGGGCCAAGACACCTTTAATGGAAGAGGTTTAAGCATGGTTGGCAGAAACATTCTGATCGTTGACGACGAAGCGCCAATTCGCGAGATGATCGCCGTTGCATTGGAAATGGCCGGCTATGACTGCCTGGAAGCCGAAAACTCCCAGCAGGCCCACGCCATCATCGTCGACCGCAAGCCGGACCTGATCCTGCTCGACTGGATGCTCCCGGGCACCTCCGGTATCGAACTGGCCCGCCGCCTCAAGCGCGACGAGCTGACCGGCGACATCCCGATCATCATGCTCACCGCCAAGGGTGAGGAAGACAACAAGATCCAGGGCCTGGAAGTCGGCGCCGACGACTACATCACCAAGCCTTTCTCGCCGCGCGAGCTGGTGGCCCGGCTCAAGGCCGTGCTGCGCCGCGCCGGCCCGAGCGATGGCGAAGCGCCGATCGAAGTCGGCGGCCTGCTGCTCGATCCAATCAGCCACCGGGTGACCATCGACGGCAAGCCGGCCGAAATGGGCCCGACCGAATACCGCCTGCTGCAATTCTTCATGACCCACCAGGAGCGCGCCTACACCCGTGGCCAGCTGCTCGACCAGGTCTGGGGCGGCAACGTCTATGTCGAGGAACGCACCGTCGACGTGCATATCCGCCGCCTGCGCAAGGCGTTGGGCGATGCCTACGAAAATCTGGTACAAACCGTCCGCGGCACCGGTTACCGGTTCTCAACTAAAAGTTGAGAAAGCTGCAAGCTGTAAGCCCCAAGCTGCAAGAAAGAGCAAAAGCACACGCAGATCCGCTTCAACCTTGCAGCTTGTAGCTTGCAACGTGCAGCTGATCCGCTAAGGATCCCAATTGAACCAGAACTGGCATGGCACCCTGATTCGCCACATGCTGTTGCTGATCACCGTCTGCCTGCTGGCCGGCCTGATCAGCGGCTACTATGGCTGGAGCCTGGCCCTGGGCCTGGCGATCTACCTGGGCTGGACCCTCAAGCAACTGCTGCGCCTGCACGAATGGTTGCGCCTGCACAAACCCGATGAAGCACCGCCCGATGGCTATGGCCTGTGGGGCGAGGTGTTCGACAGCATCTACCATCTGCAACGCCGCGACCAGCGCGTGCGCGGGCGTCTGCAGGCGGTGATCGACCGGGTGCAGGAGTCCACCGCCGCCCTCAAGGATGCGGTGATCATGCTCGACAGCGATGGCAACCTGGAGTGGTGGAACCGCGCCGCGGAAACCCTGCTCGGCCTCAAGACCCCGCAGGACAGCGGCCAGCCAGTAACCAACCTGGTACGTCATCCACGCTTCAAGGAGTACTTCGAGCAGGAGAACTACCTCGAACCGCTGGAGATCCCCTCGCCGATCAACGACCGCATGCGCGTGCAACTGCACATCACCCGTTACGGCAACAACGAGCACCTGATGCTGGTACGCGATGTCACCCGCATCCATCAGCTGGAGCAGATGCGCAAGGATTTCGTCGCCAATGTCTCCCACGAACTGCGCACGCCGCTGACGGTGATCGCCGGCTACCTGGAAACCCTGCTCGATAACGTCGAAGAGGTGAACCCGCGCTGGGTTCGTGCCCTGCAGCAGATGCAGCAGCAAGGCGGGCGCATGCAAACGCTGCTCAACGACCTGCTGTTGCTGGCCAAGCTGGAAGCCACCGACTACCCCTCGGACAACCAGCCAGTAGCGGTCGAGACCCTGCTGCAATCGATCAAGGGCGACGCCCAGGCATTGTCCGGGCAGCGTAACCAGCGCATCAGCCTGGAGGCGCAGCCGGGCATTCGCCTCAAGGGTAGCGAGGCGGAGCTGCGCAGCGCCTTCTCCAACCTGGTGTTCAATGCAGTCAAATACACCCAGGACGAAGGCCAGATCCGCATCCGCTGGTGGGCCGACGAGCAAGGCGCACACCTGAGCGTGCAGGACTCGGGCATCGGCATCGACCCCAAGCATCTGCCACGCCTGACCGAGCGCTTCTACCGCGTCGACTCCAGCCGTGCCTCCAATACCGGTGGCACCGGCCTGGGCCTGGCGATCGTCAAGCACGTGCTGCTGCGCCATCGCGCGCGCCTGGAAATCAGCAGCGTGCCAGGCCATGGCAGCACCTTTACCTGCCATTTCGCCCCGGTGCAGATAGCCTCGCGCCAGGCATCCTGAGCCGCCGCCCTTTAAATTTGCGCAGTCAGCCGCTACATTGGCTGACTCGCGCCAGCTAATGCTGGCATTGCTGTACTCCCTTTCTTAAAAGACGGACCCCGTAAAACTCCATCATGGACCCTTCCCCTGGTTTCAACCTCGCTGCACTTTTCGCCGATTTCGGCATGATTCTTTTTGCTCTGCTGCTGGTTCTGCTCAACGGCTTCTTTGTTGCCGCCGAGTTCGCCATGGTCAAATTGCGCTCGACCCGGGTCGAGTCGATTGCCGAGCAGCATGGCTGGCGCGGGCAGATCCTGCGCACCGTACACAGCCAGCTGGACGCCTACCTGTCCGCTTGCCAACTGGGCATCACCCTGGCCTCGCTGGGCCTGGGCTGGGTCGGTGAGCCGGCCTTCGCGCACCTGCTCGAACCCCTGCTGGCCGCCGTCGGCGTTGAATCGCCGGAAGTCATCAAGGGCATCTCGTTCTTCAGCGCCTTCTTCGTCATCTCCTACCTGCACATCGTTGTCGGTGAGCTGGCGCCCAAGTCCTGGGCGATCCGCAAGCCCGAGCTGCTGTCGCTGTGGACGGCGGTGCCGCTGTACCTGTTCTACTGGCTGATGTACCCGGCCATCTACCTGCTCAACGCCAGCGCCAACGCCATCTTGCGTATTGCCGGCCAGGGCGAGCCCGGGCCGCACCACGAACACCACTACAGCCGTGAAGAACTCAAGCTGATCCTGCACTCCAGCCGTGGCCAGGACCCTAGCGACCAAGGCATGCGGGTACTGGCCTCGGCGGTGGAAATGGGCGAGCTGGAAGTGGTCGACTGGGCTAACTCGCGGGAAGACATGGTCTGCCTCGATGCCAACGCGCCGCTCAAGGAAATCCTCGCGATGTTCCGTCGGCACAAGTTCAGTCGCTACCCGGTACTCGATGCCGAGCGCGGCGAATTCATCGGCCTGCTGCACATCAAGGACCTGCTGCTGGAGCTGGCCGATCTCGACCATATCCCCGAGTCGTTCAACCTGGCCGAGCTGACCCGGCCGCTGGAGCGCGTGTCGCGGCACATGCCGCTGGCGCACCTGCTCGAGCAGTTCCGCAAAGGCGGTGCGCACTTTGCGCTGGTCGAGGAAGCCGACGGCAAAGTCATCGGCTACCTGACCATGGAGGACGTGCTGGAAGTGCTGGTTGGCGACATCCAGGACGAACACCGCAAGGCCGAGCGCGGCATCCTCGCCTACCAGCCGGGCAAGCTGCTGGTACGCGGCGACACCCCGCTGTTCAAGGTCGAGCGCCTGCTTGGCGTGGACCTGGACCACATCGAGGCCGAAACCCTCGCCGGCCTGGTCTACGAGACCCTCAAGCGGGTTCCGGAAGAGGAAGAGCTACTGGAAGTCGAAGGCCTGCGCATCATCATCAAAAAGATGAAGGGGCCGAAGATCGTCCTGGCCAAGGTGCTCAAGCTCGATTGAGCCGCCTCAGGGGTTGCCGGCGGTAAAGTTCGGCAGCCCGCCGACGGGCTGGTTGAACTGGTAGGGTATCGACTCCAGCGCCAGCCCGACGTTGCGCTGCACCACAAAGTGCAAGTGCGGGCCGCTGCTGTTGCCGGTATTGCCGGATTTTGCCAGCGGCGTGCCGTACACCACCCGCTGCCCTTCCCTGACCACCACTGAGCCGCGCATCAGGTGCAGGTACACGCCCATGGTGCCGTCTTCGTGAAGGATGCGCACAAAGTTGCCTGACGGATGACTGCCACGGCCGCTCTGGCTGTTTTCGGTCTTGATCACCACCCCTGCCCGTGCGGCGATGATCGGCGTGCCTTCAGGCATGGCGATGTCCATGGCATAACGGCCCTTGGGCCCGAAGTGGCTGTAGCGGCCATTGGGCCCCTGGGTCAGGCGAAAGGGCCCGCCGCGCCAGGGCAATGGGTAACGGAACGCCTGTTGACGCTGGCCTGGGTTGCCCAGGGCAAAATCGAACGTGCTCTTGTAGCTCACCGGCTTGCCGGGCTGGCGGGCACTGAGCAGCGTCAGCGCCACCGTGCTGCGCGCCGGCACCACCCGCCGCACCAAACGCGACGCCCCACCCTGGACATTGCCCAGGCGCTCCAGGCGCAGCTCTACCTCGACCGGCGCGTAGGTGTCGTTACGCGCACTGAAGCGCACGCCTGCGGCAAAGCGGTTGGCCTGCAACTGCACTTGGGTTTCCAGTTGCTCAACCATCCTGTCGCCAAAGACAAACGCCCGGCCGCCGGGAATCGGTCGATCGGAATAGGACACCACGCCGTAGGCGTCGGTACTTTTGTATAGGGTCATGGCCAGCACAGGGCCGCAGGCCATGAGCAAGGCGCAGAACAGCAGCGTGCGTGCAGGCATGAGTAGTGGCTTTTTGACAGTGAGTGGTCTGTCGAAGCCTAGCAGCGGATTTTGGCGGGGGTATGGCGAGAGTGTTTCAGGGGTGTACCAGGAGACGAACGGTGCATTGATCGCCGGCAAGGCCGGCTCCTGTAGGCGCCGGCTTGCCCCGCGAAGAGGCCAGCCCAGTCAATACATCAGGTGTTGTCTGGATTGCGACCGCTGCGCGCTCGATCGCGGGCAAGGCCCGCTCCTACAGGGCCTTCAGGCCCCTGGCACGAAGTGCTTCTGCGCCGAACCGCGGGCGATCAGACGCGACAGGTAGTCGAGCTTCTGCGCATCCTGGTCAACGAACTTGAAGGTCAGTTGCAACCAGTCGCTGTCGGGTTTCGGCTCCAGCGCGGCAACCGCATGCAGGTAGCCGTTGAGGCGGGCGATCTCGGCGTTCTCGCCCTGCTCCAGGTCGAGTACCGCGCCTTCCAGAACCTGTGGCAGGGTTTCGCCACGACGCACCACCAGCAGCGCTTCCTTGAGGCTCAAGGCCTTGATCACACACGGCTGCACGCCGCTTGGCAGGCGCAGTTGGCCCTGGCCACGCCCTGCCGGCGCCGCAGCTGCAGGCTTGGGAGCGCTCACCAGGGGTTTGGCCGCGGCCACCGGGGCCACCGGGGCTGTCGGCTTGACCGTTTCGGCACGGCCGCCAGTCAGGGCGCTCAGCGAGTCGTTGGCAAACGCCGACGTCGCGCGGGTCGGCGCACTGGCCAGCAAGGTGTCGAGCTTGCCGACCTTGGTCAGGGCTTTTTTCACCTTGGTCAGCAGTTGCTCGTTGGTGAACGGCTTGCCGACGAAATCCGAGACCCCGGCCTGAATCGCCTGGACCACGTTCTCCTTGTCGCCACGGCTGGTCACCATGATGAACGGCAGGGTCTTCATCGACTCTTGCTGACGGCACCAGGTCAGCAGCTCAAGGCCGGACATTTCCGGCATTTCCCAGTCGCACAGGACCAGGTCGAAAGCCTCACGGCTTAGCAAGGTCTGGGCCTTGCGGCCGTTGACCGCATCTTCGATGACAATACCGGGGAAGTAGTTACGCAGGCACTTCTTGACCAGGTCGCGAATGAACGGCGCATCATCCACAACCAACACACTGACTTTACTCATCGCCACTCCTATTGAATCCCGACTAGCATAACGCTGACTGATGGCCATTTGCCAAACATTGGGTCACGCCGGGACTCGTTGTTTCGTTCGCGGCTGCCTCACCCGCAAACGAAAACGCCCGGCCAAGGCCGGGCGTTCATTCTCGGGCAGTCTTAGTTATCGTCAGATTTGCCCGGAACATTAGCCTTTTCGCCGCTGCGCTGAACCTCTTCCTGCATACGCTTGAGGCCCAGGTGACGGACGTCGGTACCGCGCACCAGGTAGATCACCAGCTCGGAGATGTTGCGCGCGTGGTCGCCGATACGCTCCAGCGAACGCAGCGCCCAGATCACGCTGAGAACGCGCGAGATCGAGCGTGGATCTTCCATCATGTAGGTGACCAGCTCGCGCAGCGCGGTCTTGTACTCGCGGTCGATGGTCTTGTCGTACTGGGCCACCGACAGCGCCAGGTCGGCGTCGAAACGGGCAAAGGCATCCAGGGCATCACGGACCATGTTGCGCACCTGGTCGCCGATGTGACGCACTTCAACGTAACCGCGAGGCGATTCGCCTTCTTCGCACAGCTGGATGGCGCGACGGGCAATCTTGGTCGACTCGTCGCCGATGCGCTCCAGGTCAATTACCGACTTGGAAATGCTGATGATCAGGCGCAGGTCAGACGCCGCCGGCTGACGTCGGGCCAGAATGCGCACGCACTCTTCGTCGATGTTGCGCTCCATCTGGTTGATCTGCTCGTCGACTTCGCGCACCTGCTGGGCCAGGCCCGAGTCGGCCTCGATCAGCGCGGTAACCGCATCGTTGACCTGCTTCTCGACCAGGCCGCCCATCGCCAGGAGGTGGCTGCGAACCTCTTCGAGTTCGGCGTTGAACTGCTGGGAGATATGGTGGGTAAGGCTGTCTTTATCGATCATGCTTTCGCTCCGCGAAAAAGCTTCAAGTAGCAAGCTTCAAGCTTCAAGTTTGTTCGTGTCGTTCCCGGGCTTCACGCTCGCCACTTTCTTGCAGCTTGCGGCTTGAAGCTTGCAACTGCCGCTAGCCATACCGGCCGGTGATGTAGTCTTCGGTCTGCTTCTTCGCCGGGTTGGTGAACAGCGTGTCGGTATCACCGAACTCCACCAGCTTGCCCATGTACATGAATGCGGTGTAGTCGGAGACCCGCGCCGCCTGCTGCATGTTATGGGTAACGATGACGATGGTGTACTTGGACTTGAGCTCGTAGATCAGCTCTTCGACCTTCAGCGTCGAGATCGGGTCGAGTGCCGAGCACGGCTCATCGAGCAGCAGTACTTCCGGCTCCACGGCAATGGTACGGGCAATCACCAGGCGCTGCTGCTGACCACCGGACAGGCCCAGCGCCGACTCGTGCAGGCGGTCCTTGACCTCCTCCCACAGCGCCGCACCCTTGAGCGCCCACTCCACGGCTTCGTCGAGCACGCGCTTCTTGTTGATGCCCTGGATACGCAGGCCGTAGACCACGTTCTCGTAAATGGTCTTGGGGAACGGGTTGGGCTTCTGGAACACCATGCCAACCCGGCGGCGCAGTTCGGCGACGTCTTCGCCCTTGCGGTAGATGTTGTTGCCGTAAAGGTTGATCGCGCCGTCCACGCGGCAGCCGTCAACCAGGTCGTTCATGCGGTTGAAGGTGCGCAGCAAGGTCGATTTACCGCAGCCGGACGGACCGATGAAAGCGGTCACACGCTGCTTGGGGATGTTCATGCTGACATCGAACAGCGCTTGCTTGTCGCCGTAGTACAGGCTCAGGCCAGGCACTTCGATGGCTACGGTTTCTTCAGCCAGGCGCAGGCTCTGTTTGTCGCGACCCAGGGCCGACATGTCGATACCGTGAGAATGGGTTTCATGTTGCATGATTTCACTCCGTTTGTAGCTGCATGCTTCTAGCTGCAAGCTGCAAGTTTGAGCAAAAGCGGCGTGTAGCTTGCCGCTTATGGCTAATAGCTTTCAGTCAACTGTCCAGCGCCTTGTACTTCTCGCGCAGGTGGTTACGAATCCATACCGCCGAGAGGTTCAGGGTGGCGATTACCAGCACCAGCAGCAATGCCGTGGCGTACACCAGCGGCCGCGCGGCCTCGACGTTCGGGCTCTGGAAGCCGACGTCATAGATGTGGAAGCCCAGGTGCATGATCTTCTGGTCCAGGTGCAGGTACGGGTAATTGCCGTCCACCGGCAGCGACGGCGCCAGCTTCACCACACCTACCAGCATCAGCGGCGCCACTTCACCGGCGGCGCGGGCCACGGCGAGGATCATGCCGGTCATCATTGCCGGGCTGGCCATGGGCAGGACGATCTTCCACAGGGTCTCGGCCTTGGTGGCACCGAGCGCCAGCGAGCCTTCACGGACCGTACGCGGAATCCGCGCCAGGCCTTCTTCAGTGGCCACGATCACCACCGGCACCGCCAGCAGCGCCAGGGTCAGCGAAGCCCAAAGCAGCCCCGGGGTACCCAGGGTCGGCGCCGGCAGCGCTTCGGGGAAGAACAGCCGGTCGAGCGAGCCACCCAGCACATAGACGAAGAAGCCCAGGCCGAACACGCCGTAGACGATCGCCGGAACACCGGCGAGGTTGTTCACCGCAATACGGATCAGGCGGGTCACCGGGCCCTGACGCGCATATTCACGCAGGTACACCGCCGCCAGCACGCCGAACGGGGTGACGATCACGGCCATGATCAGGGTCATCATCACGGTACCGAAGATCGCCGGGAAGATCCCGCCTTCGGTGTTGGCTTCACGCGGGTCGTCGCTGAGGAATTCCCAGACCTTGGCAAAATACACGCCCAGCTTGGTGAAGATACCCATGCCGTTCGGCTGGTAGGCATGCACCACCTTGCTCAGGTTGATTTCCACCTCACGACCATTACCGTCCTTGGCCACCAGGCTGTCGCGGCCGAAGTCCTGGTGCAGGCCTCCCAGACGCTCTTCGATGGCCTTGTAGCGGTTGTTCAGCTCGGCGCGCTCGGCTTCGATATCGGCCTGGGCAGCGGCGTCCAGCTTGCCGTCCAGCTCCAGCTTGCGGGTCTGCAGGCGCAGACGCTCAAGACCGTAGTTGATCGCACCGATGTCCTTCTTCTCGAGCTTCTGCAGCTCGCCGGCCAGCTTGTCGGCACGCTTGAGGCGATCTTGCAGCTCGCGCCAGGCCGCCTGGCCTTCGGCGACGACCTTGCCGTTTTCCTTGACGCTGACCAGGTAGCCATAGAAGTTGCCCCACTCGCGGCGCTCCAGGGCGATCAGGTCGACCGGCTTGTGCTGGTCGGTCAGCCATTCGCCGACCACCCAGGTGAAGTCGCTTCCGTTGAGGTCGCGGTTACCGACCTTGATCAGCTCGCGGGTCATGAACTCCGGGCCTTCATCAGGCACCGGCAGGCCGGCACCTTTCAAACGGGCACGGGGTACCTCTTCCTTCTGCACCACTTCGCCAACGACGATGTGGTTGGCCTGGCCAGGCACGTTGTAGCTGGCTTGCAGCAGGTCGGCCGGCCAGAAATGGCCCAGGCCGCGCACGGCGATCACGGCGAGCAGACCGATGGTCATGATCACCGCGATGGCGACCGCGCCACCGCTCATCCAGACGCCGGGGGCGCCGCTCTTGAACCAGCTTTTGAGGGAATCCTTTTTCACGGATCGCTACCTTTCTATCAAAGCGACGAGTATTTCTTGCGCAGACGCTGGCGAATCAGCTCGGCCAAGGTGTTCATCACGAAGGTGAACATCAGCAGCACCAGCGCGGCGAGGAACAGCACGCGGTAGTGACTGCCACCGACTTCCGACTCGGGCATCTCCACCGCAACGTTGGCCGCCAGGGTGCGCATACCTTCGAACAGGTTCATTTCCATGACCGGGGTGTTGCCGGTGGCCATCAGCACGATCATGGTTTCACCCACCGCGCGGCCCATGCCGATCATCAGCGCCGAGAAGATCCCCGGGCTTGCGGTCAGGATGACCACGCGGGTCAGGGTCTGCCATGGCGTGGCACCGAGTGCCAGCGAACCCAGGGTCAGGCTGCGCGGCACGCTGAACACGGCGTCTTCGGCGATCGAGTAGATGTTCGGGATCACCGCAAAACCCATGGCGATACCGACCACCAGGGCGTTGCGCTGGTCGTAGGTGATACCCAGGTCGTTGGTAATCCACAGGCGCATGTCACCGTCGAAGAACCAGGTCTCGATGAACGGGCTCATGTACAGGGCGAACCAGCCGGTGAAGAGGATCACCGGGATCAGGATCGCCGCTTCCCAGCCATCCGGAACCCGCAGGCGCAGCGACTCGGGCAGGCGGCTCCAGGCGAAGCCGGCGACCAGAATGCCCAGCGGCATCAACAGGAACAGGCTGAACACACCCGGCAGGTGGCCTTCAAGGAACGGCGCCAGGAACAGGCCGGCGAAGAAGCCGAGAATCACCGTCGGCATCGCCTCCATCAGTTCGATCACCGGCTTGACCTTGCGGCGCATGCCCGGGGCCATGAAGTAGGCGGTGTAGATGGCGGCGGCAATGGCCAGCGGCGCAGCGAGGATCATCGCGTAGAACGCGGCCTTCAAGGTACCGAAGGTCAGCGGGGACAGGCTCAGCTTGGGTTCGAAGTCGGTGTTCGAGGCGGTCGACTGCCAGACATACTTGGGCTCGTCGTAGTTCTCGTACCAGACCTTGCTCCACAGCGCGCTCCAGGACACTTCCGGGTGCGGGTTCTTCAGGGTCAGCGGCAGCAGCTTGCCGCCTTCTTCGATGATGATGCGGTTGGCCCGTGGCGACAGCGCCAGAATGCCCGCGCCTTCAGCAGCCGGCTCGACCAGCAGGGTACGGTGCGCGGTGCTGTGGAACACACCGAGCTCGCCGTCAGCGTCGAGGGCAACGAAGCCCTTGCGGCGCTCTTCGGCATCGATCTGCACCACCGGCGCCTTGCCCATCTGGAACTCGCGAATGCGCTTGAAGCGCTGCTCGCCATCCGGGTCGCGGGCCATGAACCACTGGGCCAGGCCACCTTTGGAGTCACCGATGATCAGCGAGATACCGCCCACCAACTGAGTGCTGGCGGTGACTTCGGCATTGCCGTCGTCGAGCAACTTGTAGCGGCCGTTGAGGCTCTTGTCGCGCAGGCTGAAAACATCAGCCTGGGCACGACCGTTGATTACATACAGCCACTGCTGGCGCGGGTCGATGAAAATGGCTTTGACCGCTTCGGTCATCTGCGGCAGCTCGATACGGCTCTGCTCGCTGGTGACTTCGCCGGTCATCATGTTCTCTTCGCGGCTCAGCGACACCACCTGCAGGTGCGCACCGGTGGAACCGGCCACCACCAGGGTCTCGCCATTGACGTTGAGGCTGACATGCTCCAGCGCCCGGCCCTGGTCATCCAGGGCGAAGGACTCCTGGCCATAGGGGAAGTCGATGGCCGGAGTGATGGTTTTCTTGTTGTCCGGGTAGGTGATCTTGTAGCTGTGGCTGAACACCAGCGCCTGGCCATTGGACAGGCCCAGCACCACCAGCGGGTTACCCGGCTGATCGGCACCGATCGAGGTCACCTGGGTGCCAGCCGGCACCGGCAGTTCGACGCGCTTGAGCTCGGCACCGCTCTTGGTGTCGAAGAACAGTGCCTGGCCCTTGTCGGAAACCCGCATGCCGACCAGGTTCTGCTCTTCCAGGGCGATCATCAGCGGCTTGCCGGCGTCCTGCTGCAGCCAGGTCGGCTCCAGGGCCTTCTTGCTGGTCAGGGTAGCGCCCTGGAACAGCGGTACGACCACATAGGCCAGGTAGAAGAAGATCAGGGTAATGGCTGCCAGCACGGCAAGCCCGCCCACCAGTACATACCAGCGGGTCAGGCGATCCTTGAGCGCACGCATGCGCCGCTTGCGTTGCAGTTCGGGCGTATTGAAGTCAATCCGCACGGGGGGAGAATTTTGGGTCATGGTGGAGTTGGCCAGATCATTCATGCGCACACCCTAGCGGTCCCGTATGACAAAAACATGACAATGCAGTGACGCAAAAAAGCCCGCCGCGCAGATACCCCTGGCAGCGGACTCGCAATGAGTGGCGAGACCGGGACAAAACCCGCCCCCGCCGGTCCTTCAGTTACTTCTTCGCAACGTTGCCGTTGTGATTCAGGCCCAGGTCAGCCAGGGCTTTATCAACCACTTTGGCTGGCAGCGGGATGTAACCATCCTTCACCACCACTTGCTGGCCGGCTTGCGACAGCACCAGCTTGACGAACTCGGCTTCCAGCGGGGCCAGAGGCTTGTTCGGCGCCTTGTTGACGTAGACGTAGAGGAAGCGCGACAGCGGGTAGGTGCCGTTCAGGGCGTTGGCTTCGTTGTCTTCAACGAAGGCACCGCCTTCTTTCTTGGCCAGGGCTACAGTCTTGACGCTGGCGGTTTTGTAGCCGATGCCCGAGTAACCGATGCCGTTCAGCGAGCTGCTGATCGACTGCACGACCGAAGCCGAGCCAGGTTGTTCGTTGACGTTAGGCTTGAAGTCGCCTTTGCACAGGGCTTCTTCCTTGAAGTAGCCGTAGGTGCCGGACACCGAGTTACGGCCGAACAGCTGCACTGGCTTGTTGGCCAGGTCGCCGGTCACGCCCAGGTCACCCCAGGTTTTCACGTCGGCCTTGGCGCCGCACAGGCGGGTCGAAGAGAAGATTGCATCGACCTGGGCCATGGTCAGGCCTTTGATCGGGTTGTCCTTGTGTACGAATACGGCCAGGGCGTCGACGGCAACCGGGATGGCGGTTGGCTTGTAGCCGTACTTCTGTTCGAAGGCCTGCAGCTCGACGTCCTTCATCTTGCGGCTCATCGGGCCGAGGTTGGCGGTGCCTTCAGTCAGCGCGGGTGGCGCGGTGGAGGAGCCGGCAGCCTGAATCTGGATGTTGACGTTCGGATATTCCTTTTTGTAGGCCTCGGCCCACAGGGTCATGAGGTTGGCCAGGGTATCGGAACCGACGCTGGAGAGGTTGCCCGACACACCGGTGGTCTTGGTGTAGGTCGGAATAGCAGGGTCAACAGCGGCAACCGCATTGGCGGTGGCAACGCCAGCGGCGACGAAAGTCAGGGCCGCCATCAAACGCTTCAGTTTCATGCCTTGCTCCTAGCAGGAATTGGGGTGAGATGGATCGGGCCCAAGTATCTGCAGGCCGTATGACTACTCTATGAATCGAATGTGACAATTAGATGAAAGGCCATCACCGGCGAGCGGTGATGGCCTTTTCAAAATGTTGCGAGGTTTGATTTAGAGCGGTTTCAGCGCTTTTTCGCGGTCAGATAAATACCCACCAGCAGACCAATGGTGCAGATACCAGCAACGTAATAAGCCGGCGCCATCGGGCTGAACTTGAGCATCGCGGTGACGGCCATCGGCGTCAGGCCGCCGAAGATCGCGTAGGCCAGGTTGTAGGAAAACGACAGGCCACTGAACCGAACTACAGGCGGGAAGGCTTTAACCATGACATACGGCACGGCGCCGACGATGCCGACACACAAGCCGGTCAAGGCATACAACGGGAACAGCCACTCGGGGTGGGTAGGCAGCGTGTGATAGAAGGTCCAGGAGGTCGCCAGCAGCGCCAGGCTGCCAACAATGAACACCCGCCCGGCGCCAAAACGGTCGGCCAGCGCGCCGGTGCCGATGCAACCGAGGCTGAGCAGGACGATGGCCAGGCTGTTGGCCTTCAGCGAATCGGTCGGACTGACCTGATAAAGGCTCTGCAGCAGCGCCGGGGTCATCAGGATCACCACGACAATGCCGGCCGACAGCAGCCAGGTCAGCAGCATCGACAGCACGATGGCGCCACGGTGGTCGCGCAATACCGCGCGCAGCGGCACTTCTTCGGCCAGCGCCTTGCGCGCCTGCATCTCGGCAAACACCGGGGTTTCGTGCAGCCAGCGGCGCAGATAGACCGCGAACAAGCCAAACACGCCGCCGAGCAGGAACGGAATACGCCAGGCGTAATCGGCCACTTCCTGCTGGCTGTAAACCGTGTTGATCAGCGTCGCCACCAGCGAACCGAGCAGAATCCCGGCAGTCAGCCCCGCCGTCAGCGTGCCGCAAGCGTACCCGGTGTTGCGCGCCGGCACGTGCTCGGAGACGAACACCCAGGCGCCCGGCACTTCACCGCCAATCGCTGCGCCCTGGATCACCCGCATCACAAGCAACAGGATCGGAGCCCACAGGCCGATCTGCGCGTAGGTCGGCAGCAAGCCCATGATCAGGGTCGGCACCGCCATCATGAAGATGCTCAGGGTGAACATCTTCTTGCGCCCCAGCAGGTCGCCGAAGTGGGCCATGACGATGCCGCCCAGCGGCCGCGCCAGGTAGCCGGCGGCAAAGATGCCAAACGTTTGCATCAAACGCAGCCATTCAGGCATTTCGGCGGGAAAGAACAGCTTGCCGACCACCGTGGCGAAGAACACGAAGATGATGAAATCGTAGAACTCCAGCGCACCGCCCAGGGCGGAAAGCGACAAGGTCTTGTAGTCACTGCGGGTCAGCGGCCTCGAAGGCTGCGCGATACTGCCGGGCACGGAGGTCATAGGTCTCTCTTGTTTGGCATTTCTTATTGGGGGTGCAGGCCGCCTGGCACGCGGGTTTGGGCCTGGGCAGCCTGGAAAGATAGCAAATTGGCAGAAAAAGCACATAGCAGTACAAATTCAATACAAGTATTCATGACTGCATGGTCGTCGCTGCGCTTTCGGCTCTATATACTGGCCGCTTGTAGGAAAGGGTTGCGCCTTCTGAAGGATGTTGTGCGAAAACGCCGCTAGGTATGCTTAGTCGGTTTCGCAGAGTTTCCCTTCGCCGCCTGGCAAAGCGAAAGCAGCGTAGAATAGTTGTGCTGAATCGTTTTTCGAGGCGTCTGTCATAGCGCCAACCAACGAAGCGTCATGGGTCAGAGGCACCCCCGGCATGATTGAACTCGAACAAGAAGATCCTATCCCGCAAGGCGACCTGGCCTTGCAGATCACCGCATTGCCCCGTGAAACCAACGGTTTCGGCGATATCTTCGGCGGCTGGCTGGTCGCCCAGATGGACCTGGCCGGTACCGCCATGGCCAGTCGCGTTGCCGGTGGCCGGGTAGCTACCGTGGCCATCGATCGCATGGCATTCCTGGTGCCGGTGGCAGTCGGCGCGCAATTGTCCTTCTATACCCAGACCCTGGAAATCGGCCGCAGCTCAATCCAGATGATGGTCGAGGTGTGGAGCGACGACCCGCTGTCCAGCGAGTGGCGCAAGGTGACCGAAGCGGTATTCGTGTTCGTCGCCATCGACGGCAGCGGGCGCACCCGCTCGGTTCCTCCTCGTCGCTGAGACCGCTGCGCGGTAAACTCGAAGGTATGCAAGCGGTCCAAGGCCGTACGGCAAACCTACGAGATAAAGCGCATGTCCACACCCAAGGTCGAATCCGAAAAGCACGGCGAGCTCAATTGCTGGCGCATCACCAGCGACACGGCTGAATTGCTGGTCGCCCAGCAAGGCGCGCAGGTGCTCAGCTATCAGCGGCTCGGCGAGCCACCTTTGCTGTGGCTCAGCGAACAGGCCATCTTCAGGCAGGGCAAGTCCGTGCGCGCCGGGGTTCCGGTGTGCTGGCCCTGGTTTGGCATTTTCAAGCGCAACCCCGATGCCGTGCAGGCCATGTATCGCGCTGAAGACGGCCCGGCCCATGGCCTGGTGCGCGGTCGTGACTGGCAATTGCTGGGCATCGCCGTGAAGGACGGCAATGTAACAGTCGAATTCACCCTGCCAGAGGCCAAAGGCGACCTACCCGGCTGGCCACACATCGTTGAGCTCAAGCTGACCATCGTCATGGGCGAACAGCTGAGCATCACCCTCTCCAGCTATAACCTCGACAACGTCCCGGTCACCCTCAGCCAGGCGCTGCACAGCTACTTCGCGGTCAGCGATGTGCGCGAGGTCCAGGTCGAAGGTGTCGATGGTCTGAACTACATCGAAACCCTGGCCAACTGGGAGCAGCGCCAGCAGCAAGGCGCGCTGAGCTTTGCCGGTGAAACCGACCGCATTTATCTGCAGGCGCCCGAGCAACTGAGCATCGTCGACCCGGCCTGGAACCGTCGCGTGGTGATAACGGCCCAGGGTTCGCGTACGGCAGTGATCTGGAACCCCTGGACCGAGCGTGCCGCTGAGTTGCCGGACATGGCCGACGATGGCTGGCAGCGCATGCTCTGCATCGAGACCGCGAACGTGTGGGACGATGTGGTGACACTGGCGCCTGGGGCAACCCATTCGCTGAGTCTGAAAATCGATAGCGAACAGCTGTAGATCACTATCGCGGGGCAAGTCCGCTCCCACAGTATCCGGTGGGAGCAAGCTTGCCCCGCGATCATTCAAAGATCGGCGTCTTCCACCACCCGCACCTTGGCTGCATCCATTGCATAGGCCGCATCCGCCAGGTCATTGCTGACCGTCTCCACCTTCAACGTACCGTTGACCCACAGCGGCGTGTAGATATCGTCGAGCTTCAAGCCCTTGGGATAGCGCACCAGCACCAGCTGGTTCGGTGGTGGCGGCGGCACGTGGATGCAGGCGCCGGGGTAAGGCACCAGGAAAAACAGCGTACTGTTGCCCTTGGCGTCGGTTTCCAGCGGCACCGGATACCCGCCCAGGCGGATGTGCTTGCCATTCATGGCGGCCACGGTCTTGGTCGAATACATCACCGCCGGCAGGCCCTTGCTCTGCTTGAGGCCACCTTTTTCGCTGAAGGTGCCCATGGCTTCCGGGGAGTTGTGGTCGATTTCGGGCATCTGCTCGAGGGCTTTCTGGTCCGACTTGGGCATCAGCTCCAGCCAGTCGGTTTCCGGCAACTCAGCGCGGGCCAGGCCGCTCAGCAGTAATAGAGAAAGCAGTAATACACGGCGCATGAAAAAGCTCGGCAACGAAGGAATTCGGTGCCGAGCATTCTAGCCTGCCGTCAGCTCTTTTTGACGACCAGCCCGTAGATCACCAACAGGATAATCGCGCCCACCAGCGCGCCGAGGAAACCTGCACCCTCTCCAGCCTGATAGATGCCCAGCGCCTGGCCGCCGTAGGTCGCGGCGAGCGAACCGGCAATGCCCAGCAGAATGGTCATGATCCAGCCCATGCTGTCGTCGCCAGGCTTTAGAAAGCGTGCCAGCAGACCGACGATCAGGCCGATGAAGATGGTTCCGATGATACCCATGGCAATCCCTCTGAGTTGAATGGCGCATGCCAAAGCCTAGTCAGCGCTTTGGCATCCTGCCATCAGAGGGACAGCGGGGCGGGAAGGTTCCCTTCAGCCCTTGATCAGGGCTTCGACTTGCTGGATTTTTTGCTCCAGGGTCGTCAGGTCGTCGCAGCGCAGAGTGGCGTGGCCAACCTTGCGACCGACCTTGAAGGCCTTGCCGTAGTGGTGCAGGTGGCATTCGTCGATGGCGATCACCTGGTCGACTGCCGGCACTTCGCCGATGAAGTTGAGCATGGCGCTTTCGCCGACCTTGGCGGTCGAACCCAGCGGCAGGCCGGCAACGGCGCGCAGGTGGTTCTCGAACTGGCTGCACTCGGCGCCTTCGATGGTCCAGTGCCCGGAATTGTGCACCCGCGGGGCGATCTCGTTGGCTTTAAGGCCGCCATCGACTTCGAAGAACTCGAAGGCCAGCACACCGACGTAGTCGAGCTGCTTGAGCACGCGGCTGGCGTAGTCTTCGGCCAGGCCCTGCAGCAGGTGGTCTTCGCTGGCTACCGAGAGGCGCAGGATTCCGTTCTCGTGGGTGTTGTGCACCAGCGGGTAGAAGCGGGTTTCGCCATCGCGTGCACGCACGGCGATCAGCGACACTTCGCCGGTGAACGGCACGAAGCCTTCGAGCAGGCACGGCACGCTGCCCAGTTCGGCGAAAGTACCCACAACATCTGCGGCAGTTCGCAGCACTTTCTGACCTTTGCCGTCATAACCCAGGGTGCGGGTCTTGAGCACGGCAGGCAGGCCGATGCTGGCAACGGCGGCCTCCAGGTCGGCTTGCGACTGGATATCGGCGAAGGCCGGGGTGGGAATGCCCAGGTCCTTGAACATGCTCTTTTCGAACCAGCGATCGCGGGCGATACGCAGCGACTCGGCGCTCGGGTAGACCGGCACGAACTGCGAAAGGAAGGCCACGGTTTCTGCCGGGACGCTTTCGAACTCGAAGGTCACCAGGTCAACTTCGTCGGCCAACTGCCGCAGGTGGTCCTGGTCACCGTAATCGGCGCGCAGGTGCTCGCCCAGGGGCGCCGCGCAGGCGTCCGGAGCCGGGTCGAGGAAAGCGAAGTTCATGCCCAGCGGAGTACCTGCCAGGGCCAACATGCGGCCCAGCTGGCCGCCACCGATTACACCGATTTTCATGCTTTTGACCTCAAGCCTGGCGCGGATCTGGATTGTCCAGAACGTTGTCTGTCTGCTCAGCGCGGAACTGTTTGAGCACAGTGTGGAACTGCGGGTGCTTGGCGCCGAGGATGCTCGCCGAGAGCAGCGCGGCGTTGATCGCGCCAGCCTTGCCGATCGCCAGGGTGGCAACCGGAATGCCGGCCGGCATCTGCACGATCGACAGCAGCGAATCGACACCCGAGAGCATCGACGACTGCACCGGTACGCCCAGCACCGGCAGGTGGGTCTTGGCCGCGCACATGCCTGGCAGGTGGGCAGCGCCACCGGCGCCGGCGATGATCACCTCGATGCCACGGCCTTCGGCCTCTTCGGCATACTGGAACAGCAGGTCCGGGGTACGGTGGGCAGAGACCACCTTGACCTCGTAGGGAATGCCGAGTTTTTCCAGCATATCGGCGGTGTGGCTAAGGGTGGACCAATCGGACTTGGAGCCCATGATCACGCCAACCAGTGCACTCATCGTCGAGCCTCTTCTCTTGGGCGCCCGCAGGCGCGTCAAAAAACAACAAGCCACGCGGGGACAACCGGCGTGGCTTGTTATACGAATTAGGGCCGGGTGAAACCGACCGAAGGCCGCGCAGTATATCGCAAAGCGGTGCGCTTAATGCACTCCAACGACCAACTGTCGGCCTTATTTTTCGGGGCTTTGGCTGACTTTCGGGTCAAGCCGGCGTCGCCGGCCCACCCTCCAGCTTGCGCCACAGCAGGCGCACGTTGGCCTTGCGCACCAGGGCGCAGCGATACAGGCGGATTTCCAGCGGTACGTGCCACTGGCTACCGCCGCAAATCACCAGCTCACCGCGTTCAAGTTCGGCCCGCGCCGACAGCCTCGGCACCCAGGCGATGCCCAGGCCTTCGAGGGCCATGCTCTTGAGGCTGTCGGCCATCGCCGTTTCATAGACAGTGGTAAAGCGCAGGTTGCGCTGGCGCAGCAGCAGATTGACCGAACGCCCAAGGAACGCCCCGGCGCTGTAAGCCAGCAATGGCACACTGCCCTCGCCTTCCAGGTCGAACAGCGGCTTGCCGTCGGCATCGGCGGCGCACACGGGCAGCATTTCAGTGTGGCCCAGGTGCAACGAGGGGAAGATCTCCGCATCCATCTGCAAGGCGGCATCGGGGTCGTAGAACGCCAGCATCAGATCACAACCGCCTTCGCGCAGGGCATGCACAGCGTCGCCGACGTTGGTCGCGACCAAACGCGTGGCGATGTTCAGGCCGTCGTTGCGCAACTGCGCGATCCAGCGCGGAAAGAACCCCAGCGCCAGCGAGTGTGCCGCCGACACCTGGATCACCTCGCCCTGCCCGCCTTCCAGGTGATGCAGATGGCGCAGCACCTCGCCCAGCTGATCGACCACCGTACGCGCCGTCACCAAAAACAATTGCCCCGCCGCCGTCAGCTCGATCGGCGTGCGCGAGCGGTTGACCAGGGTCAGCCCCAATGCCGCTTCCAGGCTGCGAATACGTCGGCTGAAGGCCGGCTGGGTGACAAAGCGGCGCTCGGCGGCCTGGGAAAAGCTGCGGGTGGCGGCCAGGGCACTGAAATCTTCCAGCCATTTGCTCTCAAGGTTCATGGGCTCTCCAGGCATGCACCAAAATTGAACACGCTCGATCGGCAGTTGGCGTCACATCAACCCGTATGCCGTTTGTGCATAGGTTAGCGTGCAACAGCATTGGCCGCAAAATCGGCGCGGGCCTAGGATTGGCGCCATTCCGGCATGTGCCGGGTCAAAATCGAGATGATATCCATCATGTCCGCTGCTGCATCGTTCCGTGTCGAAAAAGATCTGCTTGGCACCCTCGAAGTTCCTGCCGATGCCTACTACGGTATCCAGACTCTGCGTGCTGCCAACAACTTCCACCTCTCCGGCGTTCCGCTGTCGCACTACCCTAAACTGGTTGTGGCCCTGGCCATGGTCAAACAGGCTGCTGCTGACGCCAACCGCGAGCTGGGTCACCTGAGCGATGCCAAGCACGCTGCCATCAGCGAGGCTTGCGCCCGTCTGATCCGCGGCGACTACCACGAGCAGTTCGTGGTCGACATGATTCAAGGCGGTGCTGGTACTTCTACCAACATGAACGCCAACGAAGTCATCGCCAACATCGCGCTGGAGGCCATGGGCCACCAGAAGGGCGAGTACAAGTACCTGCACCCGAACAACGACGTGAACATGGCGCAGTCGACCAACGACGCCTACCCGACTGCGATCCGCCTGGGTCTGCTGCTGGGTCACGACGCCCTGCTGGCCAGCCTCGACAGCCTGATCCAGGCCTTCGCTGCCAAAGGCCAGGAATTCGACCACGTACTGAAGATGGGCCGTACCCAGCTGCAGGACGCCGTGCCGATGACCCTGGGCCAGGAATTCCGCGCCTTCGCCACCACCATGACCGAAGACCTCAACCGTCTGCGTTCGCTGGCGCCAGAGCTGCTGACTGAAATCAACCTGGGTGGTACCGCCATCGGTACCGGCATCAACGCCGACCCTGGCTACCAGCTCCTGGCCGTTCAGCGCCTGGCCACTATCAGCGGCCAGCCGCTGGTCCCGGCTGCCGACCTGATCGAAGCCACCTCGGACATGGGCGCCTTCGTCCTGTTCTCGGGCATGCTCAAGCGCACCGCGGTCAAGCTGTCGAAGATCTGCAACGACCTGCGCCTGCTGTCCAGCGGCCCACGTACCGGCATCAACGAAATCAACCTGCCAGCGCGTCAGCCAGGCAGCTCGATCATGCCAGGCAAGGTCAACCCGGTAATCCCGGAAGCGGTCAACCAGGTGGCCTTCGCCATCATGGGTAACGACCTGGCCCTGACCGTCGCCGCCGAAGGTGGCCAGCTGCAGCTGAACGTCATGGAGCCGCTGATCGCCTACAAGATCTTCGACTCGATCCGCCTGCTGCAACGCGCCATGGACATGCTGCGCGAGCACTGCATCGTCGGCATCACCGCCAACGAACAGCGCTGCCGTGAACTGGTCGAGCACTCGATCGGCCTGGTCACCGCCCTGAACCCGTACATCGGCTACGAAAACGCCACCCGTATCGCTGCCATCGCCCTGGAAAGTGGCCGTGGCGTGCTGGAGCTGGTCCGCGAGGAAGGCCTGCTGGACGAAGAGATGCTCAACGACATCCTGCGTCCGGAAAACATGATTGCTCCGCGTCTGGTGCCGCTCAAGGCGTAACCGATGCTGTAACACGCTCACCAGGTCGAGGGACTAGACACCTCTCACCTTTTGAGGGCCCAGGGATCATTCCCCGGGCCCTTTTTTTATGCCCTTTCAGAGGGCATATCCGCCACGCCAAGGCAGACGCGCGGCGCTCGCATCGGTATAGTGCCCGCCCTCTTGCGTGCCAGCCCCCTGGCGCTACACGCAGCAAAGTCATCAAAAGCGAGGAACACTCCATGCTTGAAGTCATCAACGACTTCCTCTCGGGCAAGGTACTGATCGTGCTCATTGTCGGTCTGGGCAGTTACTTCACGATCCGCTCGCGTTTCGTTCAGTTGCGGTACTTCATCCACATGTTCGCGGTGTTTCGCGACAGCCTGCGCAGCAGCAGCGAGCAACTGAGCTCGTTCCAGGCGCTGATGCTCAGCCTGGCCGGCCGGGTCGGTGCCGGTAACATTGCCGGGGTCGGTATCGCCGTGACCCTTGGCGGCCCCGGTGCGGTGTTCTGGATGTGGGTGACCGCGCTGGTCGGCATGTCCAGCAGCTTCATCGAATGCACCCTCGGCCAGCTGTACAAGCGTTGCGACAGCGAAGGCCAGTACCGCGGCGGCCCGTCGTATTACATCGAGCACGGCCTGGGCAAACGCTGGCTGGGCATGGTCATGGCCTTCCTGCTGCTGGTGACCTTCGGTTTCGCCTTCAACGGCCTGCAAGCCCACGCCGTGACCCACTCGCTGAACAACGCCTTCCAGTTCGACACCACCTACACCGGCATCGCCCTCGCGGTGCTGCTGGGCCTGGTGTTCATCGGCGGCATCAAGCGCATCGCCGCCGTCGCCGACCTGCTGGTACCGGTCAAGACCCTGGCCTACATCGCCGTGACCCTGTACGTGATCGTGCTGCAGTTCGACCAGGTGCCGGACATGCTGATGACCATCGTCAAGAGCGCCTTCGGCCTCGATCAGGCCTTCGGTGGCCTGGTTGGCAGCGCCATCATCATGGGCGTCAAACGTGGCGTGTTCGCCAACGAAGCCGGCCTTGGCAGCGCACCCAACGTCGCCGCCGTGGCCGAAGTCGACCACCCGATTGCCCAGGGCGTGGTCCAGGCGTTCTCGGTGTTCCTCGACACCTTCATTATCTGCACCTGCACCGCCTTGCTGATCCTGCTGTCGGGGTTCTACACCCCGGGTTTCGAAGGCGACGGCATTGCCCTGACCCAGAACTCGCTGGCAGCGGTGGTCGGTGACTGGGGACGGATCTTCATCAGCGTCGCCCTGGCGCTGTTTGTGTTCACCTCGATCCTCTACAACTACTACCTGGGCGAGAGCAACCTGCGCTTTCTGGTCGGTGACAACCGCAAAGCCCTGATCGGCTACCGCGCCCTGGTGTTGCTGCTGATCTTCTGGGGCGCGGTGCAGAACCTGGGCACGGTGTTCGCCTTCGCCGACATCACCATGACCTGCCTGGCCTTCGTCAACCTGATCGCCCTGGCCCTGCTGTTCAAGGTGGCCATGCGCGTACTGCGCGATTACGACGACCAGCGCGCAGCCGGGATAAAAACGCCGGTGTTCGATTCGGCCAAGTTCGCCGACCTCGACCTGGATACCAAAGCCTGGCCTGCCAAGGTCGAAGACACCAAGCGCTGACAGCCAGCCCGGTGTTCGCGTACTGTGGTCGGCTTAACCCAAGCCGACCACGGAGACAGGCGAATGGCAATTGCGCAACCGGCCCGCAACATCATGGTGCTGTACACCGGCGGCACCATCGGCATGCAAGCCAGCGCCAACGGCCTGGCTCCGGCGTCCGGCTTCGAACAGCGGATGCGCGCGCAACTGGCCGGCCAGGCCGGCATTCCCACCTGGCAGTTCCGTGAACTGCTGCCGCTGATCGACAGCGCCAACATGACCCCGCAGTACTGGCAGCGCCTGCGTGCGGCGATCATCGACGCCGTCGACAGCCAAGGTTGCGATGCCGTGCTGGTATTGCATGGCACCGATACCCTGGCCTACAGCGCCGCCGCCATGAGCTTCCAGCTGCTGGGCTTGCAGGCCCCAGTGCTGTTCACCGGCTCGATGCTGCCGGCCGGGGTCGCCGACAGCGATGCCTGGGAGAACCTCACCGGCGCATTGCAGGCCTTGGCCACCGGCGTCGCGCCGGGTGTGCAGCTGTATTTTCACGGAGAGTTGCTAGCCCCGCACCGTACCGCCAAGGTCCGCAGCTTTGGCCGGCATCCGTTCGTTACCCTCAAACGCTTTGCCGGCGCTGGCGCAACGATGCCCGGGCCTGCAGCGCTCGATTATCGCCAGCCCAAGCAAGTCGCCAATGTCGCCGTGCTGCCTCTGGTGCCGGGGATCGGCGCGCCAATGGTGCAGGCCGCGCTCGCCAGCGGTGCCCAGGGCTTGATCCTGGAATGCTTTGGCAGTGGCACCGGCCCTTCCGACAACCCCGACTTTCTCGCCGCCCTGGCCGAGGCTCAGGCAAGCGGTGTGGTCGTGGTCGCCATCACCCAGTGCCATGAAGGCGGGGTCGAACTGGATGTCTATGAGGCCGGCAGCCGCTTGCGTCAGGCCGGCGTGCTGTCGGGTGGCGGCATGACCCGCGAAGCGTTGCTTGGCAAGTTGCAGTTGCTGCTGGGCAGCGGCTTGCCGGTTGGCGAGGTAAGGCACCTGGTGGAGCAGGACCTTTGCGGGGAATTGCTGTAAGCGGCTCAAGGCATACAAATTGCTCGATTTGCTCGGCCAACCTGTCGAAAGAAGCCGAGCATGCTCCATTCACACCTCACCACCCTCAACGCTGTATCGCTGGTTCTGCAAGCCTTTCAAGGCCAGGGCCCCGGCGCTGAAACGCTGCTCGCCGGCAGCGGCATCAGCCCGGCAGACCTGGGCCGCGCCGACTCGCGCATCACCACCCGCCAGGAGATGCTGGTGTGTGCCAATGCGGTGGCCCGGCGCCGCGAAGTAGGCCTGGAGTTGGGCCGGCGCATGCATGTTTCCTGCTACGGCATGCTCGGTTACGCCCTGCTCTCCAGTGCCACCTTAGGTGACGCTTTGCGCCTGGCGATGCAGTACCCGGCGCTACTGGGAACACTTTTTCATCTGCGTCTGGTCGAGGATGGCGAGCGGGTCTGGTTCAGCGCCAGCGATTATCGCGAAGACCCGCAATTGGCTGCATTCAACGCCGAGTTCTGCCTGACCTCGCTGAAAGTCATCTGCGACGACCTGCTGGGCCAGCCATTGCCGCTGACGGCTGCACGCTTCGCCCACCCAATGCCGGATTACCATGCACTGTACGGCGACAGCTTTGCCTGCCCATTGCGATTCGAGGCCACCGACAATGCCTTCGCCTTCGCCCGCACATGGCTGGACCAGCCCCTGCCGCTGGCCGACCAGATCACTCACCAGGCCATGAGCGAGCGCTGCCGGCGGCTTAACCTGGAGTTCACCGGCCGCCAGGCCTGGCTCGGGCGGATCCGCCAACTGCTGCTCGAACAACTCGATGCGGCGCCCGGCCTCGAGGGCCTGGCGCGGCAAATGAACTGCTCGTCGCGCACCTTGCGCCGGCACCTGCAGGAGCTGGGCAGCAGTTATCAACAGCTGCTCGATGAACTGCGTTTCGAGCGCGCCAAGCAACTGTTGGCCGAAGATCAGTTGCCCATCTACCGCATCGCCGAACTACTCGGCTTCAGCGAGACCGCCAGCTTTCGCCACGCCTTCATGCGCTGGAGCGGGGTGGCGCCGAGTCACTTCCGCGCCTGAACATCGCGCTTGCACCGCCGGGGGGCGAAATCCGGACAGTCAGGTTGGCCATATCGATCCCCTTTTGGCCGTTTCCGTCGTTCTGCAGCAGGCCCGTGCCACCAACAATGGAGCGACGCCAGTGACCCGGAGAACAACAACATGCTGACGATCTATTCCGATGACCACCGCCTGCACCACGGCCGCTGCGAGCTGATCGACGGGCAACTGATGCCCTGCTTCGAAATGCCCTCGCGCGCCGACCATGTCCTGGATCGGGTAAAGACCCGTGAACTGGGGGCCATCAAGGGCCCTGCCGATTTTGGCCGCGCGCCCTTGCTGCGGGTGCACAGCGCCGATTACCTGAATTTCTTCGAAGGCGCCTGGCAGCGCTGGACCCAACTGGGTCACGAAGGCGACCTGCTGCCCTTCACCTGGCCGGCGCGCACCCTGCGCAGCGTCAAACCCAGCGGCCTGCATGGCGAGCTTGGCTACTACAGCTTCGACGCCGGCGCGCCCATCACCGCGGGTACCTGGCAAGCGGCCTACAGCGCCGCACAAGTAGCCCTTACCGCCCAGGCGGCAATCCAGACCGGCGCCCACAGCGCCTTCGCCCTCTGCCGGCCACCCGGGCACCACGCCGCCAGCGACGTCATGGGGGGTTATTGCTACCTGAACAACGCCGCCATCGCCGCCCAGGCGTTCCTCGACCAGGGCCGGCGCAAGGTGGCTATCCTCGATGTCGACTACCACCACGGCAACGGCACCCAGGAAATCTTCTACCAGCGCAGCGATGTGTTCTTCGCCTCGATCCATGGTGATCCGCAGGCCGAATTCCCGTTCTTTCTCGGCTATGCCGACGAGCGCGGCGAAGGCGAGGGGCTGGGCTACAACGTCAACTACCCGCTGCCAGCCGGGAGTGACTGGCCGACCTGGAGCAAGGCCCTGGACGAGGCCTGTGAGCGCATCGCCGCCTACGACCCGAACGTGCTGGTAATTTCCCTGGGCGTGGATACCTTCAAGGACGATCCGATTTCCCAGTTCAAGCTCGACAGCCCCGACTACCTGCAGATGGGCGAACGCATTGCCCGCCTCGGCAAGCCGACGCTGTTCGTCATGGAAGGCGGTTATGCGGTCGAGGAAATCGGCATCAACGCGGTGAACGTACTCGAAGGTTTCGAACGCGCCCAACAGGAAGCTCAAGCATGACCCGACTCCAGCGCCTGCTCGCCCCGCTGCTGTGCAGCACCCTGCTCGCCGGTAGCCTGCAAGCTGCCGAACAACGCACCCTGCGGGTCTACAACTGGTTCGACTACATCACCCCGCAAACCCTGGTGGACTTCCAGAAAGACAGCCAGGTCAAACTCATCTACGACATCTTCGACACCAACGAAGCCCTGGAAGCCAAGCTGTTGACCGGCAACTCCGGCTACGACGTGGTGGTGCCGTCCAACGTGTTCCTGGCCAAGCAGATCGAAGCCGGGGTGTTCCAGCCCCTGGACCGCAGCAAGTTGCCGAACTGGCAGCACCTGGACCCGAAACTGATGAAGCTGATCGAGGCCAACGACCCCGGCAACCAGTTCGCCGTGCCCTACATGTACGGCACCGTGCTGATCGGCTTCAACCCGGCCAAGGTCAAGGCGGCGCTGGGCGACAACGCCCCGGTCGACAGCTGGGACCTGATCTTCAAGGAGGAGAACATCGCCAAGCTCAAGCAGTGCGGCGTGGCCTTGCTTGATTCACCCTCTGAAATCCTGCCACTGGCCCTGCAGTACCTCGGCCTGCCACCGAACAGCACGAAACCTGCGGATTACAAAAAGGCCGAAGAGCTACTGCTGAAAATCCGCCCGCACGTCACCTACTTCCATTCCTCCAAATACATGGCGGATATTGCCAATGGCGACATCTGCGTAGCGGTCGGCTACTCCGGCAGCTTCTCCCAGGCCGCCAACCGCGCCAGCGAGGCGAAGAACGGCGTGGTCGTCGACATGCGTCTGCCCAAGGAAGGTGCGCCAATCTGGTTCGACATGCTTGCAATCCCCAAAGGCGCGGCCAACCCGGAAGATGCCTACACCTTCATCAACTACCTGCTGCAGCCAAAGGTGATCGCGCCCATCAGCGACTTTGTCGGTTACCCCAACCCGAACAAGGACGCCACCGAACGGGTTGCCCCGGCCATCCGCAATAACCCCAACCTGTACCCCACCGAAGAAGCCATGGCCAAGCTTTATACCCTGCAACCGCTGCCGCGGGATGCCGAGCGCGCACGCACCCGCGCCTGGAGCAAGATAAAGTCAGGCAAATAACCGCAATACCTCCCGCCAACAATGGCGGGAGGTATGTCGAACCTATCCGTCAGGACAATTCGACAGTTTGACCTACCTTGAAACAGGCTTCGGTAATCGCCTTGTACGGCGAACTTTCGACCAGTGTTGCATTGAACTTCCCGGAAAACTCGGTATTTGCCGCACTCGACATTTTGATACGGCCCGTCTCTGCGGAGTATTCGTTATTACCCTCAGGGTTCTCGACGACATAACCGATGGTAACTTCTCCTTCAAGCGTTACATCATATTCGCCGGCCGCCAGGTAATCATCGGCTGCCACCGTGATGTAGCGGCGCTCACTACCTCCATCAATCAACCCGACGACAATTCTTACACCGAAGCTGTGGAAGCCACGGACGTCTGTTGCAACGAAGGGCTCACCATCGATCAACGCAGTGAAACTATCACCTGCAGGTAACGAAAAATTTCGTTTTCCAGGCTTGCTGAATTCCTTCAAGGCCGCTTTCATGCAGTGTTTATGGGATTCTTTCATTATTGGCCCTATATACCGAGCAAAAACCATCAGGCGAGCTAACACGCCGCGCCACCAATAAAAGTGTGACTAATGATTTTCGAATTAAATGACGTAACAATCTTGAACTGAAATAGCACGGGCTTACCCTGAGCACATGAAAGTTCTACCACGTGAGAAGGCAACGTCAATCAAGTTAAAAATTTAACTTGTAACCTAAAAATTTAGCCCAACGGGCATGTAACACATGCCCAGCGAATGAACTCACTGTAAATCCCTTCAGCTCTTTGAGTGGCCCCAAACTTCAGCCAAATGCCGCACTGCGACCTCAATCGCAGCTTCCGGAACAGCGGCAAACCCCAAGACCAGTCCAGCACGCTCATCCTCCGGCGTATCCGAGTCTGGCAGCCAGAAATCACTCAAGCCGTTAATCTCGACGCCAACACTTTCGGCTTGCCCGATCAACGTACGTTCGCGCGCAAGCGAATCAACCCGCACTGCCACATGTAGACCTGCAGCTACATGTGGCAGCGGGCCGATGCCGCTGATGCCCTGTGGCCATCCTGCCATCAACGTATTTCTTCGGCTGAGCGCCGCTTTGCGCATGCGCCGGATATGCCGTTGAAAATGCCCCTGGGCCATGAACTGGGCCATCACTGCCTGAGTGCCTATTTCAGAGTGGCGTACGGCCAGCGCCCGGCAGCGGGAAAACACCTGCACCAACTGCCTGGGCAGCACCAGGTAACCCAGGCGCAGCGCCGGAAAGGCTATCTTGCCGAAGGTGCCGACATACAACACCCGCCCACTGCGATCCAGCGCTGCCAGAGGCGCTAGCGGGTCGCCGCTGTAGCGGTACTCACCGTCGTAGTCATCTTCGATGATCCAGCCGTCCTTGCGCTCGGCCCAGGCCAGCAACTGCAGACGACGGGCCAGGCTCATGGTGACGCCGGTCGGATACTGGTGCGATGGCGTCACATAGCTGAGGCGACAATGTTCCACGGCATTGAGCGCAGCGCAGTCCAGGCCCTCATCGTCGACCGCCACGCCTTGCACTTTTGCCCCGGTCAAGGCGAAGGCGTTTCCAGCAGCGCGGTAACCGGGGTTTTCCACAGCCACCACTTCGCCAGGCTCCAATAACAGCTGTGCACAAAGGCTGATGGCCTGCTGTGCGCCACTGGTGATCACAATTTGTTCAGCCGTGCAGGAAAGTCCACGAGATCGACGCAAATAGGTCGCGATCAATTGACGAAGTTGCGGCTCTCCAGCCGGGTCGCCATAGCCCAAAGCAGCGCGATCGGGGTTGCGCCAGAAACCCGCCTGAAGCTTGGCCCAGACGTCGAAAGGGAACAAATCGAACGCCGGCAAACCGACGCGAAAAGCCCGTGGCGGACCACTTTTCGGTGGCGGTAAATGGTGGCTTTCCAGGCGGTTGCAAGGACCATTGTGGATAAGTTTGCTGGATGAATCCACAGTGCTATTTGCTGTTTTTGTGGATAACCCTGTGGAAAAACCCAGGGATAACCCTGTGGATACTTTTGTGGATAGTTTTGGCAGCTGGCTGACATAGGTGCCATCGCCGACCCGGCTTTCGATATAGCCTTCGGCGTACAACTGGTCGTAGGCCCGCACCACGCTGTTGCGCGACACCGACAGCGCCGCAGCCATATCACGGCTGGCCGGCAAGCGCGTGCCACTGCTCAGGCGACCGTCCAGCACGCGCATGCGAAGCGCCTGGTAAAGCTGGCGGCTGAGCCCCTGGCGGCGATCAAGGACGATACCAGTCGGGTCGAACGGCAAGGTGAAGGGGCGCTCGCTCATGACAATGGACCTATAAAATTAGCTGGAAATGGCTCTTACCTTAGTCCAATAGCCTGCCTAGGATTGAGCCATTCGCCAAGGACAATCCACATGTTCACACCTTCGAGCTACAAGGAAACCGACCTCGAGCGTCTGCACCAGCAGATCGAGCAAACGCGCCTGGCCGTATTGGTCACCCACGGTGAACAGGGCTTGCAGGCCAGTCACCTGCCGCTGCTGCTGGATCGCAAACAGGGCAGCAACGGCACCCTGTACGGCCACTTCGCCCGCGCCAACAAGCAATGGCAGGAGTTGGCCAACGGCGCCGAGGCGCTGCTGGTGTTTGCCGGGCCCGATGCGTATGTCAGCGCCGGCTACTACCCCAGCAAGGTCGACGACCCGCGCACGGTTCCGACCTGGAACTACGTGGCTGTGCACGCCTGGGGCAAGGCTGAGGTTTTCCATGACGCCGAGCGTCTGCTGGAGATCGTCCGCCGCCTGAGTGATCACCACGAACAACGCCAGGCCAAACCCTGGTCGGTGGACGAAGCGCCCGCCGACTACATGGCCGGCATGCTCAAGGCAATCGTCGGCTTCGCCCTGCCCATCGAGCGCCTGCAAGGCACACGCAAACTCAGCCAGAACCGTTCGGCCATCGACATCGAAGGCGTGCGCACCGGCCTGGCCAACAGCAACGACCCCCTGGACAACCAATTGGCCGCCCTGATGGGCCAACCTTGAAGGAACACACCTATGCCTAACGTCACCATCCGCCCTGTCACCGCCGACGATCACAGCGCCTGGCTACCGCTGTGGCAGGCCTATCAACAATTCTACGAAACCCGTATCGATGACGAGGTCAGCGCCGTGGCCTGGGCGCGCATGCTCGACCCGGCCGAGCCGACCAACGCCGCCCTGGCCTGGGTCGACGGCAAGGCACTGGGCATGGTCCACTGGATCTATCACCGCTCCAACTGGAGCATCGAGAACTCCTGCTACCTGCAGGACCTCTACGTGCAAAGTGAGCAACGCGGCCTGGGTATCGGCCGCCAGCTGATCGAATACGTCTACGCTACGGCAAAGGCGGCAGGTTGCGCCAAGGTGCACTGGTTGACCCACGAAACCAACGCCACGGCCATCAGCCTGTACGAGCAGGTCGCCGAGCGGCCCGGCTTCATCCAGTTTCGCAAACCGCTGTAAGCCAGAGGAGCCACCCCATGAGCAGCCCATTGCACTGGCATCCGGCCAAGCGCCCGCAACCTGCAACATTGACCGGGCGCTTCGTGCGCCTGGAAAAACTCGACCCCAAGCGCGACACCGAAGACCTCTGGGAAGTGTTCCAGGGCTCCCAGGCCGACCGCACACTGTGGGACTACCTGGCCTACGGTCCGTTCACCGAGCGCGAAGACTTCGATCACTGGCTCGACACCAATGCCGCCAGCAGCGATCCGCTGTTCTACAGCGTCATTGACCTGGCCAGCGGCCAGACCCAGGGCATCCTCAGCCTGATGTCGATCGTGCCCGAACAGGGCCGCATCGAGATTGGCCATATCGCCTTTGGTGCTGCCATGCAGCGCACACCTAAAGGCACCGAAGCGGTGTACCTGCTTGGCAAACTGGCGTTCGAGCTGGGCAACCGCCGCCTGGAATGGAAATGCAACAACGACAACGCCCGCTCCAAGCGCGCCGCGCTGCGCTTTGGCTTCACCTTCGAGGGGGTGTTTCGCAAGCACATGGTGATCAAGGACCGAAACCGCGACACCGCCTGGTTCTCGATTACCGATGATGAATGGCCGGCGATTGCGGCGGGGTTCGAACGTTGGTTGGCGGCAGATAACCAGCGGCCCGAGGGACAGGTACAGACCTTGGAGGCGTGCCGGTAGGAGCAGGCAAAAAAAGGGAGGCATACGCCCCCCAGAGGTTAACCGCTTGTAGATGAGGGCCTGAAAATCAGCCCTCGATCTCGATCAGGATCTCGCCCGGGTTGACCCGGTCGCCCTTGGCCACGTGAATGGCGGTGACCTTGCCGGCGATTGCCGCCTGCACCTCGGTCTCCATCTTCATCGCCTCGGTGATCAGCACCGGCTGGCCGGCCTTGACCGTATCGCCTTCCTTGACCAGCACATCGACGATATTGCCCGGCATGGTGGTACTGACATGGCCAGGGGCGCTGGCCTGCTTGCGTTTGCTGCTGCCACCGCCGACAAATTCGTTGAGCGGCTCGAACACTACTTCTTCCGGCATGCCGTCGATGGACAGGTAGAAGTGACGCTTGCCTTCGGCCTTGACGCCGACACCGGTGATATCCACCCGGTAGGTCTCGCCGTGCACGTCGATGACGAATTCGGTCGGCACGCCTTCGCCGCCGGCCGAGGCCACGGCGCCGGCTTCCGGAATCGGCAGCAGCACTTCAGGGGTCAGGGTGCCGGCCTCACGCTCTTCGAGGAACTTGCGCCCGATGTCCGGGAACATGGCGTAGGTCAGTACGTCTTCTTCCGACTTGGCCAGGGCGCCGATGTCGTTGCGCAGCTTGGCCATTTCCGGCTTGAGCAAATCGGCCGGGCGCACGTCGATGACTTCTTCGCTACCAATGGCCTGGCGCCGCAGATTTTCGTCGACCACACCCGGAGCCTTGCCGTAACCGCCTTGCAGGTACAGCTTCACCTCGTTGGTGATGGTCTTGTAGCGCTCGCCGGCGAGCACGTTGAAGAACGCCTGGGTACCGACAATCTGCGAGGTCGGGGTCACCAGTGGCGGGAAGCCGAGGTCTTCGCGCACCCGCGGGATTTCCGCCAGCACTTCGTTCATGCGGTTGAGCGCGCCCTGCTCCTTGAGCTGGTTGGCCAGGTTGGAAATCATCCCGCCCGGTACCTGGTTGACTTGCACACGGGTGTCGACGGCGGTGAATTCGCTTTCGAACTGGTGGTACTTCTTGCGCACGGCATAGAAGTACAGGCCGATTTCCTGCAGCAATTCCAGGCTCAGGCCGGTGTCGAACTCGCTGCCCTTGAGGGCCGCGACCATCGACTCGGTGCCCGGGTGGCTAGTGCCCCAGGCGAAGCTGGAGATGGCGGTGTCGATATGGTCGGCGCCGTTCTCGATCGCCTTGAGCTGGCACATGGCAGCCAGGCCGGCGGTGTCGTGGGAATGGACGAACACCGGCAGCGACTGCTCGGCCTTCAGCGCCTTGACCAGCTCGCCGGTGGCGAAGGGAGTCAGCAGGCCGGCCATGTCCTTGATGGCCACCGAGTCGCAACCCATGGCTTCCATCTGCTTGGCCTGGGCGACGAAGGCGTCGATGGTGTGTACCGGGCTGGTGGTGTAGGCAATAGTGCCCTGGGCGTGCTTGCCAGCGGCCTTGACCGCTTCGATGGCCACGCGCAGGTTACGCACATCGTTCATGGCGTCGAAGATGCGGAACACGTCAATGCCGTTGACCGCCGCCTTGGCGACGAAGGCTTTGACCACGTCATCGCTGTAGTGGCGGTAGCCCAGCAGGTTCTGCCCGCGCAGGAGCATCTGCAGGCGGGTGTTGGGCAGTGCCGCGCGCAGTTTGCGCAAACGCTCCCACGGGTCTTCCTTGAGGAAGCGTACGCAGGCGTCGAAGGTCGCCCCGCCCCAGACTTCCAGCGACCAGTAGCCGACCTTGTCGAGCTTGTCGCAGATCGGCAGCATGTCTTCGGTACGCATGCGGGTGGCCAGCAGGGACTGGTGGGCGTCGCGCAGGATTGTGTCAGTGACAAAGATCTTCTTGGACATTCTTATCTCCTCATAGCGGCAAGCTTCAAGCTACAAGCCGCAAGAAAAAGCCGATCGGCTCTGACTTGTCGCTTGCAGCTAACAACTTGCAGCTGGCTTATTCATAAGCCCGCATGTGCGGCGATGGCGGCGGCGATGGCCAGGGCCAGCTCTTCGGGTTTGCGCTTGATCGAGTAGTTGGTCAGTTCCGGATGGCTTTCAACGAAGCTGGTATTGAACTGACCACTGCGAAATTCCGGATTGCGCAGGATTTCCTGGTAATAGGCAGCCGTGGTCTTCACCCCCTGCACACGCATGTCGTCCAGGGCCCGCAGACCGCGGTCCATGGCTTCTTCCCAGGTCAGCGCCCAGACCACCAGTTTCAGGCACATCGAGTCGTAGAACGGTGGAATGGTGTAGCCGGTATAGATCGCCGTGTCGGTGCGCACGCCGGGGCCGCCGGGGGCGTAGTAACGGGTGATCTTGCCGAAGCTGGGCAGGAAGTTGTTCTTCGGGTCTTCGGCGTTGATCCGGAACTGCAGGGCAAAGCCGCGGTGCTGGATGTCTTCCTGCTTGACCGACAGCGGCAGGCCGGAGGCAATACGGATCTGCTCGCGAACAATGTCGATACCGGTGATTTCTTCGGTGATGGTGTGTTCCACCTGCACCCGGGTGTTCATCTCCATGAAGTACACTTCGCCATCGGCGAGCAGGAACTCCACGGTACCGGCGTTCTCGTAGCCCACGGCCTTGGCCGCGCGCACCGACAGGTCGCCGATATAGGCGCGCTGTTCGGGGGTCAGTTGCGGGCTCGGGGCAATTTCAATGAGTTTCTGGTTACGGCGCTGGATCGAGCAGTCGCGCTCGAACAGGTGGACGACGTTACCGAAGCTGTCACCGAGGATTTGCGCCTCGATGTGTTTCGGGTTGACGATGCATTTTTCCAGGAACACTTCCGCAGAACCGAAGGCCTTGGTCGCTTCGGAGATTACCCGCGGGAAGGCTTGCTCCAGCTCTTCACGGCTGTTGCAGCGGCGAATACCGCGGCCGCCACCACCGGAAGTGGCCTTGAGCATCACCGGGTAACCGATGCGGTCGCCTTCGAGCAGCGCTTCGTGGATATCGGCGACGTTGCCTTCAGTGCCCGGGGTCACCGGCACACCGGCCTTGATCATGCTGCGGCGGGCTTCGGTCTTGTCACCCATGCGGCGAATGACTTCAGCCGCCGGGCCTATGAATTTGATACCGCGTTCGGCGCAGATGTCAGCAAGTTCAGCGTTCTCAGACAGAAAACCATAACCGGGATGCAGCGCATCACAACCGGTTTCCACGGCCAAGTTCACCAGCTTGCGCGGGTTCAGGTAGCCGGCCAGGGGCTCGGCACCAATGCTGTGGGCCTCGTCGGCACGTTTGACGTGCAAGGCATGGCGGTCGGCGTCGGAGTAGATCGCCACGGAACGGATGCCCATCTCGGCGCAGGCACGCACGATCCGAACAGCAATTTCACCGCGGTTGGCGATCAGGATCTTTTTTATCACTGGAGTATTCCCAAGGCCGCTAGAACAAACGAGCCGGCAACGCCGGTCGGCGCGTGACCAATCATCGCTGGCCAGTCGCATCTTTACCCTAGCGCTGTCTCTGGATAAACAAAAATCAATATTTATTAGGGTGTGCATAAGCAAAAGCTTATAGTGCTGTTACAAGGTTTTGCCGGGGCTTGAGAGAAATGCGTAAGTCATTGATGCGTATGACATTGCGTCAACTTCAGATCTTCAATGAGGTCTGTGATTTGCGTTCCTACAGCCGGGCAGCCGAGGAGATGAACCTGACGCAACCCGCCGTTAGTCTACAGATCCGCCAATTGGAAGAACTGGTCGGCCAGCCGCTGTTCGAGTATGTCGGCAAGAAGCTCTACCTGACCGAAGCCGCTGAAGCGCTGCAACGCGCCAGCCGCGATATCTTCGGGCGCCTGGAGAGCCTCGACATGCAGCTCTCCGACATGCAGGGCTCGCTGCAGGGGCAATTGAAGCTGGCGGTCGAATCCAGCGCCAAGTACTTCGTCCCGCATCTGTTCGCGGCCTTCAAGCGTTTGCACCCCGAGGTCAATCTTACCCTCACGGTGGTCAACCGCGCCCAGGCCATACGTCGCCTCTCGGACAACCGTGATGACCTGATCATTATGTCCATGGTGCCCCAGGACATGGGCCTGGAGTTCCTGCCGTTCCTCAACAATCCGATCGTTGCCGTGGCGCCGCCCGATCATCCGCTGTGCAAGCTCGACAGCCTGCGTTTGCAAGACCTTGAGCCGCACACGCTATTGGTACGCGAACAGGGCTCGGGCACACGCAAGGCTTGCGAAGAGTACTTCAAGGAAAAGCGCGTGCACTTCACTCAGACGCTGGAAGTGGCCTCGGCCGATGCCCAGCGCGAGTGCGTGATTGCCGGCCTGGGCATCGCCCTGCTGACCCGCCATGCATTGAACCTGGAACTGGCCACCGGCGTGCTGCGCGAGCTGCCGGTCGAAGAGCTGCCGCTGTACCGCAGCTGGTGTGTGGTGCAGTCCAAGGCCAAGCGGCAATCGCCGGTGGCCCTGGCCTTTCTAGCGTTCATTCGCAGCGAACGTGCACAGATCAGCGGGCTTGTTGAGCGTTTCTCGGGGATTCTGCCGCCGATACCTGCCACACGCTGACGGCCTGCAAGTCGGGGTAGTCGGTGATGTCCTGCAGCAGACGGCGCTGCTCGGAGTAGCTTTCGATCGCGCGGCGAAACTCCATGCGGCGCTGGTCTTTTTCCTGCTGTTTGCGGGATTTGGCGTTGGGTTGGTACGAGCCATCGAATTCACGAGCCATTGCATATCTCCCTTATCGAGTGCGGGAGCTTCAGCCTGACGTCGTGGCATTACGGTTTGGCGGCGGGCCAATGACAAATCAATGAACCCGCGCCTACAGGTCTCAGTCGTCCATCGCCTTGATCGACTTGGGCGACAGGCGCAGGCTGCGCAAGCTGCGCTTGACGCTCTTGAGGTGGTTGACCAGGCTCGGCCCGCGGGCCATGGCCACGCCCATGGCCAGCACGTCGATCACCACCAGGTGGGCAATGCGCGAGGTCAGCGGGGTGTAGATTTCGGTGTCTTCGTGCACATCGATGGCCAGGTTGACGGTCGACAGCTCCGCCAACGGCGTCTGGCTCGGGCACAGGGTGATCAGCGTGGCGCCGCTTTCACGCACCAGGTTGGCGGTGATCAGCAGGTCTTTGGAGCGCCCCGACTGGGAAATGCAGATGGCCACATCGCCCGGCTTGAGGGTGACCGCAGACATCGCCTGCATGTGCGGGTCGGAATACGCCGCCGCCGTCAGCAACAGGCGGAAGAACTTGTGCTGGGCATCGGCCGCTACCGCGCCGGAGGCACCAAAACCGTAGAACTCGACACGCTGGGCCTGGGCCATGGCGGATACCGCACGCTGCAAAGCCTGTGGATCGAGGTGCTCGCGCACTTCCATCAGGGTATGCAGGGTGGTGTCGAAGATCTTCAGGCTGTAGTCGGCAACCGAGTCGTCTTCATGAATGGCGAACTGGCCGAAACTCGCGCCCGCCGCCAGGCTCTGCGCCAGCTTGAGCTTGAGGTCCTGGAAACCGGAACAACCGATCGCACGGCAAAAACGCACGATGGTCGGCTCGCTGATGCCGACGCTGTGGGCAAGGTCGGCCATGGAGCTATGCATGACGGCCGCTGGATCAAGCAGCACGTGATCGGCAACCTTGAGTTCCGATTTGCGTAGCAGATGGCGCGACTGGGCGATGTGTTGCAACAGATTCAAGGGCAGGACTCGGTTATGATCGACTGACCGGGTTGTAGCTTTCTTGTAGTTATACTACATGACCGGCGACCCGCCCAGCTAAACGAACTAGGAGAGTGGTGGTATTGACTATCCCTTGCGACATCATGGTGTTCGGCGGCACCGGTGACCTGGCCCTGCATAAACTGCTTCCGGCGCTCTACCACCTGTATCGCGAGGCTCGCCTGCACCCCGCCGTGCGCATCATCGCCCTGGCCCGCAGCAATCTGCCACGTAATCAATTCCTCAAACTCGCCGAACGCCGTTGCCGGGCACAGATTGCCCGTGCCGACTTCGACGAGGATGTCTGGGCGCGGTTCTCGGCGCGCCTGGACTACTTCCCCATGGACGCCTCGCAAAGCGCCGATTTCGTCCGCCTGGCGCGCTTTCTCGGTGAAGCCGGCGGCCTGACCCGGATCTACTACCTGGCCACCGCACCGAACCTGTTCGTGCCGATTGCCAACCACCTGAAAATCGCCGGGCTTGCCGATCACGATGCGCGCATCGTCCTGGAAAAACCCATCGGCCACTCGCTGGAGTCAGCCACGGCGATCAACGAGGCCTTCGGCGCGGTGTTCGCCGAGTCGCAGGTGTTTCGTATCGATCACTACCTGGGCAAGGAAACGGTGCAGAACCTCATGGCCCTGCGCTTTGCCAATGCCTTGCTCGAGCCGGTGTGGCGCAACAACCAGGTCGATCATGTGCAGATCAGCGTCTGTGAAACCCTCGGCATCGAAAACCGTGGCGCCTACTACGACCGCGCCGGCGCCACCCGCGACATGCTGCAGAACCACCTGCTGCAGCTGCTGTGCCTGGTGGCCATGGAGCCGCCGGCACAATTCGAGGCTGAAGCGGTTCGTGACGAAAAGGTGAAGATCCTCAAGGCCCTGCAACCGATCACCGGCCAGGACGTGCAGGACAAGACCGTGCGCGGCCAGTATAGCGCCGGCAAGATCGGCGGCCAGGAAGTACCGGCTTACTACTTCGAAAAAGATGTCGACAACGACAGCGATACCGAGACCTTTGTCGCCGTAGAAGCCCACATCAACAACTGGCGCTGGGCCGGCGTGCCCTTCTACTTGCGCACTGGCAAACGCCTGGCCAAGCGCTCGTCGCAGATCGTCATTCAGTTCAAGCCGGTGCCCCACCGCCTGTTCGACGGCGATCAGGCCAACCAGCTGCTGATCCAGCTACAACCCGACGAGCGCATCAGCCTGCAAATGATGACCAAGACCCCCGGCAAGGGCATGCGCCTGGAGCCGGTGGAACTCAACCTCAACCTGGCCCAGGTATTCGGCCAGACCCGTCGCTGGGACGCCTATGAGCGGCTATTGCTGGATGTGCTCGAAGGCGACTCGACGCTGTTCATGCGCCGTGACGAGGTCGAGGCGGCGTGGGCCTGGATCGACCCGATCCTTAACGGCTGGCAGGAACACTTCCAGGCCCCTCGCCCCTACCACGCCGGTAGTAACGGCCCGGACCAGGCCCACAGCCTGCTGGCCCACCAGGGCCGCGCCTGGCACCTTTAAAAGCTGTAGCGGCTGGCCAGTAAACCGGCCAGTTCCTGCGCCGGCACCGGCCGGCTGATCAGGTAGCCCTGCACTTCGTTGCAGCCTTGCTTGCGCAGGAAGTCCAGCTGTTCAGCGGTCTCGACGCCCTCGGCAACCACCTGCAGGTCCAGGCTCTGGGCCATGGCGATGATTGCCCGGGTGATGGCCGCGTCCTCGCTGCCCTCGCGCAGGCCCCGGATAAAGGCCTGATCGATCTTCACGTAGTCCACCGGGAAACGCTTGAGGTAGCTGAGCGATGAATAGCCGGTGCCAAAGTCGTCGATCGCAAGCTTCACCCCCAGCTCATGCAATTGGCGGAAGGTGGCGATGATGTGCTCGACGCTGTCGAGCAACTGGCTCTCGGTCAGTTCCAGTTCCAGCAAGTGCGGGGCCAGGCCGCTTTCTTCCAAAACCTGGCGCACCAGGCTGACCAGCTTGCCCTGGCGCAACTGATACACCGACAGGTTCACCGACACGCGAATCGGCGCAAGGCCCATGCGCTGCCACTCGCAAGCCTGCCAGCAGGCCTGGCGCAGGACGAATTCGCCCATCGGTGCAATCAGCCCGGTTTCTTCGGCCAGGCCGATGAAGTCCGACGGCGGCACCATGCCCCACTGCGGATGCTGCCAGCGCACCAGCGCCTCGGCCGCATGCAGACGGCCAGTGGCCAGGCACAGCTTGGGTTGGTAGTAGACCTGCAGTTGCCGCTCTTCGATGGCCTTGCGCAGGTGGTTTTCCAGCTGCAGGCGCTGCAGGGTGCTGGCCTGCAGGCTCTCGGTGTAGAACTGGAAGTTGTCGCCACCCAGGTGCTTGGCGTGCTGCATGGCGGTATTGGCCTGGCTGACCAGCACCGTAACATCCCGCGAGGTGTCGGCCAGCAGGCTAATGCCCACCGAAGCGCTGATCACCAGCTCGTGACCATCGACCCGCAGGGGCACGCGTAGCTTGTCGAGCAGGCGGCTGGCGACCCGTACCAGGCTCGACAGGTTGCTGTAGGCATCGAACAGCACGGCAAACTCGTCGCCGGAAAGCCGCGCCACGGTGTCGGCCTCGGGCATGGCATTGCTGATGCGCTGGGCCATCTGCTTGAGCAAATGGTCGGCAACTTCATGGCCAAGGCTGTCGTTGAGCAGCTTGAAGCGGTCCAGGTCGATGTGCAGCAGGGCCAGGCCGCGACCGCTCTGGCGCAGGCGCTCGCCGGCCTCGTGCAGGCGCAGGCGGAACAAGGCGCGGTTGGCCAGGCCCGTCAGTTCATCATAGTGGGCCAGGTAGCGCAGGCGCTCTTCAGACTCACGGCGCGCCGACAGGTCGGTAAAGAAGCCGACGATGCTGGTCAGGTTGCCGCGGGCATCACGTACGCCGTTAAGCTGCAGCCACTGAGGATAAAGCTCACCGTTCTTGCGCGCCTCGACCAGTTCGCCTTGCCAGCTGCCCTGTTGCTCCAGGGCCAGTTCGATAGCCTGTGAATGTCGACGAGCATCAAGGCTGCACGCCAGCTCCAGCAACCGCCCTTGCAATAGTTCTTCGCGGCTGTAGCCGGTAACCCGGCAGAAGGCCTGATTGACGGCCAGCAGTACATAGTCAGGGTCAAGAATCACAATGCCTTCACTGGCGGCTTCAAACACCGTGGCGGCCAGACGCTGCTGTTCCTCCTGGGCTTTTTGCGCGCTGATTTCCCGGCGGGTGCCGAGCATGCGCAGCACCCGCCCGCTGGCATCACGTTCCACCGCCCGGCCACGGTCCTCAATCCAGCACCAATGGCCCTGGCGGTGACGCACCCGGTAGTCGATGCGGTAGTCCTCGCTGCGGCCCTTGAGGTGTTCGACCAGGGTACGCTTGAGCAGCGGCACGTCATCGGGATGCAAACGTGGCTTGAGGTGCGCGAGCATTTCCTGGACTTGTTCAGGCTCCAGGCCAAACAGCTCGCGCAATTGCGTGTGGTGGATCTCGTCGGTGTCCAGGTTCCAGTCCCAAAGCCCCAGCTCGCTGGCCTCTAGCGCCAGGGCCAGGCGCTGCTCGCTTTTGCTCAGGGCCTGGTTGGCGACATCGAGTTCCTGGCTGCGCTGGGCCACCCGCGACTCCAGCCCAACCTGCGCCTCACGCAGCTGTTCCTCGATCAACCGGCGCTGTTCGACCTCCTCGGCCAATGCCTGGTTGAGGCTCTCGCTGCGGCTTTGCGCCGCTTGCAGGTGTTCGATCAGCTCCTGATTCTGAAAGCGTCGCAGCAATCCGCGTTCGATCAGCCGGTTGACCTGCCAGGCCACCACCGACAGCGCAATCAACAGAATCAGCCCAAGCCAGCCCCAGCCGCGCTGCTGTTCGTCGCCACTCCAGAACAGGAAAGCAATCGGCGGCAGCAGGCAGGGCAAGGTAAAACTGAGAAACGCTGGCAGGCTGACGGCATAAGCAACGCTGGCCGAAAGCGTCGCCGCCCCCAGCAGGCCAAACACCCAGGCCTGCTGGACGAAGTTGTCCACCGGCACCAGGGCAATCGCCGCGCTGGCCAGGGTCAGGCCGCTGAAGGCCGAACCGAGCAAAAACATCCGCCACCAGGTCGGCTGGGCTTGCCGGTCGGGCATGGCAGCATCGAAAGCGGCCACCTGGATCACCCGCAACGCCACCAGCGCCATCAGCCAGACCACCCAGACGCTGACCAGCAGGTAACGCGCCGGGTTCCATAGCAGCCAGGCACAGACAAGGCCGTTGAGCAGCATGAACAGGGTCGGCAGCAACGAGCCTTGATACAGCAGGCGGGTGCGCTCGACAGCCAGTTTCGGTGCGAAGTGTTTGCGAATACTCCGGCGCGCTTGGGCTGGGGCGCTCAGGGAGTCGGAACCGAGTGTCATAGGCGGTGTTCTTGTAATGGTTAGCCTTAAACGTGCACGGAGCATACACAAGCAAGCCCCTGGGCCAAACTGCTCTGGATCATAATTATTTCATCGCATTTCCCGACGGCAGGTGCTCAAGCACGCAGGCCTTGGGCTGCAGCCGGTGACCGGCCGGTCGTCAGCGCCAAGTTTTTCTACTGTATATTTGCCCAAGGGTCGCCTGCGCCCCTAAAATGGCCGGATGCGCGATGATCTCTCTCTCCTGTTGAACTCTCTCAACGACGCCCAACGCCAGGCTGTAGCTGCGCCGGTCGGTCGTCAGTTGGTCCTGGCCGGTGCCGGCTCCGGCAAAACCCGTGTGCTGGTGCACCGCATCGCCTGGTTGATCCAGGTGGTGCAGGCCTCGCCGCACTCGATCCTGTCGGTTACCTTCACCAACAAGGCCGCTGCCGAGATGCGCCAGCGTATCGAACAGCTGATGGGCATCAACCCGGCCGGCATGTGGGTCGGCACCTTCCACGGCCTGGCGCACCGCCTGTTGCGCGCGCACTGGCAAGAGGCCGGGCTGAACCAGAACTTCCAGATCCTCGACAGCGACGACCAGCAGCGTCTGGTCAAACGCGTAATCCGCGAGCTGGGCCTGGATGAACAGCGCTGGCCGGCGCGCCAGGCACAGTGGTTCATCAACGGCCAGAAAGACGAAGGCCTGCGCCCGCAACATATCCAAGCCAGCGGCGACCTGTTCCTCGGCACCATGCGCAGCATCTATGAAGCTTACGAGGCAGCCTGCCAGCGCGCCGGCGTCATCGACTTCTCCGAGCTGCTGCTGCGCGCCCTGGACCTGTGGCGCGATCACCCGGGCCTGCTCGAGCACTACCAGCGGCGCTTCCGCCATGTGCTGGTCGACGAATTCCAGGATACCAACGCCGTGCAGTACGCCTGGCTGCGGCTGCTGGCCAAGGGCGGCGACAGCCTGATGGTGGTCGGCGATGACGACCAGTCGATTTACGGCTGGCGCGGTGCCAAGATCGAGAACATCCACCAGTACACCGCCGACTTCCCCGACGCCGAGCTGATCCGCCTGGAGCAGAACTACCGTTCCACCGCCGGCATCCTCAAGGCGGCCAACGCCCTGATCGCCAACAACAGCGGGCGCCTGGGCAAAGAGCTGTGGACCGACGGCGGCGATGGCGAACCGTTGAGCCTGTACGCCGCCTTCAATGAACACGACGAAGCCCGCTACGTGGTCGAGAGCATCGAAAGCGCACTCAAGACCGGCCTGGCACGCAGCGACATCGCCATCCTCTATCGCTCCAACGCCCAGTCGCGGGTGCTTGAAGAAGCACTGCTGCGCGAACGCATTCCTTATCGCATCTATGGCGGCCAGCGCTTCTTCGAACGCGCCGAGATCAAGAACGCCATGGCCTACTTGCGCCTGCTCGAAGGCCGCGGCAATGACGCCGCCCTTGAGCGGGTGATCAACGTGCCGCCGCGCGGTATCGGCGAGAAAACCGTCGAAGCGATTCGCGAGCACGCGCGCCACGCCCAGGTTTCGATGTGGGAGTCGATGAGCCTGCTGATCGCCAACAAGGCGCTCAAAGGCCGCGCTGCCAGTGCCTTGGGCGCGTTCATGGAAATGATCGAGAACCTTGCCGCCAAAGTCCTCGAGATGCCCCTGCACCTGATGACCCAGACGGTTATCGAGCAGTCCGGGCTGATCGTCTATCACCAGGAAGAGAAAGGCGAAAAAGGCCAGGCCCGGGTAGAAAACCTTGAGGAACTGGTCAGCGCCGCGCGCAACTTCGAAAACAGCGAAGAAGACGCCGAATTGTCGCCACTGGCGGCCTTCCTCGGCCATGCCTCGCTGGAAGCCGGCGACGCCCAGGCCGACGAGCACGAAGACAGCATCCAGCTGATGACCCTGCACAGCGCCAAGGGCCTGGAATTCCCTCACGTCTTCCTGGTCGGCATGGAAGAAGGCCTGTTCCCACACAAGATGAGCCTGGAAGAGCCCGGCCGTCTTGAAGAAGAACGCCGCCTGGCCTATGTCGGCATCACCCGCGCCATGCAGCAGCTGGTGATGACCTACGCCGAAACCCGCAGGCTGTACGGCAGCGAGACCTACAACAAGGTCTCGCGCTTCGTACGCGAAATTCCGGCCGGCCTGGTGCAGGAAGTGCGCTTGTCCAACAGCGTCAGCCGCCCGTTCGGCTCCGGTCAGCAGCAGAACTCGAGCAGCCTGTTCGCCAACGCCAACATCCCGCAGACCGCCTTCAACCTTGGCCAGCGGGTGCAGCATGCGGTATTTGGCGAAGGTGTGATCCTCAACTTCGAAGGCTCCGGCGCCCAGGCCCGGGTCCAGGTCAACTTTGCCGAAGGCAGCAAGTGGCTGATGCTCGGTTACGCCAAGCTCGAAGCGCTGTAACGCAGAAAATCCTGTAGGAGCGGGCTTGCCCCGCGATGCAATGTGACTTGCACGCCGCAATCGCGGGGCAAGCCCGCTCCTACAGCGTATTCAGATCATTCAGGCAAAAGCTGGAAACATTATGGCGCTGGTCATGTGTCCTACAACCTGTGCACCATGACGCGCGTGCAATCCACAAAACGGGAATACCCTTCTATGCAACGTTTTCTTAGCATCGCTTTGGCGCTGTGCATCGGCCTGACGATGAGTCTCGACGCCAACGCCAAACGCTTCGGCGGCGGCAAGAGCTCGGGCGCCGCGCCGACCCACCAGACCCGCCAGGCAGCCCCAGCTACCCCGGCTGCCTCGCCAACCGCGCCAGGTCGCGCACCTGCCGCCGCCAGCGGTGCTTCGCGCTGGCTCGGCCCGCTGGCCGGCCTCGCCGCCGGTGGCCTGCTGGCCTCCATGTTCATGGGCGACGGCTTCCAGGGCATGCAGATCTTCGACATCCTGATCATGGCGCTGATTGCCTTCCTGGCGTTCCGCTTCATCGCCGCCCGTCGCCGCAAGCAGCAGCCACAAATGGCCGCCGCCGGCCACGCGCCTTTCCAGCGTGAAGCGCACCAGCCTGCGCAGCCGTCGATCTTCGGTGGATCGGCTGCACCTGCCGCCGCCCGTCCGGTAATCAACGCCCCGGCCTGGTTCAACGAGCAGAGCTTCCTGGCGGCTGCCCGCAACCACTTCCAGTCGCTGCAGCAGCACTGGGACGCCAACGAAATGGACAAGATTGCCGAGTTCGTCACCCCGCAGATGCTGCAGTTCCTCAAGCAGGAGCGTGCTGATCTGGGTGATGCCTTCCAGTCCACTTACATCGACGACCTAAATGTGCAGCTTGAAGGTGTCGACGACCGCGCCGACAAGACCATCGCCACCCTGACCTTCAGCGGTGTATCGAAGACTTCGCGCTTCGACCAGGGCGAACCGTTCAGCGAAAGCTGGAACATGGAACGCGCGCCGGGCGAGAACCAGCCTTGGCTGGTTGCCGGGATCCGTCAGAACGGCTGATCTTGAGGCATTGCACAAAAAACCCCGGGCTTGTCCCGGGGTTTTGCTTTTAGCGCAGCAGGCTACTAGGGTATAACGCGCAGCGTGTCGTAAAGGTTAGAGGATAGAACCGTGGAAGAAGTCATCGAACAGCTCCGAGAAGCCAATGAACCGGTACCGGTGCCGCTGGAGTTGCCGGACGAAGACCAACTGGTCGAAATCGAAGAAGAGTTGTTCATCAACATTCCGTTCGTCTTCAAGGAATTCCTGCTGACGGTCAGCGACGTGGTCTACGGCAGCCTGGAGCCGGTCACCGTCACCGACCCGCAGTCGCATACCTACTTGCCGGACGTGGCAGCCAATGCCTGGGACGCCGGCGTGCCGCGCGACCTGATCCCGATCTGCCAGGACGGCGACGATTACTACTGCGTCGAAGAGGACGGCACCGTGGTGCTGTGGTCCGGCGAAGAAGAGATCGTTACCGAGGACAGCTGGGAATCGGTGTGGCACTGGGCGCGGGATGTCTGGCTGGAAAGCTGAATGAGAAATACCCGCATAAAATAATGGCTCTTGGCTATTAATGCTCGTAGAATCGCCACGCCTTCCCGCGCGTGGCGCTTCGCTACCGCTCCATCCCCTCGGACATTCGAACCGCCCCGCGCAGGAAGCGCCTCTTAGTGGTGGTTTTCCTGGTTGTTTTCCAGGGTCTCCAGCAAAGCGATCTGCATGCGTGTATGCACACGGATGAACCAGCGCCACAGCACCGCCACCACCACTGCCGCGACTATCACGATCAGCAACAGCAGCTCGTTGGTGGGCAGAATGCTGGCCGACAGCGCCGACAGCAGCAAAAAGATCACCAACAGCGACAGCAACGGAATGACCTCGGCAATTACCCGTCGAACCCGCTGGGTGTGGCGCCCGGCCATCTCCGGCTTGACCCCCATCTCCGCCAGCAGCATCGACAGCGCCTTGAGCTTGCGGTACGCAGCGATCAGGAAAGGCAGCGACAGCATCAGCGCCGCGCCCCAGATCAAGGCCTTCTGCTGGCCGACATCGCTGACCCATTCGCTCAGGTAGTCACCGATGCGCGCGGCAAAATAACCACCGCTGAAGAAGATCGCCACCACCAGCGCCAGGTTCACCCCCACCTGCAGCAGAATCCGTCGGATCATCGACGCCAACAATGCCCCTTGGCCATGGGGCTGGATGCTGCGCAGCCATTCGCCGTACAGCGACAGCACCCGCGACAGGCGCCCCGGCACGACCTTGGCGAGCTTCAGCGACAGCGGGTCGGCGGCGCGAATCAGATACGGGGTAAGCAGCGTGGTGATGGCCGAAACGGCTACCGCCACCGGGTAAAGGAAGTCGCTGGTGACCTGCAGGGTCATGCCCAGTGCGGCGATGATGAACGAGAACTCGCCAATTTGTGAAAGCCCCATCCCGACCCGCAGTGAGGTACGTCCGTCGTTGCCGGCGATAAAGGCGCCCATGCCGCAGGACAGCATCTTGCCCAGCACCACGGCAATGGTGATGACCACGATCGGCCAGGCATACTCGACCAGGATCGACGGATCGATCATCAAGCCGATGGCGACAAAGAAGATGGCGCTGAACAGGTCGCGTACCGGTTCGATCAGGCGCTCGATCTTCAGCAATTGGCGCGACTCGGCCATGATCGCGCCAATCAGAAAGGCGCCCAGGACCATGCTGTATTCAAGCTTGACCACCAGCAGGCAGAAGCCGAAACACAGGCCCAAAACGGTAATCAGCAGCATCTCGTTGCTTTCGAAGCGGGCCACGTAAGCAAGCAGGCGCGGCACCAGCAAAATGCCGATGACCAAGGCAACGATCATGAACAGCGACAACTTGCCGACCGTGGAAAACACCTCACCCGAGCTCACCGTGCCACTCACGGCAATACCCGAGAGCAAGGCGATGATGCCGATGCCAAGGATGTCTTCGACGATCAGCACGCCGAAGATCAGTTGGGCAAAACGCTCGTTCTTCATCTTCAGGTCGTTGAGCGCCTTGACGATGATGGTGGTCGAGGAAATCGCCAGGATGGCGCCGAGGAACAGTGAATCCATGGTGTTCCAGCCGAACCAGCGGCCGATCTCGAAGCCGATCCAGATCATCAGCACGATTTCCAGGAACGCGGCGATGAACGCCGTGGCCCCGACCTTGAACAACTTGCGCAGGCTGAACTCCAGGCCCAGGCAGAACATCAGGAAGATCACGCCGAGCTCGGCCAGGGTCTTGATCGTCTCTTCGTCGTGAATCAGGCCGAACGGCGGGGTGTGCGGGCCGATGATGAAGCCGGCAACAATGTAGCCAAGCACTACCGGCTGTTTGAAACGGTGGAAGAGGATAGTGACCACCCCGGCAACCAGCATGATCACTGCCAAATCCTGGATAAAGCTGATGGCATGCACGGCGTGGGACTCCTTACCTGGTATCCAGAGACAAGCCGCAACTCACCCGATGAATTGTCTGATTGAGTTGCGGGTACATAGCGTTTTAAATGTAGGAATGCCCACCTTGCATGGGCTTCTTCAGGTTAACACCGCCGCTTGTCGCGAAAAGCCGGTGCAATATGAAGAAACAGATCGACCAAAGCATCGCCGCAAATGGCACAAATAGCGTGACGGCAAGGCCGCTGTCAGCGTCCCGTCTACTTAGATGGGAATCGTATTGGGGGAAAGAAGCGTGAACAGCAATCGCCACCCCGCCTCAGCGCAACCTTACCGTGAGCACACTATGGAACCTGGAAACGCCCAGCTGTCGATGACCGTCCTGATGACCCCGGACATGGCCAACTTTTCTGGCAACGTCCACGGCGGCACGCTGCTCAAATACCTCGACGAAGTGGCCTATGCCTGCGCCAGCCGCTACGCCGGTCGTTATGTGGTGACCCTGTCGGTCGACCAGGTGGTCTTTCGCGAGCCGGTGCATGTCGGCGAGCTGGTGACCTTCCTCGCTTCGGTCAACTACACCGGCAACACCTCGATGGAAGTCGGCATCAAGGTGGTCACTGAGAATATTCGCGAGCGTTCGGTGCGCCACAGCAACAGCTGCTTCTTCACCATGGTCGCCGTCGACGACGACCGCAAGCCGGTTGCGGTGCCGCCGCGCCAGCCTGAAAGCAGCGAAGAGAAGCGCCGTTTCCTCCAGGGTAAACAGCGCCGGCTGATCCGTCAGGAGCTGGAAAAGCGCTACCAGGAGCTCAAGGGCGATGCCCTTTAAGACCGCCCGTTAAAAGGCCAGAGGCTGCGCCGCAAAGCGCAGCCGCGGGTGCACGATGCGATCTTGCGCCCGCACCAGTTCCAGCTCGTAGCTGGCACAGGCCTGGGTTTCCAGCAGCACTTCGTGCACCGCGGCGGCGGTGAATTCAAACGCCGCTACCCAGTCATCGCCCAGCAGCAAGCGCGCCAGGAACAAGCCTGATGTCAGGTCACCAACGCCTACCGGCTGGCGGGCGAATGCCAGCAGCGGGCGGCGGATGTGCCAGCTCCCTTCGCCGGTCACCAGCAGCATCTCGAAATCTTCCGCGCCACGCCCCGGGTACGCCAGGTGCTTGACCAGCACCGCTTTCGGGCCGCGCTCCAGCAGGCTGCGGGCCATGTCGACACAGTCTTGCAACGACTCGGCACGGCGCCCGCAGAAGCTGTCCAGTTCCAGCTGGTTCGGGCACAGCACATCAGCACGGGCCAGCGCTTCTTCGAGCAGAAACTCGCTGACCTCGGCCGGAACGATACAGCCCTTCTCGGGATGGCCCATCACCGGGTCGCAGAGGTACAAGGCGCGCGGGTTGGCCGCCTTGATCCGGGCCACGCCGCTGAGGATCGCCCGCCCCTGCTCGGCACTGCCCAGGTAGCCGGACAACACCGCATCGCAGTTGCCCAGCTCACCGATCGTCGCAATCCCTTCTACCAGTGCAGGTATTTGCGCTGGAGCAAGCACTTCTCCGGTCCACTGGCCATACTGAGTATGGTTGGAGAACTGCACGGTATTGAGCGGCCAGACCTTCACCCCGACCCGCTGCATGGGAAACACTGCGGCGCTGTTGCCGGCATGGCCGAAAACCACGTGGGACTGGATGGCGAGCAGATGCGGTGTACGTTTCATGCAGGTCTTCCGAAAGCGTAGGAATGAAAAACAAGGCGCGCAGTATGGCGCTAAATGCCACCTGTACGACAGACCGGGGAGGCAGTTAAGCTGGGCATACCTCGTTGGAGCATATGTAAATGTTGACCCTGGGAAATCTCTTCGTGCTGATGCTGCTGGCCACGGCAGGCGCCTGGTTGTGGCATAACCACGGCTTGCGTGAAAAGGCTCTGGAGCGGGTCAAGCAGCACTGCGCCAAGCTCGACCTGGAGCTGCTCGATGGCAATGTCGCGCTCAAGCGCATCGGCTTTGTTCGCGATGCCAACGGCCGCAAACGCCTGGCCCGGGTGTACAACTTCGAATTCACCGTGACCGGCGAACAGCGCCACCCCGGTACCGTCACCCAGTTCGGCGCCCATACCATGCAGATCGAACTGGCGCCCTACCCGTTCGAGATCAAGACGCCGCCACACCACGATAACGTGGTCGAGATGAACCAGTGGCGTCAGGACCACAACCGCTGGCGTAACTAGACGCGGCAGGCCAGCATGGCCTGTTTTAGCGCTTCAGGAGCTTGCGGCTCGGCGAAAATCAGCTCCAGCCGCGAGTCGCGCCGCCATTCGCTGCGGCTCCACAGCAAGGACGGCTGTCCAGCCAGGGCATTGAGCGCTTGCCAGCCGTCCAGGCTGTGGATAACTGCCTTGGCCCGGCGCCAGTCTAACTCCCGCAGAAATTGCTCGATGCGGGCACGATCAAACACCTGAGCCGGGTGCCAGCGCCAACCAATGCTCCAGCCCTCCGCCGCCTCCTGGATGCTGCAAATTGGCTCCTGCGGATTTGTCCACAGGCTGCCTATGACTGCGGAAACACTGGCTGATGCCAGTTTATCCACAGCCAGGGAATGGCTTGGCGGAGCACTTGCCACCGGCACTTCGGACAACGGCAGATGGCCGAAATCGGTCCAGTACAGGCGAGCATCCGCCAGCCGGGAAGTTATCCACAAGCGCTGTAGTTCGTCCAGACCAGCGGATTTATTCAGCACCAGCAGCCCGGCGCTGGCCAGGGTCGAGTGCTGAGCTTGCGGCAAGGCAACACCCGCAGCCAGCTGCTCGGCATCGAGCACCAGTACCGCCGGTTGTACCGCCAGCACCCCCTGCCAGGGCGGTAAGCGCAGTTGCTGCAACAACTGCAACGGATGGCCCAACCCGGATGGTTCGATAAACAGCCTATGCGGCTTGGCCTTGCGCAACAGGCGACCCAGGCCGACCTGGAATGGCATGCCGTTGACGCAGCACAAGCAACCGCCGGCCACCTCTCCCAGGGCAATCCCATCGTCATCGGTTGCCAGCAGCGCTGCGTCCAGGCCGATCTGGCCGAACTCGTTGATCAGCACCGCCCAGCGCTCATCGGCGGGCCGCTGCGCCAGCAACTGGCGAATCAGGCTGGTCTTCCCGGCGCCGAGCGGGCCGGCAATCACGTGGGTAGGAATGTTCTGCAGCATGGGACGGAGAGTGCCTGAAATTTTCGTCACTATGCCGTTATATCAGGCCATCCAGTCAAGGCTGAGGATCAAACGCCGCTCACCATTGGCCAAGGCCGGCGAACGATGGACCAGCCCGCCTCCCTGATTACCAAGCCATCTCTCGCCCTTGAGCAAAGCCACCTCACCCTCGGCCAATTGGCGGATTGCCTCGGCATGCGGTTGCTCCCGAGCCAGTTGCGTACGGTCGATTGCACCTTCTCCCAGCCATTCACTGCCCGGCCCGACGTAGGTGCTCAGTAAACGCAGAGGGACGTGATCGACATGAAACCGCGGGCACATGGCGTTGCCCAGCACCTGCAGGCGCAGGCCGACTCGCCGGGCGTCGAGCAAGCAGGCGTAGGCAGCCACCAGCCAGGCAACGTCGGTAACAAACGCCACATGGCCTTCCAGGTCGGCATACCCGCCCAGCAAGCCACTGAGGTCCGGCAACTGTTGTTGCTCATCCAGCTCGATGACCCGGCTTTCACCCAGTGGCTGGTTCAGCGACAGCAGCAAGCGGGCAAAGTCTTCGATCTGCACCGGCAAGCGGCGCTGCCATACCGCGAGATTGACGCCATCCTGCAACGCCTCGGTGAGCACTTGAGGCGTGTCGCCGAAGGCCTGGCGCATCACGCCGCGTCCTCGTCAAACCACGGGCCGAACGGGTCGGGTAGTTGCCGCCAACTGTTCACGCCTGCGGCCATTTCTGCATCGTCGAGCAGGCAGCTCGAGAGCTCGGCATCCAGCCGGGCGAAGTCGATATTCTGACCGATGAATACCAGCTCCTGGCGGCAATCACCACACTCTGCAGTCCAGTTCTTGAAGATCTGCGCGCTGCTCTGCTCATCCTGCGGCCACTGCTCACGGGGTACGAAGCGCCACCAGCGCCCGGCAAAACCGTGGCGCATCATGCCGCCGGCCTGCGACCAACTGCCGGCATCCTGGTGCTTGCTGGCGAGCCAGAAGAAGCCCTTGGAGCGCAGCAACCGGCCGTTGTCCCAGGGCCTGTGGATAAAATCGTAAAAGCGCTGTGGATGCAGCGGCCGGCGCGCTTGCCAGGTGGTCGCGGCAATTCCGTATTCCTCGGTTTCCGGCACGTGTTCGCCGCGCAGTTCCTGCAGCCAGCCAGGCGCCTGGGCGGCGCGGTCGAAGTCGAACAGACCGGTGTTGAGGATCTGCTGCAGCGCTACCTGACCCATGACCATCGGCACGATCTGCGCCTGGGCGTTAAGGCTGCGCAAGATCGCGCTGAGCTCTTCGCGCTCGGCGCTGCTGATCAGATCGATCTTGCTCAACAGAATCACGTCAGCGAACTCCACCTGCTCAATCAAGAGGTCACTGATCGAGCGCTCGTCTTCGTCACCAAGGGTTTCGCCGCGGCTGGCCAGGCTTTCGGCGGCCTGATAATCACGCAGGAAGTTCAAGCCATCGACCACCGTGACCATGGTATCCAGGCGCGCCTGATCAGCCAGGCTGCGGCCTTGCTCGTCACGAAAGGTAAAGGTCTCGGCGACCGGCAGCGGCTCGGAGATGCCGGTGGACTCGATCAACAGGTAATCGAAACGACCCTCGCGGGCCAAGCGCGCGACCTCTTCGAGCAGGTCTTCTCGTAAGGTGCAGCAGATGCAGCCGTTGCTCATCTCCACCAGCTTTTCTTCGGCGCGGTTGAGGCTGACGTTGCGCTGCACCTCGCTGGCGTCGATGTTGATTTCACTCATGTCGTTTACGATCACCGCGACCCGCAGGTTGTCGCGGTTTTTCAGCACGTGATTAAGCAGCGTGCTTTTACCGGCACCCAAAAAGCCGGAAAGCACAGTGACGGGAAGACGGTTGGGCATGGGGGCTATCCTCATCGGGGCGAGTGCATTCGAACGATGCATTGCGCAATGTTATATTATAACAATACAATCTCGCCAACCCACTTCGCTCAGAACATGACCAAAGGCCGACCTGGAAGATGAAATCACGTTGCCTTTTTGCCTTCGCTGCATTGCTGCTGTGCGAATCCGCCGTTGCAAACGGCGCGCCCCTCAGCAACGGCCTGGCACTTTGTACCCGCAGTGCAACCTTGCTTGCCTGCAGCGATGCCCAGGGCAATTACTACAGCGTGCAAACCCAGGGCAGTACCACCTACCTGCGCGGCTTCGAAATGGAGGGCCGCCGGCTGTGGGCACAAACCAATAGCCGCTACGGCCAGCTGACCTTCTTCACAGGCGTGGCGAGCAACGGCGAAACCTGGGTCGGATACAGCCAGCGTGTGGGCTGGACCACCTTGAACAAGGTCTCCAGTTCCAGCGGGCAGCGTTTCAATCTGCGCTGCAATCGCCTGAGCGGCTGCCAATAGCCTTCTTGAAAAGTGAACCCCTGATGAGCGCTTTCACCCTTCCTGACATCGCTGCCCAAGCCACCACTTCCCAGTTGCCATTGGATTGGGTCGGCATGTGTGGCATTGCCCTGCCGCTACAGTTCAATGGGCAGATGTTGCCAGCAACTGCCGACGCGGGCGTCAGCCTTGATGATGGCGCCTCCCGCGGCATTCACATGTCGCGCTTGTACCTGGCGCTGGAAGCCCTCCAGCATCAATCCTTAAGCCCGGCGCTGATCCATAAAGTTCTGGAGGATTTTCTCGACAGTCATATAGGCCTTTCCGCCAGTGCGTTCCTGACCCTGCGATTCGAACTGATGCTCAAACGCCCTGCCCTAATCAGTCAATTGGCGGGTTGGAAAGGCTATCCAGTGACATTGAATGCACAAGTGAAAGACGGAGTGTTCCACGTGGAACTATTCGTCGATGTGGAATATTCCTCCACCTGCCCGTGCTCCGCTGCCTTAGCCCGACAGCTAATTCAGCAGCAATTCATTACCGATTTTGGCGATTGCAGCTTGAGTCATGAGGCTGTCTTGAGTTGGCTGGGCAGTGCTCAAGGCATTGTCGCCACGCCGCACAGCCAACGCAGTGTGGCAAAGCTGCAGGTTCGTCTGTGCGAAGGGTTTAACGAACTGCCGATTGAACCACTGATTAATCAGGCCGAAAGTGCCTTGGGCACCGCAGTACAAACAGCGGTAAAGCGCGCCGATGAGCAGGCCTTTGCCTTGGCTAATGGGCAGAATCTGATGTTCTGTGAAGACGCCGCCCGACGCTTGAATCTGGCCCTGAAAACTCTGCCGTGGCTCGGTGGCTTCTACCTGCGCGTGGAACACGCCGAAAGTTTGCATGCCCACGACGCAGTGGCCCACAGCCAATGGCGCTGGTGAAGCGCCTCAGATTCGCGGTTTGACCGTACCGCAATCATTGCCCAACCACAGCGCACGAGTGTTCATGCTGCCCTGCTGCTGCACACCAGAAGCATTGAAGGTGCCGTTAACCTTGGTCGTGAACTCGCGGTCGCTGACGAACGTCGCTTCACCATTGCCCTGGGCTTTCGGACAACTGAAGGTGAACTTCCAGACATTGCCGTTGCGCTCGGTAATTTTCTGAGTACAGCCAGACTTGGGATCCTGCAGCGGTATGTCGTTGGTTTTCACCTGCTCTGGCGTCAAGCAGGAACGTACACCCTGACCGGCCACACTGATACCTTGCTTGGCCAGACCACCCTCGATCATCGCCCGCTGTTCCGGCGGCAGGTTCTTCAATTGGCCAAGCATAAAGCCCATGTCCGGAAGCGGTTTGCCATCGACCTGCATGTTGCTGGTGGTCAGCTCCCACAACCCAGGTTGCAGCATCTGCGCATGCACCAAAGGACTTGCCAGACCCAGCATCAGCGCCAGCAGCGGCAGACGATATTTCATGTAGTGACTCCTCGATACTCCAGCCCCAAGCTGGAACACAGCTTAGACGTCAATTTGTGCTTTCGGTTGCAAGTGCTGGCATGAACATGCTCTGTTAGGGGCAGAGCCTTCGGACAGCAGGATGCGTATGGATTACCACAGCCCCTACTTCTTCGGTTACCTCATTGGCGTGATACACCTGCTGGGTGCAATCGCCGCCCTGCACGCCGTGTTCACTGTGCGTACGGCCCAGGGTGCAATTGCCTGGGCGTTGTCGCTGCTGTTCATTCCCTACTTCACCCTCATCCCTTACCTGGTTTTTGGCAGCCGCACCTTCGATGCCTACATCCAGGCCCGGCGCCAGGCCAACCGCGAGATGCACGTGGCTATGGCCGATCTCAACTGGCGACCCTGGGTCGAGGAAGCCCTGGCCGCGCGCAATTCGGAGTCCTATGGTGCGCTGCGGGCGATGCCCAAGCTGGGGCGCATGCCGTGCCTGGCCAACAACCAGGTACGCCTGCTGGTCGACGGCAAGGCCACCTTCGACGCAATCTTTCGCGCCGTCGCTAGCGCACGCGATACGGTGCTGGTGCAGTTCTTCATCATTCACGACGATGACCTGGGCCGACAGCTGCAAGCGCTGCTGCTAAAAAAAGCAGCCGAAGGCGTGAAGGTCTATGTGCTCTATGACAGCGTTGGCAGCCACGCCCTGCCCTCTGCCTACAGCCACAAGCTGCGCGAAGGCGGCGTCAACATCCGCGCCTTCGCTACCCGCCGCGGCTGGTTCAATCGCTTTCAGGTCAACTTTCGCAATCACCGCAAGATCGTCGTGGTCGATGGCTTGCTGGGGTTTCTTGGCGGGCACAACGTGGGCGATGAGTACCTCGGCGCCAACCCCAAGCTGTCGCCCTGGCGCGATACCCATGTCCAGGTCAGTGGGCCGGTGCTGGCCTGCCTGCAGGAGTCGTTCGCGGAAGACTGGTTCTGGGCATCGCGAAAACTGCCGCCGCTGATCCTGCCGGACACCTACCCGGAAGATGGCGTGCTTTGTCAGGTGCTGGCCAGTGGACCGGCCGACCCGCAAGAAACCTGTTCGCTGTTCTTCGTCGAAGCCATCCACTCGGCACGCGAACGCCTGTGGATCACCAGCCCGTACTTCATCCCCGACGAAGCGGTGTTCGCTGCCTTGCGCCTGGCGGTGTTGCGCGGGGTAGATGTACGCATCCTGATTCCTTCGCGCGCAGACCACCGCATCGTTTACGCCGCCTCCAGCCTGTTCGCCTTTGAGGCGGTGCGCGCCGGGGTGCGGATGTTTCGTTTCGAGCCGGGGTTCCTGCATCAGAAGGTGGTGCTGATCGACAACGAGATCAGCGCCATCGGCAGCGCCAACCTCGACAACCGATCGTTCCGGCTCAACTTCGAGATCATGCTGCTGACCGTCGATCGCGCGTTTGCCGATCAGGTCGAAGCAATGCTCAGCCATGACTTCGATCGGTCCCGGGAAATCACCGCCGAAGACACCCGCGATACGCACCGCCTGCAACAACTGGGGATGCGTATCGCCCGGCTGATCTCACCGATTCTGTAAGGCGTTCTAGCGGTAGAAGTCTTCGCGGGTCAGCGGCAGGTCATGGCTGCCATCGGCGAAAGGCTTCACCGCCAGGATCTGGTGCAGGTTGATCCAGCCCTTGGCAAAGGCATAGGAGCAACCCGCCAGGTACAGGCGCCAGATGCGTAGGGCCTTCTCCGGTACCAGCGCGCCCGCCTTGTCGAGTTGCGCTTCGAGACGGTTGCTCCAGTGCTCGAGGGTGCGCGCGTAATGCAGGCGCAGGCTCTCGACGTCGACGATCTCCAGGCCTGCTTCACTGATCCGTGCACTGATCATCGACAAGTGCGGCAGCTCGCCATGGGGGAACACGTAGCGCTCGATGAAACTGCCGGCACCGCGCCCGACCGGTCGCCCGTCGGTGTGCCTGGAGGTAATGCCGTGGTTCATCACCAGGCCGCCCTCGCGCACCGCACCAAACAGACGTTGGCAATACAGCGCCAGGTTGGCGTGGCCGACGTGCTCGAACATGCCGACACTTACTACCTTGTCGAAGCGGCCGTCCTGGGGCAGGTCGCGGTAATCGAGAATCTGCAGTTCCACCTGCCCTTCCAGGCCATCGGCCTTGACCCGCTCACGACCGAGCTTGAGCTGCTCTTTGCTCAGGGTGATGCCAAACACCTTGGCACCGAACTCCCTGGCCGCATAGCGCGCCAGCCCGCCCCAGCCACAACCGACATCCAGCAGATAGTCACCCTTTTTCAGGCGCAGCTTGCGGCACAGGTGCTCGAACTTGTTCTGCTGAGCTTGCTCAAGGGTGTTGGTAGGCGATTTGAAATAGGCGCAGGAATAAGCCATGTCGCTGTCCAGCCACAGCTGGTAGAAGGCGTTGGACAGGTCGTAATGATAGGAAATCGCTGCCGCATCGGTAGCCTTGTCATGCTCGGTACGCACCGGCTGGTCGTCTTCTTCATCCTTGAGCAAGGCCACGCTGAGTTCGTCACAGACGCGGATCACCTCACCGATGGAGCCCTCCAGTTCCAGCTTGCCTTCAACGAACGCTGCGCCCAGCTCATCCAGGCTCGGATGAGTCAACTGGGTGATCAGTTGCGGGTCCTTGACCAGGATGGTGACCTGCGGCTTCGGACCCAGATCGAACTCATGGCCATCCCAGAGCTTCAGTCGCAGCGGCAGTTGCAGGCTTTGCAGAACAGGTGGAAGTTGCGCAAGCATGAAATGAGCCTCCTTTTTTCATCGGACGTCTGCCAAAAAGGGTAGTTCATCTGTGGGAAGTTTCAGCCAATGCGGACCATAGTCTGAGCCTATCTGGCCCGTTCCAGACCTTGCGCCGGAGCCTGGAGCCTACGATTCATTGTATACAATCGAGCGATTTGCAGATTAGTCTTGGCGCCATTGTCGATTCTTCATCCTGGAGTACAACAATGAAAACCTATGATGTAGTAATCATTGGCGGCGGGCCCGGCGGCTACAACGCGGCTATTCGTGCCGGTCAGTTGGGCTTGAGCGTAGCGTGCGTGGAAGGTCGTTCGACCCTCGGCGGCACTTGCCTGAACGTCGGCTGCATGCCATCCAAGGCCCTGTTGCATGCCTCCGAATTGTATGAGGCGGCGGTTGGCAGCGAGTTCGCCAACCTCGGCATCGAGGTCAAACCGACCCTCAACCTTGCGCAGATGATGAAGCAGAAGGATGAGAGCGTCAGCGGCCTGACCAAGGGCATCGAATTTCTGTTCCGCAAGAACAAGGTCGACTGGATCAAGGGCTGGGGCAAGCTCGATGGTGTCGGCCGGGTCAAGGTCACCGACGACCAGGGCGCGGTAACCGAGTTGCAGGCCAAGGACGTCGTCATTGCCACCGGCTCCGAGCCGACGCCGCTGCCTGGCGTGACCATCGACAACCAGCGCATCATCGACTCCACCGGCGCCCTGGCCCTGAGTGAAGTGCCCAAGCACCTGGTGGTAATCGGCGCCGGGGTCATCGGCCTGGAGCTGGGTTCGGTATGGCGCCGCCTGGGCAGCCAGGTGACTGTGGTCGAGTACCTCGATCGCATCTGCCCCGGTACTGATGAAGAAGCGGCAAAAACCCTGCAACGCGCCCTGGCCAAGCAGGGCATGAAGTTCAAGCTCGGCAGCAAGGTCACCCAGGCCAGCGCTTCGGCGCAAGGGGTGACCCTGAGCCTGGAGGCTGCCGCAGGCGGCAGCGCCGAAACCCTCGAAGCCGACTACGTACTGGTCGCCATTGGCCGTCGCCCCTACACCCAGGGCCTAGGCCTGGAAAGCGTCGGCCTTGAGACCGACAAGCGCGGCATGCTCGCCAACCAGCACCACCGCACCAGCGTCCCAGGCGTATGGGTAATTGGCGATGTCACCTCCGGGGCGATGCTCGCGCACAAGGCCGAGGACGAGGCTATCTCCTGCATCGAACAGATTGCCGGCAAGGCCCACGAGGTCAACTACAACCTGATTCCGGCGGTCATCTACACCCGTCCGGAACTGGCCAGCGTCGGCAAGACCGAAGAGCAGCTCAAGGCCGAAGGCCGCGAGTACAAGGTCGGCAAGTTCCCCTTCAGCGCCAACAGCCGGGCCAAGATCAACCACGAGACCGAAGGCTTCGCCAAGGTTCTCGCAGATGCCCGCACCGATGAAGTATTGGGCGTGCACCTGGTTGGCCCAAGCGTCAGCGAGATGATCGGTGAATATTGCGTGGCCATGGAGTTCAGCGCTTCGGCCGAAGACATCGCCCTCACCTGCCACCCGCACCCGACCCGCTCCGAAGCCCTGCGCCAGGCGGCGATGAACGTCGACGGCAAGGCGATGCAGGTCTGATCAGTCAGGCCGGTCGAACGGATGAAGCCGGCCTTCAAGGCTGAAGGCCGGCTTATCCACAATCAGGCCAGGGCAGCCTGTTGGTTTTCCACAGCCAGCAGGTCAAAACGCGAGGCCAGGAACGGGGTGATATCCAGCGGCAGGGTTTCCTGGTTCACGACCTTGTCGATCAGCACGCCAGTGATGGCCGAGGTAAGGATGCCGGTGCGAAAGTGTCCACAGGCATTCACGTAGCCGCTGACTTCGCTGACCGGCCCCAGGATCGGCAGCTCGTCCGGCGAGCCCGGGCGCAAGCCGGCCCAGGTGCGCTTGAGGTTGATCTGCGCCAGCTCCGGCACGCAGCGCACCGCGCCCTGAACCAGGCCGTTGATCTCCGGGAAAGTGTTGCTGACGTCGAAGCCTTTGTCCTCGGTGGTGCTGCCGATCAGGATCTCGCCGTTGTCCTTCTGCGCCATGTAACAGTCGCTGGTGGTCAGGCAGCCTTGCAGCAGCTTGGGCATGCGCTCGGTGAGGATGATCTGGCCTTTGACCGGCTTGACCGGAATCCGCAGGCCAGTGGCCCACTCGCTCAAGTCTGCGGCCCAGGCGCCGGCGGCGTTGATCAAGGTATCGCAGTGAAAGGTGCCCTCTTCGGCGGTTTGCACGCCGCTGACCCGCGAACCCTGATGCAGCACACCAGTAATGTTGGTGTTGTGGAACAGGTCGACACCGTTCTGGCGCGCCGCCTCCATATAGGAATCGGCCAGGCGGAACGGGCTGACCTGGTGATCGCAGAGAAACTCCAGGGCACCATGGGCCTCATGGCTCACCGCAGGTTCGGCCTGGCGCAGGGCATCGCGGTCGAGCCAGCGCACCTGGTCGGCCAGGTGCGGGATCTGCGCAACGATGTGCTCGGCGTAGAGGCGGTCTTCATCGTCGTAGATCACGTACTTGAGGCCCGTGCGCTCGAACTTGAAGTCCATGCCGTGGCGCTCGATCAGCTCGCGGTGCAGCTGTGGATAAAGTGCGTTGGACTGCAAGGCAAAGTCGAAGAACGACTGCGGCAGGATGTGCGGCGTGCTCGAATCCACCGCCACTGCCGCGCCATGGGCTTCGCGCTTGTGCTTGGCCGACATCATGCGAAAGAAGATTACTCCGCAGCCCAGGCCCACGGACTCACCAATGGCCCACAGGCCACCGGCAGACGCGCGGGTGGCATTGCCCGGGCGCTTGGCATCGATCAGGGCGATCTTCAGGTTCTTGCGTTTGGACAGCTGGTAGGCGCAGGACGCACCGATCACACCGCCACCGGCGATGACCACATCATAGGTTCTGTTCATGCTTCAGGCTTCCGTGCCGAGTTGCTGAAATGCGGAAAATGGAATCGGGTCGATCGGGAAACGTGGCCGCAGCCAGCCGACATCGGCGCGCCCGGTGGCCTCTCGCAAGCGATCGCTGCAATAGCCCACGCACATACGCCCCTGGCAGTCGCCCATGCTCACCCGGGTGCGCATCTTCAGCCCGGCCATGTCTTCGACGCCTTGCTCCAGGGCGCGGTCGATGTCGCTGCGAGTGACGTGCTCGCACCGGCAGATAACGGTGTCGGGCTGCGGCAGGTCGATCTGTTTGGTGCCGCGGTGGGTGTAACGCTCTACACCGGCGCGAAAACGTTTGATCGCCGCCAGCTGTCCGAGGTATTTCTCGCGCAGTTCGATCGCCTCTTCTGCGTTGAGTACCTCCTGCTGGAGGAGGATCGAGACGGCGGCGATACGCCCGGTGAGCATCGCCGCCTCACCACCACGAATGCCGCCCATGTCGCCGGCCAGGTGGATGTGCGGCTGGCTGCTTTGCTGCCATACGTTGCATTCCGCGCGCAGGTAGCCGTCTTCGTTGAAGCCGTGGTCCAGGCCCAGTTGCTGGCTGAGCTGGGTGCGTGGAATAAAGCCATAGCCCACCGCCAGGGTTTGCGCCGGCTCGCGCTGGGCGCGGGAAAGGTCTGGCTGCCAGTCGTCACCGTAGGGCGCCACAGTCACTTCAGCCAGCTCGCCCTCACCCTTGGCTTCGACAATCCCCCAGCCGTAGTACATGGGGATGCCATTGAGCTTCATGTAGCCGAGCATGCTCAGGCCATCGAGGAACAGCTGCGGCTTGTTCATCAGCGCCAGGCTTTCGCGGGCAATCTTGCTGAACGGGCAGGCTTCATAGACGCCGGCAACCTTAGCCCCGGCTGCGTGCAGCTGGCAGGCCACCAACGGCAACAACGGCCCGGTGCCAGCGATCACGGTATTGCCCAGGGGTTTGACCACGCCGCTCTTGATCTGCAGTTGCAACCCGCCGAGCAGCATCACGCCCGGCAAGGTCCAGCCGGCGAAAGGTACGTTGCGCTCGTGGCAACCGGCTGACAGCAGCAGGTGGGAATAGTCGATTTCGTGCAGGGTTTCTTCGGCATCGAGGACCATCAGACGCTGCTCGTCACCACCGACCACGCGGCTGTTAAGGCGCAGGTCGATGCGATCGGCGCAGGCGGCGAAGTCCTTGTGCAGTTTTTTCAGCGCCTTACTGTAGCGGGCACCCAGGTAGCCCAGGTCGACGCCGCTGCGCAGCGGTCCGCGAAACACCACGCCACCCGGGCGTGAGGCTTCATCAAACAACAGGCTCGAGACGCCGTGCCTGGCCAGCTCGATAGCCGCTGCCATACCTGCCGAACCACCACCGACAATAACTGGACGCAAGCTCATGGTGCCTCCTGCCCGGCAAAACGGTTGGTCCCGGTTTCGACCCGCATGCCCGGCTGTACCTCGGTTTGGCAGGCGCGGCGCTTGGGCCGGCCGTTGATCGACACCAGGCAGCAATGGCACACGCCCATGCCGCAGAAAGCGCCGGTCAATTGTTGGTGATCGTTAAGCGCCACCTGGCGCAGGCCCACGGCGTTAAGCACGCTGAGCACGGTTTCACCGGCAGCGACCGCCACCGCCTGGCCGTTGAGTTCGATGGTCATGTCCGCCCGCGACAGGGGCTGGATATCTAGCTTTCGCTCCAGAGTCTGCATAGCTTTTCGTCCGTGAAAAAGAAACATGGACTGCGCACACTAAGCCAAGCGCGCGTCAGGACTATTGATCCAGGCCAGCTAATGGGTCCGATTGCCGGACAAACTGGCAGTACTGCGCTCAGGTCCTCGTTATGGACGCTTTCACTCCCGTCGCGCCGCAGATACACGTCAGGCACAGCATTTGACCAGTTGCTCCTTGAGGGGGACCGGATCGAGGGTCCAGGTATCCATGTCGATCAGGCCGTCATCGTTGAGGCGCACATGCAGCCGCTCCACTACACGATCCAGGGTTCCATCATCACGCCAGTCGCGAAAACGTTGATACACCGTCGACCAAGCGCCAAAGCGTTCCGGCAAGTCGCGCCATGCTGCACCGGAGCAAAGAATCCAGAAGATCCCGTTGATCATCTGCCGGTCGTCATTGCGAGGCCGGCCGGTCTTTTGTGTGCTTGAAACCAGATCCATGATCAACATCCACGCAGCATTGGGAAGTTCGTAGCGCCTAACCATTCGGGGCCTCCTGCCACTCGGGTTTACTTGTTGTTTACCAGGGGAGTTCAAGTTGAATGTCGTCCTGGATCTTTCTTTTGACCTTTACCGAGAGCCCGATCAAACGCACCGACCGGCCCTCGCGCCTGGTGTCCCAAAGCAACCTGCACAGGGCAGTCACCGTTTCTTGGCTGAGGGTGTTGGAAGCCGCCTCCGTAGACGAGATCGAGAAGTCCGAGAACTTGAGCTTTACCAGGTTTTTGATAATCAGATAGTCATTACCCATTTCGGCAACGCGCTCCCTCAAACCCTCCAGCAATCTGTCCAGCTCTTGCAGGCAGCTGGAAAAATCGTGGCAGTCGAAAGGTAGTGTTCGTTCAATACCAATCGACTTGATCTGGGTTACCCGCTCTTCCTGTTCTTCAATTCCCTGACATCGCTCCCACACGTAAAACCCATGCACGCCGAGGTAGCGCATGAGCAACGGGATTTTCTCTTCGGTGACGTGTTTGCATTGCCGACAGCCGAGGTTCTCGAGCACCGCGTAGGTCTTGGGGCCGACGCCTGGGATCTTGCGCACATCAAGCTCATCGAGAAAACCACGGACGTCCTTGGGCACGATGACAAACAGACCATTGGGTTTTTGCACCTCGGAGGCAATTTTCGCCAAATACTTCAACGGCGCGACGCCGGCAGAGGCAGTCAGCCCCAGCTCCTGCTCAATCACCGCACGGATATGCACGGCCATATGGGTTGCCGAACCGTTGAATGCAGATTGGCCGGTGACCTCGAGCGATGCCTCGTCCAGTGACAGAAACTCGACTTTGTCGGTATAGCGGCGAAATATGGCATCAAGCTTTCGCGTCACGGCTTCATACACTTCAAACCGGGTCGGCAGCAGCACCAGCTCCGGGCAGAGTCGTTGTGCAGTTGCGGTGGCCAGACCACTCCTTACCCCAAACTCCCTGGCCAGATAGTTCGCAGTGCTGATCACCCCTCGCTCAGCCGCTGTCCCGCCCACAGCCACAGGGCGCCCTACCAGGTGAGGAGCGTCCAGAAGTTCCACGGAGACAAAGAACGAGTCCATGTCGACATGGATGAACTTGCGCTCGTTCATGTCTTTGGTAGATTCCACCATTGGCTCTCTTGCACCGTTGAACATCAGCCAGTGACCAGAACGTGAACTTGCAGGCTCACGCTGGCGTCAGCATTGAGCCGCTGGTATACGCCTTGAATATGCGGAGCAAAGTCCGGGTATTGGTTACTCAGTGCTTCAATGGCGCTCAGGTAGCGAATCAACGAGCTGTTCCAGCGTTCCCCAGGCGCGATGCACATAACCCCCGGCGGGTAAGGGATTACGCCTTCTGCGGCAATACAGCCTAAAGCTTGTTCGAGTGCGACCAATTGGTAGTTACCACGGATGAAAGCCTGCTGCGCCGCATAGGGCGTCAACTCGGCCTGCGCCGACGTCACCGAACTGAAAATGTCCGATTGCAGTTGCTCAATCTGATACTGCGAGAACAGGGTGTTGATGGCGCAGCACAATTCGCGCAGCGATAAATCGTTATAGCGAGCTTGGCCGCTTGCCAGTGAAGGCAGCGCCTCAGCCACCGGGACTTCGTCCTCGATCATCTGCTCAAGTTGCGCCAGAGTGTGCGCCAGGCGAGAGAGCTGCGCAGCCTCGGTAGAGGGCGAAACCAACAGGGTAACGTTGTAGAAGTCAGATTTCTCCGGAGTGAAATTCATCTCGCGCAGGTAGGCGGTGACGATACTCGCTGGAATAGCGGGCAACCCGCCCTGCTCGTCAGTGTGCAACTTGCGCGTTGTAAAGATGACCTTGCAAGGGTCCAGGTAGTGCAAGTCAGACTCGATCGGGCTGGCCCCCAGCGTCTCGTGGCGAACCGGTTGAAACACTTGGGCATACACCTCCAGCGATGTATCGCCCTGCCCCGCCGGCAACCGCCTGTCGCCATAGTAAGGCTGAATAACACGGCAACGCTGGGCAACCTCGCGCCTGAAACCCATGGCCATTGCCACTGCCGCACTCCACGCGCGCTTGCCGTTGCCATTGGCATGGATCGCGGCATTGACTTCCAATGACATCAACAATGGATAGAACGGGCTGGTCGAGGCGTGCAGCATGAACGCGCTGTTGAATACCGATCGTGAGCAGTAGCGTGGCTGGTTACGTATGTGACTGTCTTTTTTATGGATCTGCGAGGTCTGGGACAGGCCTGACATCTGCTTGTGGACCGATTGCGTGACGATGATCCCCGGGCAATCCGCCGTCAGGGCAATGTTCAACGGCGAGCGCTGCGCCAGTAGCTCAACAAAAGGTTCGTAGCCCAACCAGGCGGAATCGAAGAGTACGTAGTCACACAGGTGACCAATCCGTTGCAGCAGAGCAGCGGCGTCGACCACAACGCCATCGCAGGTTGCGTGCTGAACAACTGCCAGACGAAATGGGCGCTGCTGTCGCGCCTTGGACGGATCGATACGGGCCGCCTTCAGGCGTAGTTGTTGCTCATCCAGGGCATGTCTTTTGTAGCCACCCAGCACGCCACACCCATCGCGGAAATTATCGAGGTATACCGGCCTGGCGGCACTTTGTACCAATGCGCCCAGGTACACCGACTTGTGGTTGTTGCGATCCATCAATACCAGATCGCCCGCAGCCAGCAACGCGCTGGTGACGACTTTGTTTGCGGTGGAAGTACCATTGAGCACGAAGTAGGTTTCATCGGCGTTGAACACTTCTGCGGCCAGCCGTTCAGCCTGGGCCACCGGACCTTCATGGCTGAGTACGTCACCCAGCTCGGGAGCCGCGTGCGGCACATCGACCTTGAATACCTCGCTGCCAAGCAATTGCTTGAAGCGCAGCCCGGCCGGATGCAGGTCCAGGCACTGGCCGCCCTGATGCCCGGGGCAAGCAAAGGTAGGCCGTTTGCGCGAGACAAACTCTGCGACTGCCGAGGTAAAAGGTGGCAGTGAAGCCAGGTCAAATGCCTTGGCAGTTTCAACTACCCGCGCAATATCGTGCGCACTCAGCGGTACCTGGAGCAAGGTTGGTTGAAGATCCGCAAGCACTGCCGGAAGTGCAGCGTACCCGTTGCCATGGAGCACAAACAGTGGCGTGCCCCAGGCCGCGACGCAATCGACCACATCTGCCGACAGCGCATCCTCAACGCACAGCACCAACGCCGATGCTGACGCCAACTGACCGCGCCCTGCAAATGTCCCAAGCGCCACGCCGGGAAGTGCTTCAATCCCGACTGCCGCACTACAAACAATCCTTGTCTGTAACATCTTTTTTTGCGCTCCAACCTAGCGGTGCAATACACAGCATGAACGTCATGCCAACAAACGTAGCCGGCCCCACAAGCAGAAACATAAGGCTGGCGATCAGCCCGGACACTGCATCACCAATAACCGCCGTGAAGTAGTACAGGGAAAAATTCTTGCCGACTTCATTGGGACTGGACAGCGTCTGGATATTGGTAATGATGGCAATGTCAACAAAGGCGCCGACAAAACCCACGCACAGCAACAGAACTATAAACAGGTACGTATTGAACTGCAGGGCGACGGCAGCCAGTAAAAATAGCCCGCCATACAGTAACCAATAAATAATCACCGAGCGGGCGGTGGTTGACTTGTTGAGTGTTACATACAGCATGCCACCGATAACCGTACCGAAAGCCAGCAGGGCAAAGATATACCCCACCGCAGCCTCGGACTGAAAATGATCCATAACCGATGCCGGCAAGATGAAGCGAATAACCGACGTGGCAAACATTGCACACACGGTGGTGCAACAGATCACGGTAAACAGGGGTGTATTGAGCTTGCGTAAACTACCCACGCTGCGTGTGGTGTCCTTGTAGATTGCCCAAACATCGAAGCGCCCCTTCGAAGTTGTCACGCTCGAGACCAGGGTGGCGCTACAGGCGGCCGACAGCAACAAACTGACCGAGAAAAACGCAAACGCATAACTGGCATCGAGCACGATCGAAATCAGTGAAAATATCAACGGTCCGATAATCGAAGACACATCTTCGATCACTTGCACCCCGCTGTTTACCGACGCCAGATGGTCGTCGTCCACTATATCGGGGAAATAGGCACGAAAGCTCGGCGTGTACAGGCAATCAAGTGCGGTCATCACCATCGAGGCGATAATAACCACCGCCACCGTGGCCTCGGCAAATTCAAACAACACAAACAGCAGTGCGGCCACTACGCTTTTTAAAAGTTCTGCCGAAATCAGTGTGTGTTTTTTCTGCCGATGGTCTGCTAGCCAGCCACCAATCGGCGAAAACAATGCACTGGGCAAGTAACGAAAAAAGTACACCAGGCCAATCAGCAAAAAGTCGGCCTCAGTCAAGGTCACCACGGCCACTGCAAAGGCTGTTTCGAAAGCAAACTCACCGCATTTTGAAAAAAAGTAGGCGGCTGACAGCCGTTGTGTACCGTGGTTTAACGCTAGTGCCTGCATATCCATTGCCTGCTGGGTGGTTCTAGCCTGCGGAGTAGATTAACTCGTCCCGAGTAATGTCGCGTCCGTTGGCATTAAGCTTCTCGAAGACTATCTTTTTCAAGATGTTTTGTTCACTTTCAGGAATTAAGTAAAACATAATGTTGCTGTACCATAACCAACCCAGCCTGGTCAGTTCGAAGGTCGCATCCGTTTCAACTATCAGGTCGGCCTTGACCAGTTCCTGAACCCTGTCCAGTAGCCCTTGCGGCATCTGGCTCATCGCCACTTTGGATTTTTCGATTTCGCCGTGATACGGCAGGCGCAGTACCAGTGGCTTGACCAGATCAAGCACCGGAGCATGCTGGCTGACCTGGCAGACATAGTCACCTGCGGTCATCTTGGCGATGTATTGCTCACGCAATGAGGTGTTGGTAATCACATTTTCAGCCACCGACGAGATGGCGCCGACGCCGAAGCCCAGCAGGTCATGGTTTGTATAGCCATAGACGTGCTCGTGGTAAATGAACGAGTAGTCGCGGGTGATCAGAGGCGACGCTGCGCTCGCCTGGCGCACGTAGCCATGGCCGTTATACGGGACAAAACCCTTGTGGCGCATATGCTCGTCAATCATCAGCTTCATGTTCAGCTTGCGCATGGCCGGGAACACTTGCGCCGTACGCTCCCTGATTTGCTTGTGCAGCTTTACCGAGGTGGCGACATTGTTGATCGGGTAAATGTCGATGTTGCTCAGGCCCAGTTCGACCGCTTTGTCGATGTCACACAGGGTCTGGTTTTCGTTACTGCCGTTCATCCCATACATGATGTCGCACAACACGTGCCCGAAGGTCGGCACCAGCAACGCGGCGGCGCGTTCGATTTCGCGGATGTCCTCATTCAGGTTAAACAGCTTGCGCCAGGTCGGGTCGATGGTCTGTAAACCGAAGCGGGCATGGGTCACGCCAATGTCCGCGAGTGCAAGGGTGCGTTCTCGGGTGACACTGGTGATATTGAACTCGAAGGAGAACTCTTCCACCGTCGACATATCGAAGTAGTGGTGTAATGCCTCACCGATGTCATAGATATTCTGCGGCGACAATAGCGACGGCGTTCCCCCTCCAAAGAAAATGGCCCTGACCGGTACTGCCTTGAAGTCGACCAAGCGCGATTTGTACTCAATTTCCTTGATCAGCGCCTTGGTGTAACGGTTAATATCCTCTTCGTTTTTGTACAAGCCGCGGGTGAACGGGCAGAACGAACAGATCGCTTCACAGAACGGAATATGAAAGTACAACGCCCGTGAGGTTGATTGGCTGTTGGCATGGTTCAGCAGCGTTGTCAGTTGTGTTTCACTGGGGCGAAACACGTCCAGTGATTGCGAAGGAAAAAAGAAATTGTACAAGGGGAACTGGTAATCGAACTTGACCATTCCGTTATTGACAAGTTTCATTCACCACCCCTTCTTCTACAAGCACATGACTGCCGCGCAGCAACGTGCGCGTCGTTACCTGCACTTCGTTGCCGAAGAAACCCTGAATGCCTTCATTGATTGAGACATTGTTGGAACCGCAGGTATAAACGTCGATGCTGATGTAATGAGTTTCCGGGTAGGTGTGGTAGGACAGGTGCGACTCAGACAACAAGTACAAACCGGTAACGCCTTCACCTCCGGCACTGAACTTGTGCGTCAAATGGTCCAACACCGTGAAACGCGAACGTTGCAAGGTACCGAGGAAAAAGTTATGCAACGCCGGCGCGTCCTTCAACAAGCGCGCATCAGCACCGGTAATATCCCAAATAGTATGATAGCCAAAGTCGTCCATGAAGGTCGTTGCTCCTGTCCCTGAGAGGCCGAGTAAGTACAATTAAAAAGAGGGGGAAATTTCTTTCCCCCTCTTTTATCACGCTCTTACCACAAGCAAACACCCTTGGTGGTAACGCCAGTCACTTCAGTTTGAAACAGGTCAATTGCAGAGTTCATAATACATTCCTTGTTTACGATTTTGAGTTGGCCTGTAACAGCAGGCGTCACAAAACTAGCAGGAAGTATTTCGCGGAAAAGTCGAAATTTGTAAATAAATCTTTCTAAGCGAGTTACACTTTAAATATCGCCGACGTTTCCAAACAATTAGCTAACGTGCTGCCTTCAAGATGCTCCATGGAAATGGGCATTGGCTACCGCTCCACTCACAGTGAAGTAGTCCTTTTCGCACAAGCGTAGGCGGGGAAGAAGATGCGAAAAAAAGTGTGTCTGACGCGAGGTCGAGTATTTTTCTGGCACGCCGAATCGCTCACGTAGCACAAAAACCCGAACGATTGGCTACGAACAAGCGAGTCGATTTCAGCACTGCTGATCAACAGGCAGCGTCCGGAATCAGCCGCTGCCTGAGAATCAGAAACCAGGCCCCTTCTCCCATCACTGGCAGGAAAAGGGACCAGGCACAGCGCTCGTTACTCGACAGTTACCGATTTCGCCAGGTTACGCGGCTGGTCGACGTCGGTGCCCTTGAGCACAGCGACGTAGTAAGACAGCAACTGCAGCGGAATGGTGTAGAGGATCGGCGCCAGAGCGTCGATGATGTGCGGCACTGCGATCACGTGGGTGCCTTCGCCATTGCTCATGCCAGCCTGTTCGTCGGCGAAGACGATCAGCTCACCGCCACGGGCGCGGACTTCCTGCAGGTTTGACTTGAGCTTTTCCAGCAGCTCATTGTTCGGCGCCACGGTGACTACTGGCATGTCGCTGTCGACCAGCGCCAGCGGGCCATGCTTGAGCTCACCGGCCGGGTAGGCTTCGGCGTGGATGTAGGAGATCTCTTTGAGCTTCAGCGCACCCTCCATGGCCACCGGGAACTGCGCGCCGCGGCCCAGGAACAGGGTGTGGTGCTTGTCGGCGAACAGCTCGGCGGTCTTCTCGACGATCGCATCCATGGCCAGGGCTTCGCCCAGGCGAGTTGGCAGGCGACGCAGCTCTTCCACCAGCTCCGCTTCGACGCCTGCAGCCAGGGTGCCGCGCACCTGGCCCAGAGACAGGGTCAGCAGCATCAGCGAAACCAGCTGGGTGGTGAAGGCCTTGGTCGAGGCCACGCCGATTTCCGGACCAGCCTGGGTCAGCAGGGTCAGGTCCGACTCGCGCACCAGCGAGCTGATGCCGACGTTGCAGATCGCCAGGCTGCCGAGGAAGCCCAGTTCCTTGGCGTTGCGCAGGGCGGCCAGGGTGTCGGCGGTTTCACCCGACTGCGAGATCGAGACGAACAGGGTGTCAGGCTGCACCACCACCTTGCGGTAGCGGAACTCGCTGGCGACTTCGACCTGGCAAGGAATACCGGCCAGGCTTTCCAGCCAGTAACGGGCAACCATGCCGGCATGGTAGCTGGTGCCGCAGGCAACGATCTGTACATTGCGCACCTTGGCAAACAGTTCAGCAGCTTGCGGGCCGAAGGCCTGGACCATGACGTGGTCCTTGCCCAGGCGGCCTTCCAGGGTGCGTTGCACCACGGTTGGTTGCTCGTGGATTTCCTTGAGCATGAAGTGACGGTAGGCGCCCTTGTCGGCAGCTTCGGCACCTTCGTGGTACTGCACGGTCTCGCGCTGCACTGCAGTGCCGGCGACGTCCCAGATGGTGACCTGGTCGCGGCGAATTTCGGCGATGTCGCCCTCTTCCAGGTACATGAAGCGGTCGGTAACCTGGCGCAGGGCCAACTGGTCGGAAGCCAGGAAATTCTCGCCATGGCCCAGGCCGATCACCAACGGGCTACCGCTGCGGGCGGCCAACAAGCGGTCTGGCTGCTTGGCGCTGATCACGGCCAGGCCGTAGGCGCCATGCAGTTGCTTGACTGTAGCCTTGACGGCATCGGCCAGGTCCGGCAAGGTTTTGAGGGTGTGCGCCAGCAAGTGAACGATCACCTCGGTGTCGGTCTCGGAGCTGAAGACGTAACCCAGGCCCTTGAGCTGTTCGCGCAACTCTTCGTGGTTCTCGATGATGCCGTTGTGCACCACTGCCAGTTCATGACCAGAGAAATGCGGGTGGGCATTGTGTTCGGTTGGCGCGCCGTGAGTCGCCCAACGGGTGTGGGCGATACCCAGGTTGCCAGCCAGCGGTTCGGCGGCAACGGCGGCTTCCAGCTCGCTGACCTTGCCGATACGGCGACGGCGCTCAAGGTTGCCCTGCTGGGTGAAGACGGCCAGACCTGCGCTGTCATAGCCGCGGTACTCGAGGCGCTTGAGGCCTTCGATCAGAATGGTTGTGATGTTACGTTCGGCGACGGCACCAACGATTCCACACATTATTCATGCTCCTAGGTGATAGCGGCGCAAATCACGTTGATGCCGCGGGCTTCAATCTGTACGCGTGCCTCATGGGGCAGGCGCTCATCGGTAATCAGGGTGTTGACGCTGCTCCAGGGCAGCTCAAGGTTGGGAATCTTGCGCCCGACCTTGTCGGACTCGACCATGACGATCACTTCCCGGGCGACTTCAGCCATCACCCGGCTCAGGCCCAGCAGTTCGTTGAACGTGGTGGTGCCGCGCGCCAGGTCAATGCCGTCGGCGCCAATGAACAGTTGGTCGAAGTCGTATGAGCGTAGTACCTGCTCGGCCACCTGGCCCTGGAACGATTCGGAATGCGGGTCCCAGGTACCGCCGGTCATCAACAGTACCGGCTCATGCTCCAGCTCGCTAAGGGCGCGGGCCACATTCAACGAGTTGGTCATGACCACCAGGCCCGGTTGATGACCCAGCTGCGGGATCATCGCGGCGGTGGTGCTGCCGCTGTCGATGATGATGCGGGCATGTTCGCGGATACGGCCTACGGCAGCCTTGGCGATCGCTTGTTTATAAAGCGAAACCGGCTGGCCCTGTTCGGTAAACAGTTCCTGCGGCAGGGTCACTGCCCCACCGTAGCGGCGCAACAGCAGGCCATTGGCTTCGAGGGCTGCGAGGTCCTTGCGAATGGTCACTTCGGAGGTTTCGAAACGCTTGGCCAAGGCGTCGACGCTCACCTCGCCCTGCTCATTGAGCAAAGCCAGGATGTTATGACGTCGTTGGGGGGTGTTACGTTTCGACATGGCGCGCTTAAGTTTCGATTCGAAAGATAATGATGCCAATCAAAACCTATAGTGGCTGATGTGTCAAGAACAGCGGAGAAAAAATTTTCCTGTGAATAACTTGCATAGCAGCAAAATTTTATCCACAGAACGAAAAAGGCCGACTTATGCACAATGCAGTCGGCCCTTTCTATTAGCTGTGAGTAACTCAGCTCTTTTTGAGCTTCTCCGGCCGCTTCCAGCCATCAATGTTGCGCTGACGCGCACGACCGACTGCCAGCTGCGCCGCCTCGACGTTCTGAGTAATGGTCGAACCGGCGGCAGTGGTAGCGCCGTCGAGGATATCCACAGGCGCGACCAATGAGTTGTTCGAACCGATGAACACGTCTGCGCCAAGTACTGTCTTGAACTTGTTGGCGCCATCGTAGTTGCAGGTGATGGTACCGGCACCGATGTTGGTGCGTGCGCCGACCTCGGCATCGCCCAGATAAGTCAGGTGACCGGCCTTGGCGCCTTCACCGAGGTGGGCGTTCTTCAGTTCAACAAAGTTACCCACATGGGCGCGAGCGTCGAGCACGCTGCCAGGGCGCAGGCGGGCAAACGGGCCGGCATCGCTGCCCTCACCCATGATTGCGCCTTCCAGGTGGCTGTTGGCTTTGACCACCACGCCTTTGCGCAGGGTGCTGTTCTTGATCACGCAGTTCGGGCCGATGACCACGTCGTCTTCGATCACCACGCGGCCTTCAAGGATCACGTTGATATCGATGAGCACATCGCGACCAACGGTCACCTCACCGCGCACATCGAAGCGCGCCGGGTCACGCAGGGTCACACCCTGGGCCATCAGACTGCGGCCTGCGCGCAACTGGTAGTGACGCTCCAGCTCGGCAAGCTGACGACGGTCATTGGCGCCCTGCACTTCCATCGGGTCCAGCGGCTGCTCGGTCGCGACCACCAGGCCATCGGCTACAGCCATGGCGATGACGTCAGTGAGGTAGTACTCGCCCTGGGCGTTGTTGTTCGACAGACGGCCCAGCCAGTCAGCCAGGCGCGCGCCCGGGACGGCGAGAATACCGGTGTTGCCTTCCTTGATGGCTTTCTGTGCGTCGCTGGCATCTTTGTGCTCGACGATCGCTGCCACCTGGCCCTGCGCATCACGGACAATACGGCCATAACCGGTCGGGTCATCCAGGGTCACAGTCAGCAGGCCGAGCTGCTGTGGGGTGACCTTGGCAAGCAGGCGCTTGAGGGTATCGACTTCGATCAGCGGAACGTCACCGTAAAGGATCAGTACGGTTTCGGCGCTCAACGCCGGCAGTGCCTGGGCGACGGCGTGGCCGGTACCCAGTTGCTTGTCCTGGAGGACAAAATTAAGGTCATCGGCGGCCAGGCGCTCACGTACCAGCTCCGCACCGTGCCCGATCACCACATGAATGCCCTGCGGCTGCAACTGGCGGGCGCTGTGGATAACATGGCCGAGCATGGAGTCGCCGGCGACCGGATGCAGTACCTTGGGCAGCGCCGAGCGCATGCGGGTACCTTGGCCGGCGGCGAGAATTACGATATCGAGAGACATTGACTGGCTACCAATCCTGGAAGGTCAGCGCTGTGACCAGAAGAAGAAATTCGGAAAAAGAAAAAGGGTAGCCGAGGCTACCCTTTAACTCAATCGCAACAGAAAGTGATCGGCGAGTGCCGGTTACTTCATTTTGCGAATTTGCTGGACGGTACGCAGCTGGGCTGCGGCCTCGGCCAGACGTGCGGCAGCGGCGCCGTAATCGAACTCCGCGCCTTTTTCGTTCAGGGCGTTCTCGGCAGCCTTGAGGGCTTCCTGAGCCTGAGCTTCATCCAGGTCGCTGGCACGTTGCACGGTATCGGCAAGCACCTTGACCATGTTCGGCTGAACCTCGAGGAAACCACCAGAGATGTAGAACACCTCTTGGGCGCCACCCTGCTTGGTCAGCGTGATCGGACCTGGCTTCAGATTAGTGATCAGCGGGGCGTGGCCTGGAGCGATACCAAGATCACCCAGGTTGCCGTGCGCAATCACCATCTCGACCAGACCGGAGAAAATTTCCCCTTCCGCGCTGACGATATCGCAATGGACTGTCATAGCCATCTGCTTGCCTCAACCTGATTAGCGCCCCTTGCGGGGCGCCGGGATTACAGTTTCTTGGCTTTCTCGACGGCTTCTTCGATGCTGCCGACCATGTAGAACGCTTGTTCTGGCAGGTGGTCGTAGTCACCTTTGAGGATGCCGCTGAAGCCTGCAATGGTGTCTTTCAGGGAAACGTATTTGCCTGGAGAACCGGTGAAGACTTCGGCCACGAAGAACGGCTGGGACAGGAAGCGCTGGATCTTACGAGCGCGCGATACCAGCTGCTTGTCGGCTTCGGACAGTTCGTCCATACCGAGGATGGCGATGATGTCCTTCAGCTCTTTGTAGCGCTGCAGAACATACTGAACGCCACGAGCGGTGTCGTAGTGCTCGTTGCCGATCACGTTCGGGTCCAGCTGGCGCGAAGTCGAGTCCAGTGGATCGACCGCTGGGTAGATACCCAGGGAGGCGATGTCACGGGACAGTACGACGGTAGCGTCCAAGTGGGCGAAGGTGGTCGCTGGCGACGGGTCGGTCAGGTCGTCCGCAGGTACGTATACGGCCTGGATCGAGGTGATCGAACCTTCCTTGGTCGAAGTGATACGCTCTTGCAGAACGCCCATCTCTTCAGCCAGGGTCGGCTGGTAACCTACTGCCGAAGGCATACGGCCCAACAGTGCGGATACTTCGGTACCGGCCAGGGTGTAACGATAGATGTTGTCGACGAACAGCAGAACGTCGTTACCTTCGTCACGGAACTTCTCAGCCATGGTCAGGCCGGTCAGCGCTACGCGCAGACGGTTTCCTGGTGGCTCGTTCATCTGACCGTAGACCAGCGCTACCTTGTCGAGAACGTTGGAGTCCTTCATCTCGTGGTAGAAGTCGTTACCCTCACGAGTACGCTCACCCACACCGGCGAACACGGAATAACCGCTGTGCTCGATGGCGATGTTACGGATCAGTTCCATCATGTTTACGGTTTTGCCTACACCGGCACCACCGAACAGACCGACTTTACCACCCTTGGCGAACGGGCAAACCAGGTCGATAACCTTGATGCCGGTTTCCAGCAGGTCGTTGCCGCCTGCCTGGTCAGCGAACGAAGGAGCGTCGCGGTGGATACCCCAGCGCTCTTCTTCACCAATCGGGCCAGCTTCGTCGATCGGGTTACCCAGTACGTCCATGATCCGGCCCAGGGTCGCTTTACCGACTGGTACGGAGATGGCTGCGCCGGTGTCTGTAACGTCCAGACCGCGCTTCAAGCCTTCGGTCGAGCCCATCGCAATGGTACGAACCACGCCGTCGCCCAGCTGCTGCTGAACTTCCAGGGTGGTTTCCGCGCCTACTACTTTCAGCGCGTTGTAAACACTCGGCACGGCGTCACGTGGGAATTCCACGTCGATGACGGCGCCGATGATTTGAACGATACGTCCGCTACTCATAGCTGGATCCTCTGAATATTTGAACCGTTAAACCGCGGCAGCGCCGCCGACGATTTCCGAGATCTCTTGGGTGATCGCAGCCTGACGCGCCTTGTTGTAGATCAGCTGCAATTCGCTGATCAGGTCACCGGCGTTGTCGGTGGCGTTCTTCATCGCGATCATCCGGGCAGCTTGTTCAGCTGCGTTGTTCTCGACCACCGCCTGGTAGACCTGCGACTCCACGTAACGCACCATCAGGCCGTCCAGCAGCTCTTTGGCGTCAGGTTCGTAGAGGTAGTCCCAGTGGTGCTTGAGTTCTTGATCCGGGGTTGCAACCAACGGAATCAACTGCTCGACCGTTGGGGTTTGCGTCATGGTATTGACGAACTTGTTCGATACCACGGACAGACGATCGATACGACCATCCAGGTAAGCGTCCAGCATGACCTTGACGCTGCCGATCAGATCATTGATCGACGGCTCTTCGCCCAGGTGGCTGATCGCTGCAACGACGTTACCGCCGAAGCTGCGGAAAAACGCCGCACCCTTGCTGCCAACCACGCAAAGATCGATCTCGATACCTTGCTCGCGGTTGACCGCCATGTCCTTGACCAGGGCCTTGAACAGGTTGGTGTTCAAGCCACCGCACAGACCACGGTCACTGCTCACGACGACATAACCGACGCGCTTTACTTCGCGTTCGATCATGAAGGGGTGGCGGTATTCCGGGTTGGCGTTGGCCAGATGACCGATAACCTGGCGGATACGCTCCGCGTAAGGACGGCTAGCAGCCATGCGCATTTGTGCCTTGCGCATTTTACTGACCGCCACTTTTTCCATGGCGCTGGTAATTTTTTGCGTGCTTTTGATGCTCGCAATCTTACTGCGAATCTCTTTTGCGCCTGCCATGTAACACCTATCAGGTTAGCAAGCGGGGGCCGCAAAGCCCCCGCTGCGGCTTACCAGGTTTGGGTGGCCTTGAACTTCTCGATACCGGCTTTGATGCCAGCGTCGATTTCGTCGTTGAAGTCACCCTTCACGTTGATCTTCGCCATCAGTTCGGCGTGATCACGGTTGAAGTAAGCGATCAGTGCTTGTTCGAAGCTACCGATCTTGGCGATTTCAACGTCGGTCAGGAACCCACGCTCAGCGGCATACAGCGACAGCGCCATGTCCGCGATGGACATTGGAGCGTATTGCTTCTGCTTCATCAGCTCGGTAACACGTTGACCGTGTTCGAGTTGCTTACGGGTGGCTTCGTCCAGGTCAGAAGCGAACTGGGCGAATGCCGCCAGTTCACGGTACTGAGCCAGAGCGGTACGGATACCACCGGAGAGCTTCTTGATGATCTTGGTCTGAGCGGCACAACCCACACGGGATACCGAAACACCGGCGGTCACTGCAGGGCGGATGCCCGAGATGAACATGGCCGATTCCAGGAAGATCTGACCGTCGGTGATGGAAATCACGTTGGTCGGAACGAACGCGGAAACGTCGCCAGCCTGGGTTTCGATGATCGGCAGTGCGGTCAGGGAACCGGTCTTGCCAGTTACAGCACCGTTGGTGAACTTCTCGACGTACTCTTCGGAAACGCGCGATGCACGCTCCAGCAGACGGGAGTGGAGATAGAACACGTCACCTGGGTACGCTTCACGTCCTGGTGGACGGCGCAGCAGCAGGGAGATCTGACGGTAGGCAACGGCCTGCTTGGACAGGTCATCGTATACGATCAGCGCGTCTTCACCGCGGTCACGGAAGAACTCGCCCATGGTGCAACCGGCGTATGGCGCCAGGAATTGCAGTGCGGCGGATTCCGAAGCACTGGCAACCACCACGATGGTGTTGGCCAGGGCGCCGTTTTCTTCCAGCTTGCGAACGATGTTGGCAACGGTGGAACGCTTCTGGCCGACAGCAACATAAACACAGAAAATACCGGAGTCTTTCTGGTTGATGATGGCGTCGATCGCCATGGCGGTCTTACCGATCTGACGGTCACCGATGATCAGCTCGCGCTGGCCACGGCCGACCGGGATCATGGCGTCGACAGATTTGTAGCCAGTCTGTACAGGCTGGTCTACCGACTTACGCCAGATCACGCCCGGAGCAACTTTCTCGACCGCGTCGGTCTCGGTGTTGCCCAGTGGGCCTTTGCCGTCGATTGGGTTGCCCAGTGCGTCAACAACGCGACCCAGCAGTTCCTTACCAACTGGAACTTCGAGGATGCGGCCGGTGCACTTGGCGCTCATGCCTTCAGCGAGGGTGTCGTAGGCGCCCAGGATTACCGCACCAACGGAGTCTTGCTCCAGGTTGAGGGCCATACCGAACACGCCACCTGGAAACTCGATCATTTCGCCGTACATGACGTCGGCCAGACCGTGAATCCGCACGATACCGTCAGAAACGCTGACGACGGTACCCTCGTTGCGGGCTTGGGAGGTCACGTCGAGTTTCTCGATGCGACCCTTGATGATTTCACTAATTTCGGAAGGATTGAGTTGCTGCATTGCTCTGCTGCCCCTTCAAACTCAAGATTTCAATGCTTCGGCCAGTTTCGCGATTTTGCCGCGAACCGAGCCATCGATTACCAGGTCGCCGGCGCGGATCACGACACCACCGATAAGGGAGGCGTCCTCCGTCGCATGCAGGCGCACTTCCCGGCTGAGCCGTGCACTGAGAACCTTGGCGAGTTTGTCTTGCTGTTCTTGGTCCAACGCAAAAGCACTAGTGACTTCCACGTCCACGGATTTCTCTTGTTCAGCCTTGTACAGGTCGAACAAAGCCGAAATCTCCGGCAACAGCAGGAGACGGTCGTTTTCCGCGGCAACATGAATGAAATTCTGTGCCTGTGCATCGAACTTGTCACCGCACACGTCAATAAACGTGGCGGCCTTTTCTGCGCTCGTCAGTCGCGGGGCCTTGAGCAGGCGCTGCATCGTGTCGTCTTCCGACACTGCAGCAGCCAGGCCGAGCATGGCTGACCAATTGGCCAGTTGCTGATGGGCCTGGGCGTGCTCAAAGGCCGCCTTAGCGTAAGGTCGGGCCAACGTGGTCAGTTCTGCCATGATCGCCCTCGCTTAAATTTCAGCGGCCAGTTTATTAACCAGCTCCGCATGCGCGTTTTGATCGATTGTGGCGCCAAGGATCTTTTCAGCACCGCCGACAGCCAGCAGACCCACTTGGGCACGCAGGGCGTCTTTGACACCGTTAATTTCCTGTTCGATCTCGGCCTGAGCCTGAGCCTTCACACGGTCAGCTTCGACGCGGGCCTGATCACGGGCTTCCTCGACGATCTGAGCACCGCGCTTCTTGGCTTGCTCAATGATTTCGGCTGCCTGAGCTTTCGCTTCGCGCAGTTGCTGACCCGCTTTGTCTTGGGCCAACTCCAGGTCGCGAGCTGCTCGGTTGGCAGCGTCCAGTCCATCCGCGATCTTCTTCTGACGTTCTTGCAATGCCGCGATGACCGGAGGCCACACGAACTTCATGCAGAACAGCACAAAAATGAAGAACGCAACGGACTGACCAATCAGGGTTGCATTAATGTTCACGCCAACACCTCGCTCGTTCTTTGTCCATCACACCAAACCACTCGAGAATTCGAGTGATTAGCCGGCGATTTGACCAACGAAGGGATTAGCGAAGGTGAAGAACAGAGCGATACCAACACCGATCATGGTTACGGCGTCGAGCAGACCGGCAACGATGAACATTTTAACTTGCAGCATTGGAACCATCTCTGGCTGACGAGCAGCGCCTTCCAGGAACTTGCCGCCCAGCAGGCCGAAACCAATGGCGGTACCCAGAGCACCCAGGCCGATCAGCAGAGCAACAGCGATAGCGGTAAGACCAACTACAGTTTCCATCTTTCCTCCCGACTTTTACGTCGTATTGGTTAGGTTTTTTAGTTTGAAGCGGTAAAACAAAATCGTTTGGTACAGCTGCCCTTGCGGACTTTTTCGACCCTCCCCCGGACTGGCGCAAGGGTCATCAGACACGCCAGGCGGTCTTAATGGTTATCTTCGTGAGCCATCGACAGGTAGACGATGGTAAGCATCATGAAGATGAACGCTTGCAGGGTGATGATCAGGATGTGGAACACAGCCCACGCCCACTGCAGCACCACGCCCAGGCCGCTGAGCCAGAGCAGGCCGCTGCCGAACATCACGGCAATCAGGATGAACACCAGCTCGCCGGCATACATGTTGCCGAACAGACGCAGGGCCAGCGAGATTGGCTTGGCAATCAGGGTGACGAATTCGAGCAGGAAGTTGACCGGAATCAGCAGGATCTGAACGAAGATGTTCTTGCTGCCAAACGGGTGCAGGGTCAGTTCGCCGAGGAAGCCGCCGATGCCCTTGACCTTGATGCTGTAGAAAATGATCAGGGCGAAGACGCTGAAGGCCATGGCCAGGGTCGCGTTCGGGTCGGTGGTCGAAACGGCACGGAACGGAATGTGCGGATCACCGGAGATCAGGATGGCCAGCTGTGGAATCCAGTCGACCGGGATCAGGTCGACGGCGTTCATCAGGAAGACCCAGACGAAAATGGTCAGCGCCAGTGGGGCGATCACCGGGCTGCGGCCGTGGAAGCTGTCCTTGACGCTGCCGTCGACGAACTCAACCAGCACTTCTACGAAGTTCTGCAGGCCGCCAGGCTGGCCGGAAGTCGCCTTCTTGGCTGCCATGCGGAACAGGAATACGAACAGCAGACCCAGTGCGACCGACCAACCCAGGGTGTCCAGGTGGAAAGCCCAGAAGCCCATTGCCTTGGCTTCTGCTGCGGAATGGGCAAAGCCCCAACCGCCGTCTGGTAGTTGACCGAAGGTCAGGTTCTGCAAGTGGTGCTGGATATAGCCCGAAGCGGTTTCTGCTGCCATGGTTGCCTCAAACGCCCTAAGGTCTCGAAAGTCTTATATTCATCAGCAGGGGCGCGAACCAGCTGACCAACTGGGTCAGCAGAAAGACACCGAAGACTGCTAACGGCGCCAATGGCTTCACTCCTGCAAACGTCAGTGCAAAAAGCACTGCCGTCAAAATCAATTTGCCTGCCTCGCCAGCGTAGAACGACTTGACGATGGCCTGCGCTGCCCTGGCTCCGGTAAACCGAAAAGCCTTCCAGGCGAAATACACATTCGGCAGCCAGGCAATCAGCCCTCCGCAGAGTGCCGAATATCCACTGACCGCCCCGTGCCACTGCCACAACGCCAAAGTTGCCAGCAGAAACACGACACATTGAGCCAACAGTACCGGAAAAACCGCCCAGCGATGGAAAGGCAAGCGGTTTGGCGTGCGGGTTTCCATCACAACTGCTCCTCGAAAGTCGACCAACCAGTCAGCTATGACTTGGCATAATTTGTGCCGACAAAATGCGCGCAGAGTATAGGGGCGGTTTAACCCCTATTCAACTGCCGGGTAGTGATTTCCGACTGCGCGCTACAAAAGGAATTGTTTCAGCGGATGTGAGCAAGCACACCTTGCAACTCATCTAGTGAGTTGTAACGGATAACTAACTGGCCCTTGCCCTTGTTGCCGTGACGAATCTGTACGGCCGAGCCCAGACGCTCTGCCAGACGCTGTTCGAGGCGGGTGATGTCCGGGTCCGGCTTGGCAGGTTCTGCAGCCTCAGGCTTGCCGTTGAGCCACTGGCGAACCAGTGCTTCGGTCTGGCGTACGGTCAGGCCGCGTGCGACAACGTGACGCGCCCCGTCGACCTGCTGTTCATCCGGCAATCCGAGCAATGCCCGGGCGTGACCCATCTCCAGGTCGCCGTGGGACAGCATGGTCTTGATCACTTCCGGCAACGAAATCAGGCGCAGCAAGTTGGCCACGGTGACCCGCGACTTGCCCACGGCATCGGCGACCTGTTGCTGGGTCAACTGGAACTCCTGCTGCAGGCGCTGCAGGGCAATGGCCTCTTCCACCGGGTTGAGGTCTTCGCGCTGGATGTTCTCGATCAGGGCCATGGCGATGGCCGCTTCATCGGGCACATCGCGGACCATGGCCGGGATGGTGTCCATGCCGGCCTGCTGGCTCGCGCGCCAGCGGCGTTCACCGGCGATGATCTCGAATTTGTTGTCGGCGATCGGGCGCACCACGATCGGCTGCATCACGCCCTGGCTCTTGATCGAGTGGGCGAGTTCTTCCAGTGCCTGCGGGTCCATATCCCGGCGCGGCTGGTACTTGCCGCGCTGGATCAGGTCGAGCGGCAGGTGTTGCAGTTCCTTTTGGTCGACCTGGACAGCCTGCTCTTCGAGCGCGCTGACGGTCGGACCACTGAGCAGTGCATCCAACCCACGTCCGAGACCCCGTTTCTTAACGGCCATGCGGATTCCTTAAGTTGTCTGTGCAGTGCGGGTTTGACGACGTTGACGACGAACCAGTTCCCCGGCCAGGGCCAGGTACGCGAGGGCGCCACGCGATTGCTTGTCGTATGCCAGGGCCGGCATGCCGAAGCTCGGAGCCTCGGCCAGGCGGATGTTGCGTGGAATCACGGTGTCGTACAGCTGGTCGCCGAAGTGTTCCTTGAGCTGCGCGGACACATCGTTGATCAGGCTCAGGCGCGGGTCGTACATGGTCCGCAGCAGGCCTTCGACCTTGAGCTGCGGGTTCAGACGCTCGCCGATCCGCTTGATGTTATCCACAAGGTCGCTCAAGCCTTCCAGGGCAAAGTATTCACATTGCATCGGAATGATCACGCCATCGGCGGCGACCAGGGCGTTGAGGGTCAGCATCGACAGCGACGGCGGGCAGTCGATCAGGATGTAGTCGTAATTCTCGCGGATCGGCGCCAGCGCGGTGCGCAGGCGGCTCTCCTTCATCTGCATTTCCAGCAGAACCACTTCGGCAGCGGTCAGGTCGCGGTTGGCCGGCAGCAGTTGATAGCCGCCGTGCTCGGAGAAGTGCATGGCCTGGGCCAGGTCGCATTCGCCGATCAACAGGTCATAGACCGAATGTTCCAGGACGTGTTTATCCACACCGCTACCCATGGTGGCGTTGCCCTGTGGATCGAGATCGATCAGCAGCACGCGGCGCTTGGTTGCCACCAGCGATGCTGCGAGATTGATACAGGTGGTGGTTTTGCCCACACCACCTTTCTGGTTCGCGATAGCGAATACCTTAGCCATTCTTGCTTGTGTTCCCAATCATGCCGTGCGGCGCAGTATCAGCAGATGGCGTTGGCCTTGGCAACCCGGAACGGTCAAGGCCTGCTCGCTATCCACTCTGAAATCTGCCGGCAATGCTACCAGCTCATCGGCAGGATGCAGCCCTTTCATTGCCAGCCACTGCGTCTGGGCGTCGCCGAGGTGGCGCGTCCAGTTGGTGAAGTTCTCCATGCTGCTGAAAGCACGGGAAACAATTCCGGTGAAAGGCAGCTCCGGTTGGAACTCCTCGACCCGCTTGTGGATAACTGTGAGGTTATCCAGTTTGAGCTCCAGCTTTACCTGGGTCAGGAAGCGGGTTTTCTTGCCGTTGCTGTCGAGCACCGTGACTTGCTTGTGCGGATGCAGGATAGCCAATGGAATGCCCGGCATGCCACCGCCGCTGCCGACATCCAGCCAGCGCTCGCTGTGGATAAACGGCATGACGCTGAGGCTGTCGAGCAGATGGCGGGACACCATTTCGTCCGGATTGCGCACGGCGGTCAGGTTGTAGGCCTTGTTCCACTTGATCAGCAAGGCCAGGTAGGCCAGTAGTTGTGCGTGCTGGGCCTCGCTCAGCTCGACACCGAGCTGGCGGGCGCCTGTGGACAACTCTTCGGCGTGTTGAGGGGTGACCTGAGAACTCAAGCGCTTTGCTCCAACTCGCGGCCTGCGCCGCGTTTTTTCAGATGAATCAGCAACAGGGAAATCGCCGCCGGGGTCACGCCGGGGATACGCGAAGCCTGGCCCAGGGTCTCGGGCCGGGTCTGGCCGAGCTTGCCCTGGATTTCCTTGGACAACCCGGAAATACCGCTGTAGTCGATATCGTCGGGCAGGCGGGTGTCTTCGCTGGCGCGCAGCCGGGCGATTTCTTCCTGTTGCCGGTCGATGTAGCCGGCGTATTTGGTTTTGATCTCGACCTGTTCGGCGACTTGCGGGTCGATATCCGAGCCGCCGGTGACTTCCATCAGCCCGGCGTAATCGATTTCCGGACGGGTCAGCAGGTTGAGCAGGTTGTATTCATGGCTCAACGGCGTGCCAAATTTTTCGGCAATTGCCTGGCCTTGCGCGGTGTCCGGGCGTACCCAGGTGGACTTCAGGCGCTGCTCTTCCAGGGCAATGCCTTCGCGCTTGGCGCTGAATGCGGCCCAGCGCGCGTCATCGACCAGGCCCAGCTCGCGGCCTTTTTCGGTCAGGCGCAGGTCGGCGTTGTCTTCGCGCAGGATCAGCCGGTACTCGGCCCGCGAAGTGAACATACGGTAGGGCTCCTGGGTACCCAGGGTGATCAGGTCGTCGACCAGCACACCGATATACGCCTCGTCGCGACGCGGGCACCAGCTTTCACGGCCTTGGGCGCGCAACGCGGCGTTGGTCCCGGCAAGCAAACCCTGGGCGCCGGCTTCTTCGTAACCGGTGGTGCCGTTGATCTGGCCAGCAAAGAACAGGCCGCCGATGACCTTGGTTTCCAGGCTGTACTTGAGATCACGCGGATCGAAGTAGTCGTACTCGATGGCATAGCCCGGGCGCACGATGTGGGCGTTTTCCATGCCGCGGATCGAACGCACGATCTGCAACTGCACATCGAACGGCAAGGATGTGGATATCCCGTTCGGGTACAGCTCGTGGGTGTTCAGGCCTTCCGGCTCGATGAACACCTGGTGGCTTTCCTTGTCGGCAAAGCGGTGGATCTTGTCTTCGATCGACGGGCAATAGCGCGGGCCGATGCCTTCGATGACGCCGGAGTACATCGGCGAACGATCGAGGTTCGAGGCAATGATCTCGTGGGTACGGGCGTTGGTATGGGTAATCCAGCAGCTGACCTGACGCGGGTGCTGTTCCTTGGAGCCCATGAACGACATCACCGGAATCGGCGTATCCCCCGGTTGCTCGGTCATGACCGAGAAATCCACCGAGCGACCATCGATGCGTGGCGGCGTGCCGGTTTTCAGCCGGCCAACACGCAGCGGCAGTTCCCGCAGGCGGCGCGCCAAGGCAATCGAGGGTGGATCGCCGGCACGGCCACCGGAGTAATTCTGCAAACCGATGTGGATAAGTCCGCCGAGGAAGGTGCCGGTGGTCAATACCACGGAGTCGGCGAGAAAACGCAGACCCATTTGTGTCACCACGCCGCGTACCTGGTCCTGCTCGACGATCAGGTCGTCGCACGACTGCTGGAATATCCACAGGTTGGGCTGGTTCTCGAGAATCTCGCGCACCACCGATTTGTAGATGGCGCGGTCGGCCTGGGCGCGAGTAGCGCGCACTGCCGGGCCTTTGCGGTTGTTCAACACACGGAACTGGATACCGCTCTTGTCAGTGGCCAGTGCCATGGCACCGCCGAGCGCATCGATTTCCTTGACCAGGTGGCTCTTGCCGATGCCACCGATGGCCGGGTTGCAACTCATATGACCGAGGGTTTCCACGTTGTGGGTCAGCAGCAGGGTTTTTACACCCATGCGTGCAGACGCAAGCGCAGCCTCGGTACCGGCATGGCCGCCGCCGATGACGATCACTTCAAAACGGGAAGGGAAATCCACCACGCACCTCGTGCCTGTTTCGGGAATAGATAGGGATAACGCACAAGTATAGGGACTTACCCCCCTCTAAAGGAACCTTTTGCACAAAATTTAACCAGGCTGTGGATGAATGGCGTGCAATAGAAATTAAAAGAGAGAAATTTATTAAAGCTTTGTTTTTATGTTTATTCTTAGTCAGCCACCTTTCTGTGGATAAGGCTCTACAGGCCTTTATTTACCTTATGTACAGAGATTCAAAACCCTGTGGTCTACCGGGCATGAGCGTTCTGGATAAGCGCTTTAAGCCTGTGGATGAAATGGCCAGTTACCCACAAGCGCAGTTATCTCCAGCTTTGAAGGCCAGTTATCAACGGAGCTGAAGGTGGGTTTTCCACAGGGCTTATTTCAGAGAATTGTGGATAGACACGCAGGAGTGAGTACAGCACGAGCACTGTGGCTGTACTGACCAGGAGAGAGGATGGGTGAAAATTTGATGCTGCAGCCGGGTCCGTTGCAGACCCGGCTGTGGATAACGACCTTTACTTGCCGATGCAGAAGCTGGAGAAGATTCGCCCGAGCAAGTCATCGGAGCTGAAAGCCCCGGTAATTTCACCCAGGGCCTGTTGTGCCTGGCGTAGATCCTCTGCCAGCAGCTCACCCGCACCGGCTAGGGTCAGCTGCGCACGACCGTGCTCCAGGTGCGCGCTAGCCTGGCGCAATGCCTCCAGATGGCGCCTGCGGGCGCTGAAGCTGCTTTCGGCAGTCTGTTCATAACCCATGCAGGCCTTCAGGTGCTCGCGCAGCAGCTCCAGGCCCAAGTCGCTGTCCTTGGCACTGAGGGTAATGGTGACGTGGCCATCTTCGCTCTGCTCCATGGCAATGGCTTCGCCGCTCAGGTCAGCCTTGTTGCGAATCAGCGTGACCTTGGCCGGATCCGGACGCAGATCGAGGAATTCTGGCCACAGGGCAAACGGATCACTGGCTTCCGGCGCTGTGGAATCCACCACCAGCAACACCCGGTCGGCTTCGTTGATGGCCTTGAGGGCGCGCTGCACACCGATCTTTTCCACATGATCGTCGGTGTCGCGCAACCCGGCGGTGTCGACCACGTGCAGCGGCATACCGTCGATGTGGATATGTTCGCGCAGGATGTCGCGGGTGGTACCGGCGATATCGGTGACAATCGCTGCCTCGCGACCCGCCAGTACGTTAAGCAGGCTCGACTTGCCGGCATTCGGCCGGCCGGCAATCACCACTGTCATGCCGTCACGCAGCAAGGCGCCCTGCCCGGCTTCACGCTGCACTGTGGATAAATTATTGCGCACGTCATCGAGCATGCTCAGCACATGACCGTCGGCGAGAAAGTCGATTTCTTCCTCGGGGAAGTCGATCGCAGCTTCCACGTAGATGCGCAGGCTGATCAATTTCTCCGTGAGGTTATCCACACGACGGGAAAATTCGCCCTGCAGCGAGCGCAAGGCATTACGCGCCGCCTGTGTAGAACTGGCTTCGATCAGGTCGGCGATTGCCTCGGCCTGGGCCAGGTCGAGTTTGTCATTGAGGAACGCACGCTCGCTGAATTCACCCGGGCGCGCCAGGCGGCAACCCAGTTGTACACAGCGCTGCAGGAGCATATCGAGCACCACCGGGCCGCCGTGGCCCTGCAGCTCCAGCACGTCTTCACCGGTGAAAGAGTTGGGCCCGGGGAAAAACAGCGCGATGCCTTCATCCAGCACCAGGCCATCTTCCGCGCGGAACGGGCCGTAATGGGCGTGCCGCGGTGTTAGCGGTTTTCCACAGATGGCCAGCCCGGCTTGTTTGGCCAGAGGCCCGGATAGCCGCACGATCCCCACACCCCCACGTCCCTGGGCGGTAGCGATGGCGGCAATGGTTTCACGCACAGTGTTCATGCTCGAAGGCCTCACGACAAAAACGACAGATAGCAAAACGCCCCACGAGGGGGCGTTTATCCACAGGTTAGCTGGCTAACCCGTCAAGCAGCGGCTTTCTTGGTAGCCTTTTCGATGCTGCGGGTGATGTACCACTGCTGTGCGATCGACAGGCAGTTGTTCACAACCCAGTACAGCACCAGACCTGCAGGGAACCACAGGAAGAAGAAGGTGAAGATGATTGGCATCAGCTTCATCACCTTGGCCTGCATCGGATCCGGCGGAGTCGGGTTCAGTTGCTGCTGGATGAACATGGTTGCGCCCATGATGATCGGCAGGATGAAGAACGGATCCTTGATCGACAGGTCAGTGATCCAGAACATCCACGGCGCCTGACGCATCTCGACGCTTTCCAGCAGAACCCAGTACAGCGAGAGGAAGACCGGCATCTGCACCAGGATCGGCAGGCAGCCGCCCAGCGGGTTGATCTTCTCTTTCTTGTACAGCTCCATCATGGCTTGCGACATTTTCTGCCGGTCATCGCCGTGCTGCTCTTTGAGGATTGCCAGTTTCGGCGCAACGGCACGCATGCGCGCCATCGAACGGTAGCTGGCAGCCGACAGCGGGAAGAACAGACCTTTGATCAACATGGTCAGGACGATGATCGACCAGCCCCAGTTGCCGAGCAGGCTGTGGATATGTTGCAGCAGCCAGAAGATTGGCTGGGCAATGAACCACAGGATGCCGTAGTCGACGGTCAGTTCCAGACCTGGGGACAACTCTTTGAGCTTCTCCTGGATCTTGGGACCGGCGTACAGCATGGTGCTGGTTTCGCCTTTGCCACCAGCGGCAACGTTCAGTGCCGGGCCGGTGAAACCGATGATGTAGTTGCCCTGGCTGTCTTTACGGGTCTGAACGATGTTGTTGTCAGACTTGTTTGGAATCCAGGCAGTTACAAAGTAGTGCTGCAGCCAGGCAACCCAGCCGCCGGTAACATTTTCTTTCAGATTTCCCTTGTCGATGTCTTTCATCGACACCTTTTTGTAGGGCTCCGAACTTGTCCACAGGGCCGCACCGAGATAAGTCGCGGTACCGGTTGCGGTGCTCGAGGAAGGATCCGAGCTCGCGTCGCGCTTGAGTTGCGCGAACAGGTTACCGGTCCAAGGCTGGGCGCTCTGGTTGTCGATCAGGTAGGTGACGGTCAGGTCGTACTCACCGCGCTTGAAGCTGAAGCGCTTGATGTAGTTGACGCCGGCATCGCTGAACTTCAGGTCGACGACCAGTTGGTCCTGACCATCGGCCAGTTGGAAACTTTTCTGATCAGCGGCATACAGCGGACGGCCGGACGAACGCGCATCCGGGCCGTTGGCGCCAGTCAGACCGCTCTGTGCCAGGTAAGTACGCTCGCCACCGTTGTCGAACAACTGGAACGGAATGTCCGGATGATCCTGGCGGCGTGGGTATTTCGGCAGCGTCAGCTGGGCGATATCACCACCGTTTGGATCGATAGCCAGATCGAGGACATCAGTCTTGACCCGAATCAGGTCCTTGCTGACCACTACCGGGGCAAGTTCTGCTGGGCTGGATTCAGCGTTGGCGCTCGGTACATCGGCGCTGGCGCCAGTGTTACCGGCCTGCGCGGTGTCCGGCAGGGCCGGGGCAACGTTGCTGGCAGCAGTATTCTGAGTCGGCAGGGCAGCCTGGCCATAGTCCTGGTTCCAGTTAAGGACCATGACGTAGGACACGATTGCCAGGGCGACGATCAGGATCGTGCGTTTAATATCCATGATTACTCGGCTATCGAAGAAGTACGGGAAGAGGAGGCAGGTGGAACCGGGTCAAAACCACCGGCATTCCACGGATGACAACGCCCCAGGCGACGAACGGTAAGCCACCCGCCGCGTAAAAGGCCATGTGTTTCGATGGCTTCGTACGCATAGCAGGAGCAACTGGGGTAGAAACGACAGTGACTGGCCATCAGTGGACTAATGGCATAGCGGTAAAACTGGATCGGAACGAGCGCCAGTTTACGCATCTTGACTGTCTACCCCCACAGAGTCGGTGTTAACCACTGGAGCGGGCCGACTGCGTGCAAGGCGCTTCCAGAGCTTGCCAAAATGTTGGTGCAATTCTGGGTTTTCAATCTCGCCCAACCCTTTGCGCGCGACGATCACGATATCCCAACCAACAAGCGAATGCTGGTTCAGGCGAAACGAATCGCGCATCAGGCGTTTCAGGCGATTGCGTTGAACGGAGAGCTTGACGCTCTTTTTCCCGATCACAAGCCCCAGGCGGGGATGATCAAGACCGTTCTCGCGAGCAAGGATCAGCAGGCATTTCCCTGGAACCTTGCCGGTTGGGGAGTCGAAGACCGCTTTGAAGTGTCGGGGAACAAGCAGACGCTTTTCCCGACTGAAGTCCTGACTCACCACCAGTGCCGAAAAATCAAACTGCCAGGCGCTTACGGCCTTTGGCACGGCGACGCGACAGAACGGCACGACCGTTCTTGGTGGCCATACGGGCACGGAAACCGTGAGTGCGAGCGCGCTTGATGGTGCTTGGTTGGAAAGTACGTTTCATGGCGTGTTACCTGGTTCGTCGACAACGGGCCGGAATGGCCCCCGTTTTAAGAGACCGGCGATTCTAGAGAAAGCAGGGCCGTAGGTCAATTTCCAACCAGCTTTTCCTTATGGACGGAAAATCGGCTTCGTTCCAGGCACCGCTCGGGGTGTGCTGACAGGTTGTGAGTAACGGATCACTTAAACATAGAAAAAAAGAGAGGACTTATTTAAAGCTTTTTAGTGAATCTTATAAAGCTTATGTGGAAGATTTCTGTGGATAACACGCTACAGCCCTTTAAATATCGTATGTACAGAGAAAAGAAACTCTGTCGAGAAGAGGTGCTCTGACTGTGCTGTAGCCTCGGAAAAGCTGTGGATCAAATGGTCTGTTATCCACAGGCGGGTTATCCACCGATTTCGACCCCCAGTTGTGCAAAGACCTCAGGGTAGGTTATCCACAGGGCTTATTCACAAGCTCAAAACGACATTTTGGTCACTAAACTGCTGATTTATCGCCATCCTCAACGCAGCTGCATGTGGATAACTGCGCTGGCGCTGGGTACAATGGGCGCTTGTTTTTGCCTCACCGGCTTTCAACTCAGGGGATATCCGTGTCAGTGGAACTTTGGCAGCAGTGCGTGGAGCTTCTGCGCGATGAACTGCCTGCCCAGCAATTCAACACCTGGATCCGTCCGCTACAGGTCGAAGCCGAAGGCGACGAGTTGCGCGTCTATGCGCCTAACCGTTTCGTTCTCGACTGGGTCAATGAAAAGTACCTGAGCCGTCTGCTCGAACTGCTGGGTGAACACGGCAACGGTATTGCGCCTGCCCTTTCCTTATTAATAGGCAGCAGACGCAGTTCGGCACCACGTGCCGCACCCAATGCGCCGCTGGCTGCAGCCGTCGCCGCCTCGCAGGCCCAGGCTGCCCAAACCGCGGTGGTCAGCGAACCGGTCGCCGCACCTGTTGCAGCGCCGGCACCGGTGGCAGAAGTCGAGCAAGCGCCTTCGCGTGACAGCTTCGATTCCATGGGCGAGGCCAACGCCGCGCCAGCTCCAAGTGGCCGCACCGAACAACGCACCGTGCAGGTCGAAGGTGCGCTCAAGCACACCAGCTACCTGAACCGCACCTTTACCTTCGAGAACTTCGTCGAAGGTAAGTCCAACCAGCTGGCCCGCGCCGCAGCCTGGCAGGTTGCCGACAACCCCAAGCATGGCTACAACCCGCTGTTCCTGTACGGCGGCGTGGGCCTGGGTAAAACGCACTTGATGCATGCTGTGGGTAACCACCTGCTCAAGAAGAACCCGAATGCCAAGGTGGTGTACCTGCACTCCGAGCGTTTCGTCGCCGACATGGTCAAGGCGCTGCAGCTCAATGCCATCAACGAATTCAAGCGCTTCTACCGTTCGGTCGACGCGCTGCTGATCGATGACATTCAGTTCTTTGCCCGTAAAGAGCGTTCCCAGGAAGAGTTTTTCCATACCTTCAACGCCCTGCTCGAAGGCGGCCAGCAAGTCATTCTGACCAGCGACCGTTATCCGAAGGAAATCGAAGGCCTGGAAGAGCGCCTGAAGTCGCGCTTTGGCTGGGGCCTGACCGTTGCGGTAGAGCCTCCGGAGTTGGAAACCCGGGTAGCGATCCTGATGAAGAAGGCCGACCAGGCCAAGGTCGACCTGCCCCACGATGCGGCTTTCTTTATCGCCCAGCGTATTCGCTCGAACGTGCGTGAACTCGAAGGCGCCCTGAAGCGGGTGATTGCTCATTCACACTTCATGGGCCGCGACATCACCATCGAGCTGATTCGCGAATCGCTCAAGGATCTTCTGGCACTGCAGGACAAACTGGTGAGTGTGGATAACATCCAGCGCACCGTTGCCGAGTACTACAAGATCAAGATCTCCGATCTGTTGTCCAAACGTCGTTCCCGTTCGGTAGCCCGTCCGCGGCAGGTCGCCATGGCCTTGTCCAAAGAGCTGACCAACCACAGCCTGCCGGAGATCGGCGACGTATTCGGCGGCCGCGATCACACCACCGTGTTGCATGCGTGCCGCAAGATCAACGAACTCAAGGAATCCGACGCGGATATCCGCGAGGACTACAAGAACCTGCTGCGGACTCTGACGACTTGATGAACGTCAGCGCAGCTTATTAAAGGCAAGGGACTAGACCATGCATTTCACCATTCAACGCGAAGCCCTGTTGAAACCCCTGCAACTGGTCGCAGGCGTCGTCGAGCGCCGCCAGACCTTGCCGGTACTGTCCAACGTACTGCTGGTGGTACAGGGTCAGCAATTGTCGCTGACCGGTACTGACCTGGAAGTGGAACTGGTTGGCCGCGTGCAACTGGAAGAGCCGGCCGAGCCAGGCGAAATCACCGTGCCTGCGCGCAAGCTGATGGATATCTGCAAAAGCCTGCCCAACGACGTGCTGATCGACATCAAGCTCGATGAGCAGAAGCTCGTGGTCAAGGCTGGCCGTAGCCGCTTCACCCTGTCGACCCTGCCGGCCAATGACTTCCCGACTGTCGAAGAAGGCCCAGGCTCGCTGACCTGCAACCTGGAGCAAAGCCGTCTGCGCCGCTTGATCGAGCGCACCAGCTTCGCCATGGCCCAGCAGGACGTACGCTACTACCTCAACGGCATGCTGCTGGAAGTGTCCACCGACACCCTGCGCGCTGTCGCCACCGACGGTCACCGTCTGGCCATGTGCTCGATGCGTGCCGATATCGGCCAGGCTGATCGCCACCAGGTCATCGTGCCGCGCAAAGGTATCCTCGAACTGGCGCGCCTGCTTACTGAGCCGGATGGCATGGTCAGCATCGTGCTGGGTCAGCATCACATTCGTGCTACTACTGGTGAGTTCACCTTCACCTCGAAGTTGGTCGATGGCAAGTTCCCGGACTACGAGCGCGTGCTGCCCAAGGGCGGTGACAAGCTGGTGGTCGGTGACCGCCAGGCACTGCGCGAGGCCTTCAGCCGTACCGCGATTCTGTCCAACGAGAAGTACCGCGGCATCCGTCTGCAACTGGCCAATGCCCAGTTGAAGATCCAGGCCAACAACCCTGAGCAGGAAGAAGCGGAAGAAGAAATCAGCGTCGAGTACAACGGTAGCTCGCTGGAAATCGGCTTTAACGTCAGCTACTTGCTCGACGTCCTGGGTGTCATGACCACTGAGCAGGTTCGTCTGATCCTGTCGGACTCCAACAGCAGCGCCCTGCTGCAGGAAGCTGACAACGACGACTCTGCTTACGTTGTCATGCCGATGCGTCTGTAATTTGTCCAGCAGACTCTAGATGTCCCTCAGTCGCGTTTCTGTCACCGCGGTGCGTAACCTGCACCCGGTGACCTTCTCTCCCTCCCCCCGCATCAATATCCTGTACGGCGCCAACGGCAGCGGTAAAACCAGCGTGCTGGAAGCCGTTCATCTGTTGGGCCTGGCCCGTTCGTTTCGCAGCACCCGCCTGACACCGGTGATTCAGTACGAGCAATTGGCTTGTACGGTGTTCGGCCAGGTCGAGTTAAGTGAAGGCGGTTCCAGCAACCTGGGGATTTCGCGGGATCGGCAAGGTGAGTTCACCATTCGCATCGATGGGCAGAATGCTCGCAGTGCAGCCCAGTTGGCAGAGATTCTGCCCCTGCAACTGATCAATCCGGACAGCTTTCGCCTGCTCGAAGGCGCGCCGAAAATACGCCGGCAGTTCCTCGATTGGGGGGTGTTCCACGTGGAACCCCGCTTCATGGCCACTTGGCAACGCCTGCAGAAGGCTTTGCGGCAGCGGAACTCATGGTTGCGGCATGGTACACTTGACGCTGTTTCGCAAGCGGCCTGGGACCGGGAACTGTGCCTGGCCAGCGCGGAAATAGATGAATACCGTCGCAACTACATCAAGGCCTTGAAGCCAGTCTTTGAGCAAACCCTGAGCGATTTGGTCGAGCTCGAAGGGCTGACCCTGAGCTATTACCGTGGCTGGGACAAGGATCGCGAACTCAGTGAAGTGCTCGCCTCCTCCCTGCAACGTGATCAGCACATGGGCCACACCCAGGCCGGCCCACAACGTGCAGACCTGCGCCTGAGACTCGGCGCCCATAACGCGGCTGACATTTTGTCTCGCGGCCAGCAGAAGCTGGTGGTCTGTGCATTGCGTATTGCTCAAGGCCATCTGGTTAGCCAAGCGCGTCGCGGCCAATGTATTTATCTGGTGGATGACTTGCCGTCGGAACTCGACGACCAGCACCGCCGCGCACTTTGTCGCTTGTTGGAAGACTTACGCTGCCAGGTGTTTATCACCTGTGTAGATCAAGAATTATTGAGGGAAGGCTGGCAGACGGAAACGCCAGTTGCTTTGTTCCACGTGGAACAGGGCCGTATCACCCAGACCCACGACCATCGGGAGTGAAGGCATGAGCGAAAATCAAACGTACGACTCCTCCAGCATTAAAGTGCTGAAAGGGCTAGATGCCGTGCGCAAGCGTCCCGGTATGTACATTGGCGACACCGATGATGGTAGCGGCCTGCACCACATGGTGTTCGAGGTGGTCGATAACTCGATCGACGAGGCACTCGCCGGCCACTGCGATGACATCACCGTAATTATTCACCCAGACGAATCCATCAGTGTTCGCGACAACGGTCGCGGCATTCCGGTCGACGTGCACAAAGAGGAAGGCGTATCTGCTGCCGAGGTCATCATGACCGTCCTCCACGCCGGCGGTAAGTTCGATGACAACTCCTACAAAGTATCCGGCGGTCTGCACGGTGTAGGTGTGTCGGTGGTTAACGCCCTTTCCGAACAGTTGATCCTCACCGTTCGCCGCAGTGGCAAGATCTGGGAACAGACTTACGTCCACGGTGTTCCACAAGCGCCGATGAAAATCGTTGGCGACAGTGAAACCACCGGTACCCATATCCACTTTAAGCCGTCGGCTGAAACTTTCAAGAATATCCACTTCAGCTGGGACATCCTGGCCAAGCGGATTCGCGAACTGTCCTTCCTCAACTCCGGCGTCGGCATCCTGCTGAAGGACGAGCGCTCCGGTAAAGAAGAACATTTCAAATACGAAGGCGGTCTGCGTGCGTTCGTCGAGTACCTGAATACCAACAAGACCCCGGTCAACCAGGTCTTCCACTTCAGTGTTCAACGCGAAGACGGCGTGGGCGTGGAAATCGCCCTGCAGTGGAACGACAGCTTCAACGAGAACCTGTTGTGCTTCACCAACAACATTCCGCAGCGCGACGGTGGTACCCACCTGGTCGGTTTCCGCTCGGCGTTGACCCGTAACCTGAACAACTACATCGAGCAGGAAGGCCTGGCCAAGAAGAACAAGGTTTCGACCACCGGCGACGATGCCCGTGAAGGTCTGACCGCGATCATCTCGGTGAAGGTACCTGATCCGAAGTTCAGCTCGCAGACCAAAGACAAGCTGGTGTCCTCGGAAGTGAAAACAGCCGTGGAACAGGAGATGGGCAAGTACTTCTCCGACTTCCTGCTGGAGAACCCGAACGAAGCCAAGGCCGTTGTCGGCAAGATGATCGACGCCGCGCGTGCTCGTGAAGCTGCTCGTAAAGCGCGGGAAATGACTCGCCGCAAAGGTGCGCTGGATATCGCCGGCCTGCCGGGCAAACTGGCGGATTGCCAGGAGAAGGACCCTGCCCTTTCCGAACTGTACCTGGTGGAGGGTGACTCCGCGGGTGGTTCGGCCAAGCAGGGTCGTAACCGCAAGACCCAGGCGATCCTGCCGCTCAAGGGCAAGATCCTCAACGTCGAGAAAGCACGTTTCGACAAGATGATCTCGTCCCAGGAAGTGGGCACGCTGATCACCGCGCTGGGCTGTGGTATCGGCCGCGAAGAGTACAACATCGACAAGCTGCGCTATCACAACATCATCATCATGACCGATGCTGACGTCGACGGTTCGCACATTCGTACCCTGCTGCTGACTTTCTTCTTCCGTCAGCTGCCGGAACTGGTCGAGCGTGGCTACATCTACATTGCCCAGCCACCGCTGTACAAGGTCAAGAAAGGCAAGCAAGAGCAGTACATCAAAGACGACGACGCCATGGAAGAGTACATGACCCAGTCGGCTCTGGAAGATGCCAGCCTGCACCTGGACGAATCCGCACCACCTGTTTCCGGCGTCGAGCTGGAGCGTCTGGTCAACGAATTCCGCACCGTGATGAAGACCCTCAAGCGCCTCTCGCGCCTGTACCCGCAGGAGCTGACCGAGCACTTCGTCTACCTGCCGGCGGTATCGCTGGAGCAGTTGGGCGACCACGCTGCCATGCAGGAGTGGCTGGGCAAGTTCGAAGAGCGTCTGCGCACCAGCGAGAAGTCCGGCCTGCTGTACAAGGCCAGCCTGCGCGAAGACAAAGAGCGCAATGTCTGGCTGCCGGAAGTGGAAATCACCTCTCACGGCCTGGCCAGCTACGTCACCTTCAACCGTGACTTCTTCGGCAGTAACGACTACCGCACCGTCACCGCCCTTGGCGCACAGCTGAGCACCCTGCTGGGCGAAGGCGCCTACGTGCAACGTGGCGAGCGCAAAAAAGCCATCACCGAGTTCAAGGAAGCACTGGACTGGCTGATGACCGAAAGCACCAAGCGCCACACCATCCAGCGATACAAAGGTCTGGGTGAGATGAACCCGGATCAGCTGTGGGAAACCACCATGGACCCAACCGTGCGCCGCATGCTCAAGGTGACCATCGAAGACGCGATCGCTGCCGATCAGATCTTCAACACCCTGATGGGCGACGCCGTTGAGCCACGTCGTGAGTTCATCGAGAGCAACGCCCTGGCGGTGTCCAACCTGGACTTCTGATCAGCTGTAGGTTCAAAGTAAAGCAACATCATCAAGCCCGCTCACGCGGGCTTTTTGTTGTGCTGGTTTTCCTGTGTTGAGCTGTTCGGTTCAGCGCCCCTCTTCCTCGTCCTTTACTTCGCTCCAACTGCTGTCGGGGTCGAAACGGGTAATCGCGGCAGCGCGCTTGGCGCTGTCGCGGCCGAGGTCTTTCTCGAACAGTTCGCCGTCGTGGCTGATCATGAAGCTCATCACGCCCGTGTCGCCATAGTCCGCCGGCCAGGCGATCACGGCAAAGCCGCGGGTCATGTGATTACCGATCTTGTAGTCATAGGCGCCGCCCGGCGCCGAAGGGCCTTGGCCAGTGAGGATGCGATAGTGGTAGCCGTGCCAATCATCGCCCGTTGCGGTATCACCAAAAAGCGGTCCGAGCGGGCTTTCTTCGACGCCCTCCTCTTGCGGCCAGTACAAACCGTCGAACTGCCCGTCGCTGCTGATGAGTTTCTGCGCGTACTCGAATATCCCATCGTCATTGCGATCAACCTCGGCGTAATCCATCTGCGCGTCGTGATAGGCGCGCACTGATTGAATGGTCGCCAGCTCGTTGCGTCCGATGCGGCGCAGGCGGATTTCCGCGGCGCCGGCTTTGGTGTCGAATGCCCAACCGTCAGTACTGTGTCTGATGGGAATCGGGAACACCCAGGGCGTGTCGCCGACGACCAGATGTGCACGCTTCGGGTTGTCGGACTGAACCTGATGTTTTTCCTTGTAGAGGGCGAGAAAGGCATCGACATCTTTGCGATCGATGTTCTTGGTCGGGATGTAACTCTCCCAGTCGTTGCCAAGCAATTTCGCCAACAGTTGGCTATCGGCCTTTTCGCTACCAAGCGCCTGCACCAGTGCTTCGCCGGCGGCTTCGGGGTGTGGGAAATGTTCCTGAGCGTAGCTGCTGGACGTCCAGCACAGCAGCAGAATCAGCACAATTCGGCTCGCAGCATTCATGACTGATTCTCCTCTCAACGGCGACGGCCGCCACCGCCGGATTGCATCCGCGCGGGTCGTTGTACCTGGTGGCCCGCAGCGGCTGCAGATGGTCGGCTGGCGCTGCGTTGGCTGAGCTGGCCACGATTGCTTGCGATGCGTGACTGCGAAGGGTTGCGCACACCGGCCAACGCATTGTTGCGCGGTGCCTGGGCGCTAACATGTTGCTGACGGGCTTGCTGGCGTACTTGTTGGTTGCGCCCCGCCTGCTGAGGCTGGCGGTTGTTCTGCGGCGCCTGTGCTCGCTGGCGGGCCTGACCGTCATTTTTCAGTTGGCGGTCGGCAACCTGAGCACGCTCGCGTGCATTGCCGGACGGGTTGATGCCCTGTTTTTCCAGGCGCTGTTGGGCGCGCTCGCGGTCGGCACTCTGCACCCGTTGGCGGGCTTCAAGGTTGCTGGTTGCCGGTGCTTCGATGCCGCGCTGTGTCAGGGTTTCACGGGCTCGTGCGCGATCTTCGACCCGGGCCGGGGTGTCACCGCGGTAGGCTGTGCGCTCTGCACTGCCGGGTAAGCGTCGGTCGAACTGGGCTCGACTGGCCTGATCGCGGTACGGGACGCCGTCGCGATACGCAGGATTATGGCGCCAGGTGTTCTGGTTGGCATCGAGCCTGCGGTTGACGTTGTTGATATTGTTGTAGCGATTGACGTTGATATCGACGTCATGATCGTCCCAGTCGCAATCCCCCCAGAGTGAATTGACGATTGCGACGCCTGCACCAAAAGCCAGGCCGGAGGCTAACGCCGTGCCGATGGCATACCCCGGTGGCGGCGGATAATACGCGGGTGGGTAGGACGGCGAGGACCAAGTGCCGTACACCACGGAGGGGTTGTAGCTTGGCACGTATACAACCTGCGGGTTGGTCGGCTGGATAACGATAGTCTGTGCCGGCGCGGCACCTTGTACCACCGTGGTCGTGCCGCCTGCGGGGGCGCTTGATGGTTGCACGATAACCGTCTGCTGTTCGTTGGACTCCAGGTGCCCGGCAGCCTTGGCCTTGGCGCGCAGGCGCTGCACCGAGTTCATCACCGCGTCGGGCTGGGCGAGAAAGGCATCGCCGACGCGCTGCACCCAGACCGGGTCCTGACCAAGTGTCGCCAGCACCTGCGGGAAAGCCACCAAGGATTGCACGCTGGGGTCCCAAGGTTGCTCGGCGACCTGCTTGACCGCGGCATCACCGCTGACGTTCGGATGCGCCTTGGACCAGGCAACCGCGTCGGCGACATTGCCTGGATAGGTGGTGGCCATCAGCACCTGTGCGAGTAAAGCGTCCGGATACAACGCCAACGGTGCGAGCATTTGATCAAGCTGTTCGGTGCTGAACACCGCCTCGCTCGGCGCCGCCGGCGCGGCTGGTGTGGCCGGTGCAGCCGCTGCGGGTGCCGTAGCCGTGGCCTTGGGTTGCGCGTCCTCTTCGAAACAACCAGAAAGCGCGAGCATGGCGATGCTGAGCAGGATCGCCCGGTGAAGGCAGGAAGACATGACGATGCTCCTGTGGCAGAAAAGACAGAGCGGAACGTCAGGCGTCCTGGCACCTGGTTACCGACTCGGCAATCGACGCATGGAACGCTCTGCGGTGGGTGAGCAGTTTCAGCGTAGAAGAAAAAGCCGCAGTTGGTTGTCTTGCGTCAGTCTCAAAGACCCAGTTCGCGCAGGCGCCGGTACAAAGTGCGTTCACTCATGCCCAGGTGACGCGCCAGCTCGCTGCGTGATCCATTGAAGCTGTCCAGGGCCTGGGCCAGTTGCCCGAGGTTGTCTTTGCTGCGGCGGCTGATGCTTGGCGCCGGCTCAAGTCTCGAACCGAGCTCAGCAGGCAGGTGCTCGGCACGTATCAGTCCGTCGTCGGCGAACAGCCGCGCTCGTTCGAGGATATTACGCAGCTCGCGAATGTTGCCAGGATAGGCGTACAAGCTCAGTCGATTCATCGCATCTGGGTTGACCTTCGGTGCCGCCGCCCCTGCCATCCGTTGCAACAGGCTCTCGATCAACAACGGCAGATCGTCGACCCGTTCGCGCAATGCCGGCAAGCGGATCGGAAAACCGCTGATGCGGTAATACAGGTCTTCACGGAAGCTGCCCGCTGCAGCCATTTCCTTGAGCGGTTTGTGGGTCGCCGAAACCAGCCTGAAGTCGGAGTGAACCGTACGCAGGCTGCCGACCGGGCGAAAGCTGCCAGACTCGATCAGGCGCAGCAGTTTGACCTGCATCGCCAACGGTACTTCGCCGATTTCATCGAGGAACAAGGTGCCGCCATGAGCCGCTTCCGCCAGGCCGATCTTGCGCTGATGGGCGCCGGTAAAGGCGCCCTTCTCGTAACCGAATAGCTCGCTCTCGAATAACGACTCCGTCAGGCCGGTGCAGTCGACCACCACCAGTGGGCCGCTGGCTCGAGGGCTGCCCAGGTGCAGAGCGCGCGCAAACAACTCTTTGCCGGTCCCGGATTCACCCTGGAGCAACACCGGAATTTGCGCAGGTGCCGCGCGCTGCAGGCTGGCCAGTGCTTCCTGGAACGCCGCTGAGCGGCCGACCAAGCCTTGTTGCTGGGGCTGCGCCGAGGCGACGGTGATGCGGGTCAGGCGCTCGACGAACGCCACCACCTCACCTTGCTCATCGAGGATCGGGCGCAACTCGACATCCACATGTTCCGGCCCGCGCGGGGTGTGGTGCACATGCAGAACACGCTCGGGGACACGGCTGTCCCAGGCCTTGCGCATCGGGCAGTGTTCGCCGGCCTGGTCGCAAGGCACGGCGTAGTGATGGGACACCCGGTGGCACTTGGCGCCGATGGGCGGTTGGCCGTCGATGCCGAACTGGCGTCGGTATGCAGCGTTGGCGGCAAGAATGTTGTAGTCGGTGTCCAGCACGATGGTCGGCTGGGCGTCGTGTTCGAGGTAGGACACCAAAGCCTGCACAGCAGGATGAGGAACAACAGTGGACGAGAAGGACATGGCGACACCTGGGCAAGCTCGGGCGAAGCTTAACTGAAGCTGCCAGGGACTGCCAAAAACTGCCAACTGCCGCCATGTCACTGCCAACTATGCTGACAGTCTGGCAGTGCTTTTCCCTACGCAGCCCGCGAACATTGGGAAACAGCCTACCGGTTCGATGGCACATATCTTGATGACAGCCTGTCCATTGCCAGCAAGGCTAGATAGCTGGCACCTGTGATGAATTCGGAGCGTGGTAAATGATCATCGGCGGCAACTTGTATGTGGAGGCACTGTTCGACAGTGTCACCTCGACCATCAGCTATTTGCTGATGGACCGGAGCAGTGGCGACTGTGCCTTGATCGACAGTGTGCTGGATTACGATCCGAAGTCCGGACGCACCAGCAGTGCTTCGGCAGACAAGCTGATCGAGCGGGTGACTGAACTGGGCGGTAAGGTCCAGTGGATTCTCGAAACCCACGTGCACGCCGATCACCTGTCGGCGGCGGCTTACCTCAAGCAGGCGCTGGGCGGCCAGATTGCCATTGGCAGCCAGATCACCCAGGTGCAGAAAGTCTTCGGTGCGCTGTTCAATGCCGATGGCGGCTTCGCCCGCGATGGCAGCCAGTTCGATGTGCTGTTCGACGACGAGCAGCCCTTCACCATCGGCAACCTCAAGGCACGTGCCCTGCACACGCCCGGCCACACGCCGGCGTGCATGACCTACGTGGTGGAGGTCGACGGGCAAAGCATCGCCTTTGTCGGCGACACGCTGTTCATGCCCGATTACGGCACCGCCCGTTGCGACTTCCCTGGCGCCAGTGCGCGCACTTTGTATCGCTCGATCCAGCGCATCCTTGCCCTGCCCGCCGAGACGCGCCTGTTCATGTGCCACGACTACCTGCCGGGTGGCCGCGAACTGCGCTACATGACCACGGTGGCCGAACAGCGCGCCAGCAACATCCACATCCGTGAAGGCATCAGCGAAGACAGCTTCGTCAGCATGCGCGAAGCCCGCGACGCCACCCTGGAGATGCCGGTGCTGATCCTGCCTTCGGTGCAGATCAACATGCGCAGCGGCCAACTACCTGAACCTGAAGACAACGGAGTGCGCTACCTGAAGATCCCGCTCAACGTGCTCTGAGTTTCACCCCAGAATTATTATTAGAAGGACCCTGCCATGCTTGCTCAACCCTCCCCTGCCGAGGTGCCGAAAGGCGACCACCATAAAGTGCTGATCGTCGGTGCCGGTGCTGCCGGTGTCGCTGCCGCCTCCAGCTTGATCTGCCGCGACCCTTCGCTGGATGTCGCGATCATCGACCCGGCCGATGTGCACTACTACCAACCGGGCTGGACCATGGTCGGCGCCGGTATCTTCCAGGCGCCTTCGACGGCGCGCACCATGGCCTCGACCATTCCCGGCGGCGTGCAGTGGATCAAGGCGCGGGTCGAGAGCTTTGATCCGCAGGCGCAAACGGTGACGCTGAATGACGGGCGACTGCTCAGTTACGAACAGCTGGTGGTCTGCGCTGGGCTGAAGCTCGACTGGGATGCCATCGAGGGCTTGAGCGAAACCCTTGGGCGTAACGGCGTGACTTCCAACTACCGCTATGACCTGGCGCCCTACACCTGGCAACTGGTGCAGAACCTGCGTGAAGGCCGGGCGTTGTTCACCCAGCCACCGATGCCGATCAAATGTGCCGGCGCACCGCAAAAGGCCCTGTACCTGTCGTGTGACCACTGGCTTCGCAACGGTCGGCTGGGCAACATCCAGGCGCAGTTTTTCAATGCCGGTGGCGTGCTGTTCGGGGTGCCTGACTATGTGCCGGCCTTGATGGAGTACATCGACAAGTACGCGGTAGACCTGCAGTACGCGCATCGCCTGGTGGCGGTCGATGGCCCGGGCAAGCGCGCTACCTTTGTGCGCACCTTGCCCGATGGCAGCAGCGAAACCCGGGTGCAGCCTTTCGACATGCTGCATGTGGTGCCGCCGCAGGTTGCCCCTGATTTTATTCGCAACAGCCCACTGGCTGACCAGGCCGGCTGGATCGATGTCGATCCGGCTACCTTGCGTCATAAACGCTATGGCAACATCCACGCCTTGGGCGATGGCATCAACACCAGCAATGCCAAGACTGCAGCGGCTGCGCGCAAGCAAGCGCCGGTGGTGGCCAACAATGTGCTGGTGGCGCTGGGGCGCCTGCCCAACCTCGCCCACTACGATGGTTATGGCTCCTGCCCGTTGACTGTCGAACGCGGCAAGATCGTGCTGGCCGAATTTACCTATGGCGGCAAGCTGGCGCCGAGTTTCCCGCGCTGGCTGCTCGATGGTCGCCGGCCAACGCGCCTGGCTTGGCTTCTGAAGGCGCAGATCCTGCCACCGCTGTACTGGCGGTGCATGCTCAAGGGCCGTGAGTGGCTGGCCAAGCCGCGGGTTGCCGCCGAGGGCCTGCGGTGATCGAGCATCAATTTCTTGCGGCTGGGCTGGGCGCGATCATTGGTGCGGTGCTGGCGCTGACCGGCGCCGGTGGCGGCATTCTGGCCGTGCCCTTGCTGGTATTCGGTCTGGGCTTGTCGATGGTCGAGGCGGCGCCAGTCGGCTTGCTCGCCGTCGGCATGGCGGCGGCGGTGGGTGCCCTGTTGGGCCTGCGCCAAGGTCTGGTGCGTTATCGTGCGGCGTTGTTTGTGGCGGTGATCGGCATTGCGATTGCGCCCTTCGGCTTGATGCTTGCCCATCGCTTACCGAACGGGCCGTTGGCTCTGACTTTCGCCGTGGTGCTGGTCTATGCCTGTGCACGCATGTTGCTCAAGGCGCACCGCGAACTCCGTGGCCAGCCACCACTGGGCCAACGCATGGTCATGCCCTGTGTGCTCAACCCCTTGCAGGGGCGGCTGCGCTGGACTCTGCCCTGCGCCCGCGCCCTGGCGTTTACCGGCGCGATGTCCGGATTGCTGTCGGGGCTGCTCGGGGTTGGCGGCGGCTTTGTGATCATCCCGGCGCTGAGCCGTTACACCAACCTGGACATGAAGAGCATCGTTGCCACTTCGCTGGCGGTGATCGCCCTGGTATCGACCGGCAGCGTGGTCAGCGCCACGGTTGGCGGCGTCATGCATTGGTCTGTGGGCGCGCCGTTTGCCGGCGGTGCGGTGCTCGGGCTGCTGCTGGCGCGTCAGGTCGCCAGCAAACTGGCCGGGCCACGACTGCAGCAGATGTTTGCGACCGTGGGTATCTGTGCGGCAGTGCTGTTGGCGGCGAAAACCCTGGGCGGCTGAGGCCCTACTCCGCCAGCAAGGCGTCCTGCTCCTGCGCGCACAGGGCCAGGAGAAAATCCCAGACCACGCGCAGGCGCACCGACTTGTGCAGCTCACGGCGGGTACAGATCCAGTAGCTACGCTGGATGGTCTCGCTGGGCAGCACCCGCACCAGCGCCGGATCGTGGCGGGCCATGTAGTTGGGCAACACGGCAATGCCCAGGCCGGCGCGAGCCGCTTGTTGCTGGGCGATCACGCTGGTGCTGCGAAACACCACATTGGGCGCCCGGCAGAAGCTGTTCAAAAACAGCAGCTCCTGGCTGAACAGCAGGTCGTCGACGTAGCCGATCCAGCTGTGCTTGGCCAGGTCTTCGCGGTGATTGAGCGCTGGTGCCTGGGCCAGGTACTCGGGGCTGGCGTACAGCGCCAGGCGGTAATCGGTAAGTTTGCGGGTTATCAACAGGTCGGCGTTGGGCCGCTCCAGGTGAATGCTGATCTCCGCTTCGCGGTTGAGGATGCTGACAAACCGCGGTACCGCCACCAGCTCCACTTCAAGGCCTGGGTAGCGTTCGAACAGGCTGCCCATGCGCGGGGTGAAGAACATGATGCCGATGCCTTCGGTGACTCCCAGGCGAATCTTGCCCAGCGGGGTGATGGCCTGGGTGATTTCTTCCTGGGCCAGCAGGGCGACGTTTTCCATGGCTTCGGCGTGCTTGAGCAGGGCCTGGCCGGAGGGCGTCAGTTCGTAGCCCTGGGCGTGCTGGACGAACAAGGCGGTACCCAGGCTCTGTTCGATATTGTCGATATGCCGGGCCACGGTGCTGTGGGTGGTGTTCAGACGTTTGGCCGCAGTCAGCAGCCGGCCGCTGCGCTGTAACTCGAGAAAAAACCGCAGATCATTCCAGTCGAACATGCTTTTCCTTGTGAATCAGGTGTTCACGGACGTTGTGTTAAAACGCACAGCACTTGAGTGAAATCTAACGTTTTCATCCCGAAATTAATCAATAACATGGGCTGGGACAAGAATAATAATCAGGCGCGAGGTTGCCCATGCCATCAGCCGATCCTGTCTACGACTATGTGGTGGTTGGTGCCGGTCCTGCCGGGTGCCTGCTCGCCAATCGCTTATCCGCCGACCCAGGCTGCCGGGTGCTGTTGCTCGAAGCGGGTGGGCGCGACAACTACCCCTGGATTCACATTCCGGTGGGTTACCTCTACTGCATCGGCAACCCACGCACCGACTGGTGCTTCAAGACCGAAGCGCAACCCGGCCTCAATGGCCGTGCCCTGGGTTATCCACGGGGCAAGGTGCTCGGTGGCTGTTCTTCGATCAACGGCATGATCTACATGCGTGGTCAGGCGGGCGATTACGATCGCTGGGCCGAGCAGGGCAATGCCGGTTGGGCCTGGAAGGATGTGCTGCCACTGTTCAAGGCCAGCGAAAACCACTTCGGCGGCGCCAGCGAAGCCCATGGCAACGAAGGCGAGTGGCGGGTCGAGCAGCAGCGCTACTCCTGGCCGATCCTCGATGCCTTCCGCGAAGCCGCGGCGCAGAGTGGTATCCCTAACGTTGCTGACTTCAACACTGGGGATAACCAGGGCTGTGGATACTTTCAGGTCAACCAGCGTTCCGGCATTCGCTGGAACTCGGCCAAGGCGTTTTTGCGCCCGATCCTTAAGCGCCCCAATCTGACGGTACTGACCGATGTGCTGGTTGACCAGGTGGTGCTGGTAGAAGGCCGCGCTTCGCAGGTACGTGCTCGCTGGCAAGGCAATTGGCAGAACTTCAGCGCACGCCGGGAGATTATCCTGTGTGCCGGCTCCGTGGGTTCACCCGGTATTCTCCAGCGCTCGGGCATCGGCCCGCGTGGCTTGCTCGAGAGCCTGGGGATAACTGTTCGCCACGAATTGCCCGGGGTTGGCGGCAACCTGCAGGACCATCTGCAACTGCGCCTGATCTACCAGGTTACCCAGGCGCGCACCCTCAACCAGGTTGCCAACAGTCCCTGGGGCAAGCTCGGCATGGGCCTGCGTTACCTTTACGATCGCAGCGGCCCGCTGGCGATGGCGCCGAGCCAGTTGGGGGCGTTCGTACGTTCCGGGCCCGAGCAGGCTTCGGCCAACCTGCAGTACCACGTGCAGCCCTTGTCGCTGGAGCGCTTTGGCGAGCCGCTGCACCGCTTCCCGGCGTTTACCGCCTCGGTGTGCAACCTGCGCCCGGCCAGCCGCGGGCGTATCGATATCCGCTCGGCCAACCCGGACGACGCGCCACTGATCGACCCCAACTACCTGAGCGACCCTGAAGACCTGCGCGTCGCCGCCCAAGCCATTCGCCTGACCCGCAAGATCGTCCAGGCCCCTGCCCTGGCGGCGTTCAGCCCGCGTGAGTATCTGCCAGGCACTGACCTGCAAAGCGAACAGCAGTTGCATGAAGCCGCCGGGCAGATCGGCACTACCATTTTCCACCCGGTAGGCACCTGCCGCATGGGCAACGGGCCGCTGGATGTGGTCGACGACCAGTTGCGCGTGCACGGCGTGCCGGGGTTGCGGGTTGCCGACGCCTCGATCATGCCGCAAATCGTCTCCGGCAATACCTGCTCCCCTACCCTGATGATTGCCGAAAAGGCGGCGCAATTGATTCGCCGGGAAAGCTTATCCACAAGCCGCATCGATGAAAAAAACGCAGTACCGACGCCCTGACCAGGGTGCGTAGCAACAACGACGCCGGACGCAGTCTGCCGGCGTCGACAGTGGAACAACAAGAATAATCACTGGGGCCTGCAGGCCGAGGACAGCAACGATGTCGGATTACATTCAAGAGCAGGGCGCTGCAACGACGAGCACCAGCCGCCGGGAAGAACGCAAGATCATTTTCGCGTCATCCCTCGGGACAGTTTTCGAGTGGTATGACTTTTTTCTTTATGGGGCATTGGCCGCGGTCATCAGCAAGCAGTTCTTTGCCGGGGTGAACGACACCACTGCCTTTATCTTTGCCTTGATGGCCTTTGCCGCCGGCTTTCTCGTGCGGCCCTTCGGCGCGCTGGTGTTCGGCCGCCTGGGCGACATGATCGGGCGCAAGTACACCTTCCTGGTGACCATCGTGCTGATGGGCTTGTCGACCTTTGCCGTCGGCCTGTTGCCGACCTACGCCAGCATTGGCATTGCTGCACCGATCATTCTGGTGGTGTTGCGCATGCTGCAGGGCCTGGCGCTGGGTGGTGAGTACGGCGGCGCGGCGACTTATGTTGCCGAACACGCACCACCTGGCAAACGCGGCTTCCACACCGGTTTTATCCAGTCCACCGCGACCCTCGGCCTGCTGTTGTCGCTGCTGGTGGTGCTCGGCAGCCGTTACATCAGTGGCGACCAGTTCGAAGTCTGGGGCTGGCGCCTGCCGTTCCTGCTGTCGATCGTGCTGTTGGGGATTTCCACCTGGATCCGCATGAGCATGCACGAGTCGCCAGCCTTCGTGAAGATGAAGGCCCAGGGCAAGGCCAGTAAAGCGCCGATCCGTGAATCGTTCGGCTCCTGGCCCAACCTCAAGGTAGTACTCACTGCCCTGTTCAGCATCAACGCCGGGCAAGCGGTGACCTTCTACACCGCGCAGTTCTATGTGCTGTTCTTTCTTACCCAGATGCTCAAGATGGACCCGGCCCAGGCCAACACTTTGCTGATTATCAGCGTGGTGATCGGCGCGCCGTTCTTCGTGTTCTTCGGTTGGTTGTCGGACCGGGTCGGGCGCAAGCCAATCCTGATGCTCGGCTTGCTGCTGGCCACGGTACTGTACTTCCCACTGTTCAAGGCTCTGAGCCATTACGCCAACCCGCAGATCGACGCCGCCAGCCGCCAGGCCCCGATTGTGGTGATGGCCGATCCGCAAGGCTGCACCTTCCAGTTCGATCCGGTGGGCAAGGCGCGTTTTGACAGCCCCTGCGACAAGGTCAAAACCTTCCTGGTCAAACAGGGCCTGCCCTACAGCTCGGCTGAAGCGGCTGCTGGTGCCGAAGTGGTGGTGAGCATTGGCGAGCAGAAGATCAATGGGTTTGACGAAGCAGCCCTGCGTGCAGCGATCGAAAAAGCCGGCTACCCGGCCAAGGCCGATCCAGCCAGCGTCAACCAGCCGATGGTGGTGGTGCTGATCGTCGCCATGATCCTGATCGCGACCATGACCTACGGCCCGCTGGCGGCGGTGATGGTCGAGCTGTTCCCAACGCGTATCCGCTACACCTCGATGTCGCTGCCCTACCACATTGGCAACGGCTGGTTCGGCGGCTTCCTGCCCACCGTGTCCTTTGCCCTGGTGGTGTACACCGGCGACATCTTCTACGGGCTCTGGTACCCGGTGCTGATCACCGGTATCAGCCTGGTGGTGGGGCTGTTCTGCCTGAAAGAAACCCGTGATGTGGATATCGACAAGGTGTGAGGATTTGCAGGCATAAAAAAAACCGGCGTAAGCGCCGGTTTTTTTATGCCGCGAAAAAACTTATGCACGATTTTCAGAAAACAGTCATACAGAGAAATAAGTAGCTAAATTAATCACTTAGCGCATTTTTCGTTGAGAAATCCAAATACTGTACACAAGTTATCCACAGATCGGTCAGGCCACGCCCTGCGCCGCGTTCGGCGCCGCTGCAGGCAGTGAGCCGAGCTCGCGCTGGGTCTGTTCATTCCAGGCTGCAGCACGATCGTTTAACTCGGCAATCGCCCGTGGGCCGCTGCCTTCGGCAAACATCGGGGCGCCAATTACCACCTCGATGGTGCCGGCACGTTTGCCCCAGCCCTGCTTGGGCCAGAACTTGCCGGCGTTGTGGGCGATCGGCAGTACCGGTAGGCCAGCGTTGACCGCCAACGCGGCCCCGCTGCGCGAGAACTTGCCAATCTGGCCGAACGGCACACGGGTGCCTTCGGGGAAGATCAGCACCCAGACATTCTCCTTGAGCAATTTATCGCCCTTGCTGGCGACTTGCTTCAAGGCTGCCTTGGGGTTATCGCGGTCAATGGCGATCGGCCGCAGCATGGCCATGGCCCAGCCGAAGAACGGCACGTACAGCAGTTCACGCTTGAGCACTTGGCTCAAGGGCGAGAAATAGGCGGAAAGGAAAAAGGTTTCCCAGGTGCTCTGGTGGTTAGAGAGGATCACACAGGGTTGCTTGGGGATGTTTTCAGCCCCGGTGACCTTGACCTTGATGTTGAGAAACACCCGTACCAACACCAGCGCAAAGCGGCACCAGTAGACGTTGATGAAGCGGTAGCGGGCGCTGAAAGGCAAAAACGGCGCGATAAAAAAGCTCAGGGTGCACCACAGCAAGGAGCTGGTACCCAGCAGCAGGTAAAAAAGAAAAATTCTGATCGCCTGCAAGATCGACATAGCGGCATGTACCGTTGCGGGCTTGCCCGCCTAGTAAAAGTGCGCCTGCTATGCAGACGCGCTATTTGTGGATAAGTTCTCTGGCGATGGCTGCCAGATCATCGAAAATCAGCGTGTTTTCTGGAATTCCCTTGCTCAGGGTCTTCTCGCCTTTTCCGGTTTTTACCAGAACTGGTTGAGCATCGACGGCCAAAGCGGCTTCCAGGTCACCCTTACTATCACCGACAAACCACACGCCGGCCAGATTCACGCCGTAGTGCGCGGCAATGGTGGTGAGCATGCCCGGCTTGGGTTTGCGGCAGGCGCAGCCCTCATCGGGCCCGTGCGGGCAATAGACGATCAGCCCGACCTCGCCGCCCTGCTCGGCCACCAGCGTGCGCAATTGCGCGTGCATGGCCTCGAGGGTCGGCAGGTCGTAGTAGCCACGGGCAATGCCGGACTGGTTGGTGGCAACCGACACCGTCCAGCCGGCTTTGCTCAACTGCGCAATCGCTTCGATCGAACCCGGGATCGGAATCCACTCGTCCAGCGACTTGATGTAGGCGTCGGAGTCCTGGTTGATCACCCCGTCCCGATCGAGAATCAGCAGCTTCAAGACTTACCCCAGCAGCGAAATGTCGGCCACGCCCAGGAACAGACCGCGCAGGCGGCTGAGCAGGGCATAACGGTTGGCGCGGACATTGGCGTCGTCGGCATTGACCATCACCGCCTCGAAGAAGGCGTCGACCGGTTCACGCAGCGCTGCCAGGCGTGCCAGCGATTCGCTGTACTGGCGCGCCGCAGCCATTGGCTGAACGGCCTGGTCGGCTTGCTGGATCGCCGAGTACAGGGAGAACTCGTTGGCGTTGTCGAAGTACTTCGGCTCGACCGTGGTGGCGACAGCGCCTTCGGCCTTACTCAGCAGGTTTGACACGCGCTTGTTCACCGCGGCCAGGGCAGCGGCTTCCGGCAGCTGGCGGAAGGCCTGTACGGCCTGCACGCGCTGGTCGAAGTCCAGGGCCGAGCCTGGCTTGAGGGCACGCACCGACAGGTAGGTGGCAACGTCAATGCCTTCGTCTTCGTAACGGGCACGCAGACGATCGAAGACGAATTCCAGCACCTGCTCGGCCAGGCCTGCGGCCTTGACCTTGGCACCGAACTGGCTGACGGCGAAGTTCACTGCTTCGTTCAGGTCCAGGTCCAGCTGCTTCTCGATCAGGATGCGCAGTACGCCCAGCGCTGCACGACGCAGGGCATAGGGGTCTTTGCTACCGGTCGGGAGCATGCCGATACCGAAGATACCGACCAGGGTGTCGAGCTTGTCGGCAATCGCCACGGCCGCGCCGGTCAGGGTCGACGGCAGTTCGGCACCGGCACCGCGCGGCATGTACTGCTCGTTCAGGGCCAGGGCGACGTCTTGCGGCTCGCCGTCGTTGAGGGCGTAGTAGTAACCGGCAACACCCTGCATTTCAGGGAATTCACCGACCATCTCGGTGGCCAGGTCGCACTTCGACAGCAAACCTGCACGCGCCGCGCGCTGGGCGTCGCCGCCAATGCGCTGGGCGATGAAGGCGGCCAGTTTGGCAACCCGCTCGGCCTTGTCGAAGACGCTGCCCAACTGGGCCTGGAACACCACGTTCTGCAGGCGCTCGTTGAAGCTTTCCAGCGGCTGCTTCTTGTCTTGCTTGAAGAAGAACTCGGCGTCGGTCAGGCGCGGGCGCACGACCTTCTCGTTGCCTTCGACGATCTGCTTCGGATCGCGGCTCTCGACGTTGGCCACAGTGATGAAGCGCGGCAGCAGCTTGCCGTCGGCATCCAGCAGGCAGAAGTACTTCTGGTTGTCCTGCATGGTGGTGATCAGCGCTTCTTGCGGCACTTCCAGGAAGCGCTCTTCGAACGAGCACACCAGCGGCACAGGCCATTCAACCAGGGCGGTCACTTCATCGAGCAGGGCTGGCGGCACGATGGCGCTGCCTTCCTGCTGCAGGGCGAGTTCGGCGGTACGCTTGCTGATCAGCTCGCGGCGCTCGGCAAAATCGGCCAGCACGTAGGCCTTGCGCAGGTCTTCCTGGTAATTGGCCGGGGCGCTGATGCGCACGTTTTCCGGGTGGTGGAAGCGGTGGCCACGGGATTCGCGACCGGCTTTCTGCGCCAGCAAGGTGCAGTCGACCACCTCGTCACCGAGCAGCATCACCAGCCACTGGGTTGGACGCACGAACTCTTCCTTGCGCGCACCCCAGCGCATGCGCTTGGGGATCGGCAGGTCGTTGAGCGAGTCTTCGACGATGGTTGGCAGCAGGCTGGCGGTGGCCTTGCCCGGAATGTGCTGGGAGAAGCGCAGCTTGGCGCCGCTCTGGTCGATATCCGACAGCTCTACACCGCACTTCTTGGCAAAACCCAGGGCGGCCTGGGTCGGGTTGCCGTCAGCGTCGAAGGCGGCCTGACGCGGCGGGCCGTCGAGGTTGACGCTGCGGTCCGGCTGCTGGGTGTCGAGGTTGCGGATGAGTACGGCCAGGCGGCGCGGCGCGGCGAACACCTGCTTGTCGGTGTAGTTCAGGCCAGCGGCCTGCAGGCCTTTCTCGATACCGGCGAGGAAGGCGTCACCGAGGCTGCTCAGGGCCTTGGGTGGCAGTTCTTCGGTGCCCAGTTCAACCAGGAAATCTTGAGCACTCATTGTGCAGCCTCCAGCTTAGCCAACACTTCATCACGCAATTCAGGGGACGCCATCGGGAAGCCCAGCTTGGCGCGGGCTTGCAGGTAGCTCTGGGCCACGGCCCGGGCCAGGGTCCGTACGCGCAGGATGTAACGCTGACGCTCGGTCACCGAGATGGCGCGACGGGCATCGAGCAGGTTGAAGGTGTGCGAGGCCTTGAGGACCATTTCATAGGTCGGCAGCGGCAGTTCCAGCTCGATCAGGCGGTTGGCTTCGCTTTCGTAGAAGTCGAACAGTTCGAACAGCTTCTCGACGTTGGCGTGCTCGAAGTTGTAGGTCGACTGCTCCACTTCGTTCTGGTGGAACACGTCGCCGTAGGTCACCGTGCCGAACGGGCCGTCGGTCCAGATCAGGTCGTAGACCGAATCTACGCCCTGCAGGTACATGGCCAGGCGCTCCAGGCCGTAGGTGATTTCACCAGTGACCGGGAAGCATTCGATGCCGCCCACTTGCTGGAAGTAGGTGAACTGCGTGACTTCCATGCCGTTGAGCCAGATTTCCCAACCCAGACCCCAGGCGCCGAGGGTCGGCGATTCCCAGTTGTCTTCGACGAAACGGATGTCGTGCACCAGCGGGTCGAGGCCGATGGCTTTCAGCGAGCCCAGGTACAGTTCCTGGAAGTTCGCCGGGTTCGGCTTGAGGACCACCTGGAACTGATAGTAGTGCTGCAGGCGGTTCGGGTTTTCGCCATAACGGCCATCCGCCGGACGACGGCTAGGCTGCACATAGGCGGCGTTCCAGGTTTCCGGGCCGATGGCGCGCAGGAACGTGGCAGTATGGAAAGTGCCGGCGCCTACTTCCATATCGTAGGGCTGAAGCACCACACAACCTTGCTCGGCCCAGTAGTTCTGCAGGGCGAGGATCAAGTCTTGGAAGGTACGCACGGCTGGCGTAGGCTGGCTCACGAAATTCACCTGTTTCTAGGGCTGCGAATATAAAGAGCGGGAGTATAACCCGATTCGCGCAGGCCTCTACCCTTGGAGCCTTATGCCACGTTGCTTTTGGTGTACCGACGATCCGCTTTACCAGGCGTACCACGACCAGGAATGGGGCACGCCGCAGCGCGATCCGCGCCAGCTGTTCGAGATGCTCCTGCTCGAAGGCTTCCAGGCCGGGTTGTCGTGGATTACCGTGCTGAAAAAGCGCGAACGCTACCGCCAGGTGCTGTTCGGCTTCGACCCAGAGCGTCTGGCGCAGATGAGCGACGACGAAATTGAAGAGCGCATGCTTGATCCGGGCATCATCCGTAACCGCCTCAAGCTCAACGCCGCGCGGCGCAATGCGCGGGCCTGGCTGGCGCTGGAAAACCCCGGGCAATGGCTCTGGTCGTTCGTCGGCGGCGCGCCGAAGATCAATCATTTCGTCCAGCGCAGCGAGGTGCCGGCGGTCACCGACGAGGCCAAGGCAATGAGCAAGGCGCTGCAGAAAGCTGGCTTCACCTTTGTCGGACCGACCATTTGCTATGCCTTCATGCAGGCCACCGGCATGGTCATGGACCACACCACCGATTGTGATCGCTACGCCGCTCTGCTGCGCTGAGGGTTACAATGGCCGGCTTGCAGAAAGAGGAACCAGCCTGTGGATAAATTCAAGGGCGCCTTGATGGTCGGGGCGTTGCGGTTGTTTGCCAAGCTCCCTTGGGGCGCGGTACAGCGGGTCGGCGCGGCCATCGGCTGGATCATGTGGAAGGTGCCGAACAGTTCGCGCAACGTGGTGCGCATCAACCTGGCCAAATGCTTCCCAGAAATGGACCCGGTTGCCCGTGAGCAACTGGTGGGCCGGACCCTGATGGACATCGGCAAGTCCTTTACCGAAAGCGCCTGCGCCTGGATCTGGCCGGCCCAGCGTTCGCTCGACCTGGTGCGCGAGGTCGAAGGCCTGGAAGTGCTTGAGGCGGCCCTGGCATCGGGCAAGGGCGTGGTTGGCATCACCAGCCACCTGGGCAATTGGGAAGTGCTCAACCACTTCTATTGCAGCCAGTGCAAACCGATCATTTTCTACCGCCCGCCCAAGCTCAAGGCGGTCGATGACCTGCTGCGCGAACAGCGCGTGCAATTGGGCAACCGCGTCGCGGCGTCGACCAAGGAAGGCATCCTGAGCATCATCAAGGAAGTGCGCAAAGGCGGTCAGGTGGGCATTCCGGCCGACCCGGAGCCGGCCGAGTCGGCGGGTATCTTCGTGCCGTTCTTCGCCACCAAGGCGCTGACCAGCAAGTTCGTGCCGAACATGCTCGCTGGCGGCAAGGCGGTCGGGGTGTTCCTGCATGCCTTGCGCCTGCCGGATGGCTCGGGCTTCAAGGTCATCCTGGAAGCCGCGCCCGAGGCGATGTACAGCGAAGACACCGAGACCTCGGCGGCGGCCATGAGCCAGGTAGTCGAGCGCTATGTGCGGGCGTATCCGAGCCAGTACATGTGGAGCATGAAGCGCTTCAAGAAGCGCCCGCCGGGCGAGCCGCGCTGGTATTGAAAGCCCTATCGCGGGGCAAGCCCGCTCCCACAGTTATCCACAATCCCTGTAGGAGCGGGCTTGCCCCGCGATGGCTCAACCAGCCTTATCGAGCTTCTTCAGAAACACCGTCATCTCTTTCTCTGCCTGCTTGTCGCCGTGCGCGCGAGCCGCTTCCAGCCCCTGCTCCCAGGCCTTGCGCGCAGCTGCCAGGTCACCTTCGAGCTGATGCGCCTTGCCCAGCAGCTTCCACGCCGCCGAATACTTCGGGTCCTGCTCGACGCAGCGCTGTAAATGCACGGCCGCCTCGGCGCCGTTGCCTTCATCGAGCCAGGCCTTGCCCAGGCCAAAGCGCAACAGGGCGTTATCCACACCCTTGGCCAGCATCTTTTCCAGTGATTCGCGCATTCCAGCTCCCTCTTTAGAAGAAGCTCAACCCTACATGGAAGAGCTTCTCGACGTCACGGATGTACTTTTTATCCACAACGAAGAGGATCACGTGGTCGCCCGCTTCGATCACCGTGTCGTCATGGGCGATCAGCACTTCTTCGTCGCGGATGATTGCGCCGATGGTGGTGCCTGGTGGCAGGGCGATGTCTTCGATGGCCTTGCCGATTACCTTGCTCGACTTCGAGTCGCCATGGGCGATCGCCTCGATGGCCTCGGCCGCACCGCGGCGCAGTGAGTGCACGCTGACGATATCGCCGCGGCGCACGTGGGCCAGCAAGGTGCCGATGGTGGCCAGCTGCGGGCTGATGGCGATGTCGATTTCGCCGCCCTGGACCAGGTCGACGTAGGCCGGGTTGTTGATGATGGTCATCACCTTGCGCGCGCCCAGGCGCTTGGCCAGCAGCGAGGACATGATGTTGGCTTCGTCGTCGTTGGTCAGGGCCAGGAAGATGTCGGCTTCGGCGATGTTCTCTTCAAGCATCAGGTCGCGGTCCGAGGCACTGCCCTGCAACACCACGGTGCTTTCCAGGGTGTCGGACAGGTGCCGGCAACGGGCCGGGTTCATCTCGATGATTTTCACCTGGTAGCGGCTTTCGATCGCCTCGGCCAGGCGCTCGCCGATTTGCCCGCCGCCAGCGATGACCACGCGCTTGTTGGTTTCGTCGATGCGCCGCAACTCGCCCATCACCGCGCGGATGTGCGCCTTGGCGGCAATGAAGAACACTTCGTCGTCGGCTTCGATGACCGTGTCGCCCTGCGGCAGGATCGGCCGGTCGCGGCGGAAGATTGCCGCCACGCGGGTGTCGACATTGGGCATGTGCGCGCGGATCTGGCGCAATTGCTGGCCCACCAGCGGCCCGCCGTAGTAGGCCTTGACCGCTACCAGCTGGGCCTTGCCCTCGGCGAAGTCGATCACCTGCAGGGCGCCGGGGTGTTCGATCAGGCGCTTGATGTAGTGGGTGACCACCTGCTCGGGGCTGATCAGCACGTCGACTGGAATGGCGTCGTTGTCGAACAGCCCGGCGCGGGTCAGGTAGGCCGATTCACGCACCCGGGCGATCTTGGTCGGGGTGTGGAACAGGGTATGGGCAACCTGGCAGGCGACCATGTTGGTCTCGTCGCTGTTGGTGACCGCCACCAGCATGTCGGCATCGTCGGCGCCGGCCTGGCGCAGCACGGTCGGGAAGGAGGCGCGGCCCTGCACGGTACGAATGTCGAGGCGGTCGCCGAGGTCGCGCAGGCGGTCGCCATCGGTGTCGACCACGGTGATATCGTTGGCTTCGCTGGCCAGGTGTTCAGCCAGCGTGCCGCCGACCTGCCCTGCGCCGAGGATGATGATCTTCATCCGCTGTTCCTTTCTCTTGTTATCCGCGCGCGGCGGCGATTTTGATCAGCTTGGCATAGTAGAAGCCGTCGTGTCCGCCTGCCTGGGCCAGCAACTGGCGGCCATGGGGCTGGCGGATACCGGCCTGGGTCGCCAGGTCCAGCTCACGGGCGCCGGGAGTGCGGGCGAGGAAGGCCTCGATCACTTCGGTGTTTTCCGTCGGCAGCGTCGAGCAGGTGGCGTAGAGCAGGATGCCGCCGACCTCAAGGGTTGGCCACAGGGCGTCAAGCAGCTCGCCTTGCAGGCTGGCCAGGGCGGCAATGTCATCGGCCTGGCGGGTCAGCTTGATGTCCGGATGGCGGCGGATTACGCCGGTGGCCGAGCACGGCGCGTCGAGCAGGATGCGCTGGAAGCCCTTGCCGTCCCACCAGCTGGCGGTGTCGCGGGCGTCGCAGGCGATCAACTGGGCGTCGAGGCCGAGGCGATCGAGGTTCTCGCGCACGCGGGTCAGGCGCTTGGCTTCCAGGTCGATGGCGACCACGGCGTCGAGCCCGGCCTGGGCTTCGAGCAGATGGCAGGTCTTGCCGCCCGGGGCGCAGCAGGCGTCGAGCACGCGCTGGCCGGGGGCCAGGTCGAGCAAGTCGGCGGCCAGTTGTGCGGCTTCGTCCTGGACGCTGATCCAGCCCTGGTCGAAACCGGGCAGGCCACGTACATCGCAGGCTTCAGCGAGCAAGATGCCGTCGCCGCTGAACTGGCACGGCGCCGCTTCAAGGCCGGCTTCACCCAGCAGTTCGAGGTAGGCATCACGGCTGTGATGGCGTCGGTTGACCCGCAGGATCATCGGCGGGTGGGCATTGTTGGCGGCGCAGATGGCCTCCCACTGCTCGGGCCAGAACGCCTTGAGCGACTTTTGCAGCCAGCGCGGGTGCGCGGTGCGCACGACCGGGTCGCGCTCAAGCTCGGCGAAGATATCGCCGCTTTCGCGTTGCGCACGGCGCAGCACGGCGTTGAGCAAACCCTTGGCCCAGGGCTTTTTCAGCTTGTCGGCGCAGCCGACGGTCTCGCCGATGGCGGCGTGGGCGGGGATGCGCGTGTAGAGCAACTGGTACAGGCCGACCAGCAGCAGCGCCTCGACGTCGGCATCGGCGGCCTTGAACGGTTTTTGCAGCAGGCGTTCGGCCAGGGCCGACAGCCGTGGCTGCCAGCGCGCAGTGCCGAAGGCCAGGTCCTGGGTCAGGCCACGGTCACGCACTTCGACCTTGTCCAGCTGGCTTGGCAGCGAGCTGTTCAGCGACGCCTTGCCACTGAGTACTGCCGCCAGGGCGCGGGCGGCTGCCAGACGTGGATTCATTGGCCAAGCACCGTGCCGGTGGTGAATTTCTCGCGGCGGCTGTTGAACAGGTCGCTGAAGTTCAGCGCCTTGCCACCCGGCAATTGCAGGCGGGTCAGGCACAGCGCCTGCTCGCCGCAGGCGACGATCAGGCCGTCCTTACTGGCAGAGAGGATTTCACCCGGGTTGCCGGAGCCTGTGGATAAGTTCGCGCCGAGCACCTTCAGGGCTTCACCGTTGAGGGTGCTGTGGCAGATCGGCCACGGGTTGAAGGCGCGAATCAGGCGCTCCAGCTCAACGGCCGGGCGGCTCCAGTCCAGGCGCGCTTCGTCCTTGTTCAGCTTGTGTGCATAAGTGGCCAGGCTGTCGTCCTGGACTTCACCCTGCAAGGTGCCCGCGGCGAGACCGGCAACGGCTTCGAGCACGGCCGGCGGGCCCATTTCGGCCAGGCGGTCGTGCAAGCTGCCACCCGTGTCGCTGGCGCTGATCGGGGTGCTGACCTTGAGCAGCATTGGCCCGGTGTCCAGGCCTGCTTCCATGCGCATCACGGTGACGCCGCTTTCGCTGTCACCAGCTTCGACCGCGCGCTGGATCGGCGCGGCGCCACGCCAGCGCGGCAGCAGCGAGGCGTGGCTGTTGATGCAGCCCAGGCGCGGAATATCCAGCACCGCCTGGGGCAGGATCAGGCCATAGGCGACCACTACCATCAGGTCCGGCTTGAGCGCCGCCAGCTCCGCTTGGGCCTCGGCATTGCGCAGGGTCGCTGGTTGCAGCACCGCAATGGCGTTATCCACAGCCAATTGCTTGACCGCGCTGGGCATCAGTTTTTGCCCACGACCGGCCGGACGGTCCGGTTGGGTGTAGACCGCTACCACTTCATAGGGGCTGGCGATCAGGGCCTTGAGGTGTTCGGCGGCAAACTCTGGGGTGCCTGCGAAGACAATGCGCATGGAGTTCTCGCTTAAAAAGAAAAAGGCTTGCCGGAGCAAGCCTTTGGGAAGAGCAGATCAAGCTTGCTGGCGATGCTGTTTTTCCAGCTTCTTCTTGATCCGGTCGCGTTTGAGCGTCGACAGGTAATCAACGAACAGCTTGCCGTTGAGGTGATCGCATTCGTGCTGGATGCACACCGCCAGCAGGCCTTCGGCGATCAGCTCGTACGGCTTGCCGTCGCGGTCCAGCGCCTTGACCTTGACTCGCACCGGGCGGTCGACGTTCTCGTAGAAGCCGGGCACCGACAGGCAGCCTTCCTGATACTGGTCCATTTCGTCGGTCAGCATCTCGAGCTCGGGGTTGATGAACACCCGTGGCTCGCTGCGATCTTCGCTCAGGTCCATGACCACGATGCGCTTGTGCACGTTGATCTGGGTAGCGGCAAGGCCGATGCCAGGGGCTTCGTACATGGTTTCAAACATGTCATCGATCAACTGGCGAACGCCGTCGTCGACTTCGGTCACCGGCTTGGCGATGGTGCGAAGGCGCGGGTCCGGGAATTCGAGGATGTTCAGAATGGCCATAAGCGTATGAGCTGCACTGTGCGATGAATTACAAACATGAGTACACATAATAAAGGGATTCGGCGCATTCGGCACCTGGCAAAGGTCAGCTAAGGTTTCAGGGTGCTTTTCCACCCATGGCGCCAAGCCTGAAAGAATGCCGCCGAGGGAAATCCGTCAACCGGTTGTCAAAGTATTATCAACAGAGTTATCCACAGCTTGTTCACGGCTGGCCCAAGCTTCCCGATCAAGGATGATCGTCATGTCGCAACCCTTATCGCCGGCGTGTTCTCCCGCCGAACTCGAAGCGCGATTGCGCCTTCACTTGCTGCCGTCCCTGGGGCCGCGGCGTTTTCACACATTGATCCAGGCCTTTGGCAATGCCTCGGCAGCGCTCAGTGCGCCGGCCACGGCCTGGCGTACGCTGGGCGTACCCGCAGACAGCAGCGATGCCCGGCGCAGCCTTGAAGTACGCGAAGGCGCCGCCGCGACAATGCGCTGGCTAGAGGCCCGCGACCAGCATTTACTGATGTGGGACGACCCTGGCTATCCAGGTTTGCTGGCGGAACTGGGCGACGCCCCGCCGCTGCTGTTCATCGCCGGCAACCCGGCGATTCTGGAAAAACCCCAGCTGGCGATCGTCGGCAGCCGCAGGGCATCGAGGCCGGCGCTCGATACGGCTGCGGCCTTCTCGCGCAGCCTCGCTCGGGGTGGTTTTGTCATTACCAGCGGCCTGGCCCTGGGCGTCGATGGCGCCGCACACCAGGCTGCCCTGGACGCTGGCGGGCAGACCATCGGCGTGCTCGGCACAGGGCTGCAAAAACTTTATCCACAGCGGCACAGAGCGCTGGCGGCGGCGATGATCGAGCAAGGTAGCGCGGTGGTCTCCGAGTTTCCGCTGGATGCCGGGCCCGTTGCGGGCAACTTTCCCCGGCGTAACCGGATCATCAGTGGCCTGTCGCTGGGTGTATTGGTGGTCGAGGCGAGCCTTGCCAGTGGCTCGCTGATCACCGCGCGTTTGGCGGCCGAGCAAGGCCGCGAGGTATATGCCATTCCGGGTTCGATTCATCACCCGGGATCCAAGGGGTGTCACCAGTTGATTCGCGACGGCGCCTTGCTGGTGGAGACTGTCGATCAGATCGTCGAAACCCTGCAGGGTTGGCAACGCTTGCCGCCGTTGCAGGTGGACGCCATTGCCGGCCATGAACTGGTCGATCTGTTGCTGGCCGCACCGCAAACTACCGAGGGCCTGGCCAGCAGCAGCGGCTGGCCGTTGCCCCGGGTGCTGGCGGCGCTGACCGAGCTGGAACTGGCTGGAAGGGTCTGTAGTGAAGCCGGGCGTTGGTTTGCCCGGCCCGGCTAAGTACACTGCTCATCTGCCTTTATGCGGAGTGAAAACAATGGTGAGCAGTTGGCGTGTGCAACAAGCCGCGCGTGAAATTCGGGCCGGTGCGGTGATTGCCTATCCGACCGAGGCGGTCTGGGGCCTGGGCTGTGACCCATGGAACGAAGAGGCGGTGGATCGCCTGCTGGCGATCAAGTCGCGTTCGGTCGATAAGGGTCTGATCCTGATCGCCGACAATATCCGCCAGTTCGACTTCCTTTTCGAGGATTTCCCTGAAACCTGGCTCGACCGCATGTCTGCCACCTGGCCGGGGCCGAACACCTGGCTGGTGCCACATCAGAACCTGCTGCCCGAGTGGATAACCGGGGTGCACGACACCGTGGCGTTGCGCGTTAGCGATCACCCGGTGGTACGTGACCTTTGTGCATTGGTCGGCCCGCTGATTTCCACTTCAGCCAACCCGCAAGGTCGCCCGGCAGCCAAGACCCGCTTGCGCGTCGAGCAGTACTTCCGTGGACAGTTGGACCTGGTGCTCGGTGGCGCTTTGGGCGGGCGGCGTAACCCGAGTGTGATTCGCGATTTGGCGAGCGGTGAGGTTGTGCGGGCTGGTTGAGGCCAATCGCGGGACAAGTCGGGTCGCCGCACCGCCGCTCCTAGCGACTGTGTAGGAGCGGGCTTGTCCCGCGATCAATTCACCACTGTTTCAAGGCAGCAACACCGTCGACCCCACTGTCCTGCGCGCCGACAGCTCGCTCTGCGCCTTGGCCGCCTCGCTCAGTGGATAACGCTGGTGGATATCCACAGCCAGCTTGCCGCTGGCGATCATCGCAAACAGGTCGTCGGCCATGGCCTGGGTGTTCTCGGCGTTGTTGGCGTAGCTGGCCAGGGTTGGCCGGGTGACATACAGCGAGCCCTTCTGCGCCAGTATTCCCAGATTGACCCCGCTCACCGCCCCTGAGGCATTGCCGAAGCTGACCATCAGCCCGCGCGGCGCCAGGCAGTCCAGTGAGGTCAGCCAGGTGTCCTGGCCAACGCCGTCGTACACCACCGGGCATTTCTTGCCGTCGGTCAGCTCCAGCACTCGCTGGGCGACGTCTTCCCGGCTGTAGTCGATGGTTGCCCAGGCGCCCAGGGCCTTGGCCCGCTCGGCTTTCTCGGCAGAACTGACAGTACCGATCAACCTGGCGCCCAGGGCTTTGGCCCATTGGCAGGCCAGGGAACCGACGCCACCAGCGGCGGCGTGGAACAAAATGGTCTCGCCCGGCTGCACTGCGTAGGTCTGCTTGAGCAGGTACTGCACGGTCAGGCCCTTGAGCATCACCGCCGCCGCCTGCTCAAAGCTGATGCTGTCGGGGAGTTTGACCAGATTGGCTTCGGGCAGCACGTGCACTTCGCTGTAGGCTCCGAGCGGGCCGCCGGCGTAGGCGACGCGATCGCCAACCTTGAGCCGGCTGACCTGCTCGCCTACCGCCTCGACCACCCCGGCGCCTTCGGTACCCAGCCCGGAGGGCAGCGACGGCGGAGCATAGAGGCCGCTGCGAAAGTAGGTGTCGATGAAGTTCAGGCCGATCGCCTGGTTTCGCACGCGAACCTGCTGCGGGCCGGGCGCTGCCGGCTCGAAGTCGACCAGGGTCAGGACTTCGGGGCCGCCATGCTGGCTGAACTGGATACGCTTGGCCATCTGCACTCTCCTGAAGCTAGCGGGAAAACCCCTATCGGACGCCTTTGCTTGATCGCCGTCAACTGCGGCCAGCCCGCCGCCGGTGGTATGCTACGCGCCGAATTTGCCTTAGCCCGCTTCCAGGTGACCTGATGACTAGCCGCACCGAGGCCGTGAAAGCCTACCTGCTCGACCTGCAAGACCGTATCTGCACCGCCCTCGAAAACGAAGACGGCGGCGCCCGTTTTGTCGAGGACGCCTGGACGCGCGAGGCCGGCGGTGGCGGGCGGACCCGGGTGATCGGCGACGGCAAGGTCATCGAAAAAGGCGGTGTGAACTTCTCCCACGTATTCGGCAGCGGTTTGCCGCCGTCGGCCAGTGCTCATCGACCAGAACTGGCCGGGCGCGGTTTCGAAGCCCTGGGGGTGTCGCTGGTGATCCACCCGCACAACCCGCATGTGCCGACTTCCCACGCTAACGTGCGGTTTTTCATCGCCGAGAAAGAAGGCGAAGAAGCGGTCTGGTGGTTTGGCGGCGGCTTCGACCTGACCCCCTACTACGGCAACGAAGAAGACTGCGTGCACTGGCACCAGGTTGCCGAGCGCGCCTGTGCGCCGTTCGGTGCCGATGTTTATCCGCGCTATAAGGCCTGGTGCGACCGCTACTTTCATCTCAAGCACCGTGGCGAGCCTCGCGGCATCGGCGGTCTGTTCTTCGATGACCTCAACGAGTGGGACTTCGACACCTGCTTCGCTTTCATCCGCGCCATCGGCGATGCCTATGTCGAGGCCTACCTGCCGATCATCCAGCGCCGTAAAGACCAGCCCTATAGCGCCGAGCAGCGTGAGTTCCAGGAATACCGTCGCGGCCGTTATGTCGAGTTCAACCTGGTTTACGATCGTGGCACGCTGTTCGGCCTGCAATCGGGCGGACGTACCGAATCGATCCTCATGTCGCTGCCACCGCAGGTGCGTTGGGGGTACGATTGGAAGGCCGCGCCAGGCAGCGAAGAAGCGCGCCTGACCGAGTATTTCCTGCAGGACCGTGACTGGCTTGGTGAGGCCAAGGCCAGCCACTGAGCCGTTGTGGATAACTTTCCGGCCCTGCCCGACCTTGACCCAGGAACCGCCTGAATGGACCAGTACGTTGTATTCGGCAACCCGATCGGCCACAGCAAGTCACCGCTGATCCATCGCCTGTTCGCCGACCAGACCGGCCAGCAACTGGAGTACAGCACCCTGCTGGCGCCGCTGGATGACTTCAGCATGTGCGCCCAGGGCTTTTTCAAGCAGGGCCTGGGTGCCAACGTCACCGTGCCGTTCAAGGAAGAAGCCTATCGCCTGGTCGATAGCCTGACCCCACGGGCCCAGCGCGCGGGGGCGGTAAATACCCTGAGCAAGCTCGCCGATGGCACCTTGCAGGGCGACAACACCGATGGCGCCGGCCTGGTCCGCGACCTTACCGTCAATGCCGGGGTGCCACTGAGTGGCAAGCGCATCCTGTTGCTCGGCGCCGGCGGTGCCGTGCGCGGGGTGCTGGAGCCATTGCTGGCGCACAAACCGGCTTCGCTGGTAATCGCCAACCGCACGGTGGAAAAAGCCGAGCAACTGGCCCGTGAATTCGCCGACCTGGGGCCGGTGGCTGCCAGCGGCTTCGACTGGCTTGAAGAGCCGGTCGACCTGATCATCAACGCCACCTCGGCGAGCCTTGCCGGTGAGCTGCCGCCGATCTCCCCTAGCCTGATCGAGCCCGGCAAGACCGTGTGCTACGACATGATGTATGGCAAGGAGCCTACGCCTTTCTGCCGTTGGGCCAGCGAGCACAAGGCGGCCAAGGTCCTCGATGGCTTGGGTATGCTTGCCGAGCAGGCCGCCGAGGCGTTCTACATCTGGCGCGGCGTGCGCCCCGACACCGCGCCGGTGCTCGACGAACTGCGCCGTCAACTGGCGCGCGGCTAATCTTCGAAGCGGATCGGGCAGTGCGCTGCCCCCTCCAGCTTGTGCAACTCCTCGATCACTTGCGCCCGCGCCCGGCGCAGCGTCAGGCTGCCGCCAGCACGACCCAGGCGGCGCGCTTCGCGATGAAGCATGTCGACCCCGGAATAATCGATGAAGTTGATCTGCCGGGCATCGATCACTACCTGCGGCCCTGGGCAACGCTGCAAGCGCACCTGCAGGTAGTGGCTGGCGCCGAAGAAGATTGACCCACCCACCCGCAACACGTCGGCATCCCCTTCGCGGGACTGCTGCACCCGTGGCCGTGAGGTGCGTTTGAGGTAAAAGAACAGCGACGCCAGCACCCCGGCGTAGATCGCCGTTTGCAGCTCGAGCAACAGTGTTGCTGCTGCCGTTAGGGCCATCACCAGGAATTCCGAACGGCTGACGCGAAACAGCGCGCGGATCGCCCGATGATCGACCAGGCCCCAGCAGATCAGCAGGATGCTGCCGGCCATGGCCGGGATCGGAATATGCGCGATCAGCCCCGCCCCTGCTACTGCAAACAACGTTACCCACAGGGCGGAAAATACCCCGGCCAGGGGCGAGCGGGCGCCGGCCTCATAGCTGAGCCCGGAGCGGGTGAAGGAACCGGATGACAGGTAGCCGGAGAAAAACCCCCCGACCATGTTTGAAAGGCCCTGGGCGCGGATTTCCTGGTTGGCATCGATCAGTTGCTCGGAGCGTGCTGACAGCGAGCGGGCAATCGACAGGCTGGTAACCAGGCCAAGCATGCCGACCGCCACGGCGCTGGGTAGCAGACGCAAAATCAGCTCCAGGTCCAGCAGCGGCAAGGGGCTTATCGGTGGAAGCTGACCGATGAAGCCGGGCACCAACTGCACATGGCCGAAAACACCTGGGAGCAGCCAGACCAGCACGCTGGCCACCGCCAGAGTTATCAACAGGCCCGGCCAGCGCGGCTGCAACAGCTTCAACGCAATACCCAGCAGCAGCGTACCCAGCCCCAGCAACAACGAGGGCCAATCCACCTCCGGGGCATGCGCCAGCAGGTTTTGCACGGTCTTCAGCGCGGTGGCCTGGCTGGGCAAGTCGATACCCATCAGGTTGGGCAATTGCCCGAGGGCAATGACCAGCGCAGCACCGAGGGTGAAACCCAGCACTACCGACTGCGAGACGAAATTGACCAGCGCGCCGAAGCGCAGCAGCCCCAGCAACCACTGAAACACCCCGGCGAGGAAGGTCAGCAGCAGGATCAGGGTGATGTAGTCACTGCTGCCCGCAACTGCCAGGGGGCTGATGCTGGCATAGAGGACAATCGAGATTGCCGCCGTCGGCCCGCAGATCAGGTGCCAGGACGAGCCCCACAGGCAGGCGATGATCACCGGTACGATCGCTGCGTACAGCCCGTACTCGGCCGGCAGCCCGGCAATCAGGGCATAGGCGATTGATTGCGGCAGGGCCAGGATCGCCCCGCTCAGGCCCACCAGCAGATCGCGACGCACGCTGGCCCCGGTCTGGCGCGCCAACCAGGTGAGAAACGGCAGCAGTCGATGGCGGTCAGGCCAGGCCATGAGCACTCTCTATTGCAGGCGGAAGCTGTTCAGGGTGCGATGTCGGGCGCTCGGGTGCAAGCCGCGTCAGAAAACAAAGTTCACATGCTCGCCATGGTGCAGCTTGAGCTCCAGGGCATCGACCATGGCCGCTGCCACTCGGGCCAGGCGTTGCAGTGGTTCGGCCAGGCCCGGCTCGAGGGTGCCATGGGTCTGGTGAAAATGCTCGATGCCCAGGCCGGCAACTTGCTGCGGGGTGTTGATCAGGGTCCAGTGCAGCGGGCTGCGCTGCAACAGGTCGACGATCCGTTCGGCGCAGGCCCGTTGCTGCCGATTGTGCCCCTCGCTTTGCTCCAGTACGGTGAAATCGCCCACCAGCAATAGCCGGCGTATAGTGGTGCGGGACATGCCGGCGATCAGCGCCTGGCTCATGCGCAGTTGCGCGGCAAAGTCATCGGGCGCCAGTGCTGGCAACAGGCAGACCACCGCCGAGCCGCCGGCCACGCTTTGTTCGGCCTGATCGGCAGTATCGAGGCCGCCGGTCTTGAAGTGCAGGCCGGGGCGTGGTGCCAGGGTATTGAGATCATCGAGCACGGCGATCACCTCATGCTGGCGCTTGAGCAATTCGGCCATCAGGGCGCTGCCCAGGCTGCTCAAACCTCCAAGCAGGACCAGTTTGAACACTGGGGTTTCGGCATTTTTCACCAGATCACTCCATTGGCAACGGGTGATCGTTTGACCCGCGTAGCCAGGCGCAGGTTCGTTGCGATTAAGGAGTTTTCGTGCAAAGGATCAAGGGCTATCACGCGCATATCTACTATGACGCCAGCACCCTGGAGCAGGCTCGCCAGTTGTGCGAAGAAGCCGCTCGGCTGTTTCCGGTGACCATGGGGCGCATGCATCAGAAGCCGGTCGGGCCGCACCCGGACTGGAGCTGCCAGTTGGCCTTCGGGCCTGAAGTGGTGGGGGTGGTGCTGCCCTGGCTGGCGTTATATCGCCAAGGGCTGGTGGTGTTTCTGCATCCGTTGACTGGTGACGAGTTGGCCGATCATCGTGATCATGCGATCTGGATGGGGGCGGTGCGGCCGCTGGATCTGACGATTTTCAAGTAGTTTACGGCTCCGGGGTAGGAGCGGGCTTGCCCCGCGATTGCGATCTGTCCGATGGACTGCAATCGCGGGGCAAGTCGAGGCGTCGCACCGCCGCTCCCACAGGTATCAGGCCTTGCGCGCTCCGCGCACACCCTGGGCCAGCGCCGAGCACAGCTCGAGCACATCACCCACAGCCTGCTCGGCAGTGGCCGCATTGGCTATCTTGTCGACCAGCGCCGAACCGACCACGACGCCATCCGACAGCCTGGCAATCGCCGCAGCCTGCTCTGGCGTGCGGATACCGAAGCCGACGCTGATCGGCAGGTCGGTGTGCCGGCGCAGGCGCTTGATGGCGCTGCTGACGTGTTCAGTGGACGCAGAACCGGCACCGGTAACACCGGCAACCGACACGTAGTAGACGAAGCCCGAGCTGCGTTCCAGCACGCGCGGCAGGCGCACGTCGTCGGTGGTCGGGGTGGTCAGGCGAATGAAGTCGATGCCCGCGGCCTGGGCCGGGGTGGCCAGCTCGGCGTCGTGCTCCGGCGGCAGGTCGACGATGATCAGGCCATCCACGCCCACTTTCTTGGCTTCAGCCACGAAGGCCTCGACGCCAAAGCGGTGAATCGGGTTGTAGTAGCCCATCAGCACGATCGGCGTGGTCTGGTTGTCGACGCGGAACTCGCGAACCATTTGCAGGGTTTTCGCCAGGGTCTGACCGGCGTCCAGGGCGCGCAGGGTGGCGAGCTGGATTGCCACGCCGTCGGCCATCGGGTCGGTGAACGGCATGCCCAGTTCGATGACGTCGGCGCCAGCAGCCGGCAGGCCTTTGAGGATCTGCAGCGAAGCGTCGTAGCCAGGGTCGCCTGCGGTGATGAAGGTGACCAGTGCCGAGCGGCCTTCGGCCTTCAGTTCGGCGAAGCGTTGTTCAAGACGGCTCATGCCTGTTTCTCCTGGGCGGCCATATGGCTCATCACGGTTTGCATGTCTTTGTCGCCGCGCCCGGACAGGCACACCACCATCAGGTGATCCTTGGGCAGAGTCGGTGCGCGTTTGATCGCTTCGGCCAGGGCGTGGGAGGTTTCCAGGGCCGGAATGATGCCTTCCAGGCGGCAGGTAGTGTGGAACGCGGCCAGGGCTTCGTCGTCGGTGATGCTGACGTACTCGACGCGTTTCACTTCGTGCAACCAGGCGTGTTCCGGGCCGATGCCGGGGTAGTCGAGGCCGGCGGAAATCGAGTGGGCGTCGGTGATCTGGCCGTCGGCATCCTGCAGCAGGTAGGTGCGGTTGCCGTGCAGCACGCCCGGTACGCCACCGTTGAGGCTGGCGGCATGCTTGTCGGTGTCGACCCCGTGGCCACCGGCTTCGACGCCGATGATTTGCACACTGGCGTCATCGAGGAAGTCGTGGAACAGGCCCATGGCGTTGGAGCCGCCGCCGACGCAGGCGATCAGGCTGTCGGGCAGGCGCCCTTCCTTGGCTTGCAGCTGTTCACGGGTCTCTTTTCCGATGATCGACTGGAAGTCGCGGACCATTGCCGGGTACGGGTGCGGGCCCGCTACAGTACCGATCAGGTAGAAGGTGTCGTCGACGTTGGTGACCCAGTCGCGCAGGGCTTCGTTCATCGCGTCCTTGAGGGTGCCGGTGCCGGCGGTGACCGGAACGATTTCTGCGCCCAGCAGCTTCATGCGGAACACGTTGGCTTGCTGGCGCTCGATGTCGGTGGCGCCCATGTAGATCACGCAAGGCAGGCCGAAGCGCGCGGCGACGGTGGCAGTGGCCACGCCGTGCATGCCGGCGCCGGTTTCGGCGATCAGGCGTTTTTTGCCCATGCGCTTGGCCAGCAGCACCTGGCCGATGCAGTTGTTCACCTTGTGCGCGCCGGTGTGGTTGAGCTCTTCACGCTTGAAGAAGATCTTCGCGCCGCCGCAGTGTTCGGTCAGGCGTTCGGCGAAGTAGAGCGGGTTCGGGCGGCCGATGTAGTCGCGCTGAAAGTACGCCAGTTGCTCGAGAAATTCCGGGTCGGCTTTGGCTGCTTCGTATTCGCGGGCAAGGTCGAGCACCAGCGGCATCAGGGTTTCTGCCACGTAGCGGCCGCCGAATGCGCCAAACAGGCCATTGGCATCGGGGCCGGCGCGGAAGTTGGTCTGGGTCATGGGTCGCTCCAGGGCGGTAGTGAAGTCGGGAATGGCTTTACTCTAACCACGACACGCGCACCTGAAAACCGATAAGATTGCGACAACCTGTCAGGAAAACTCACACGTCATGCGCCAGGACCTGCCCCCACTCAATGCCCTGCGGGCCTTTGAAGCCACTGCCCGGCTCAATAGCGTCAGCCAGGCGGCCGAACAGCTACACGTTACCCACGGCGCGGTCAGCCGGCAATTGAAGGTGCTCGAAGAACACCTTGGGGTGGCCTTGTTCGTTAAGGAAGGACGTGGCCTTAAACTCACAGATGCCGGGGTGCGTTTGCGCGATGCCAGTAGTGATGCCTTCGAGCGCTTGCGCGGCGCGTGTGCGGACATCAGCCAGAGCGGCGCCGATGCGCCGTTCGTCCTCGGTTGCTCCGGCAGCCTGCTGGCGCGCTGGTTCATCCCACGGCTGGGGCGATTAAAAGCGGATTTGCCGGAACTGCGCCTGCACCTGTCGGCCGGTGAAGGTGATCTCGACCCGCGTCGCCCAGGGCTGGATGCCTTGCTGGTGTTTGCCGAGCCGCCCTGGCCTGCGGATATGCAAGTGCATGTGCTGGCGCAGGAGTGTATTGGCCCGGTGCTCAGCCCGCACTTTGCCGGGTTCAGCCGCTTGCAGCAGGCGCCAGCCGAGGCGTTGCTGACGCAAACCCTGTTGCAGACCACTTCGCGCCCGCAAGCCTGGCCAAGCTGGGCGGCGCAGCAAGGTATCGACCCGCAGGCGCTGCGTTACGGGCAGGATTTCGAGCATTTGTATTACTTGCTGGAGGCTGCAGTGGCAGGGCTGGGCGTGGCGATTGCGCCGCAACCGCTGGTAGCCGACGACTTGCGCGCCGGGCGCCTGGCGGCGCCATGGGGTTTTTGCGAAACCCAGGCCGCGCTGGCCCTGTGGGTGCCGCGACGCGCCGCAGACGGGCGCGCCGAGCAATTGGCCGGCTGGTTGCGCGCGGAGCTTGCGCGCCAGGCCGCTTAGTTACCGCGTTTGCACATCAGGTAGGCGGCCAGCAAGCCGAGGGCGCCAACGGCGACACCGGCGGTGGTCCACGGGTGTTCCTGGGCGTAATCGCGGGTGGCCAGGCCAGTCTCGCGGGTCTTGGTTTTTACTTCTTCGTAGGCATCGCTGAGCAGGCTGCGCGAATGGCGCAGGGCATTCTCGGCGTTGCCCTTGAGCGTCTTGAGGGTTTTGCGCGACTCATCCGAGGCATCGTCCTTGAGGCTTTCCAGTGACTTGAGCAGGCTTTCGATTTCCGCTTCCATGCTTTGCAGCGAAGCTTTACGCAGCGAGGTGTTGGCCATGGTGACTCTCCTTCGAGGTTGAGTTGAGCTGTGTAGGTTCCGACTACAGGCTGCTGGGAAAGTGCAGTCGAACTTTTAACGGCATTTACCCCTCGCAGGTAAAACAGCCCGGCGCTGCTAGGCTCTATCTCACATTCAAAAAGGAGATTGCTTATGTCTGATCATCACACCTACAAGAAAATCGAGCTGGTCGGCTCGTCGCCCACCTCTATCGAAGAGGCGATTGTAGTGGTCTAATGAAACCGGACACCCATTTAGGCGAGAATGCTCGCCATAGAGAGGTGTCTGATGACCAAGCAACGTCGTACCTTTACCCCAG
>NZ_JBIUWO010000008.1:0-194856 GCF_044743505.1 Pseudomonas sp. NPDC087612
ACGTATGTCTGGGCTCAAGGTCGCTGGCACTATTTGGCGGCTGTGATCGATCTGTTCGCCCGTCGCGTGGTGGGCTGGGCGTTTTCATCGAAGCCTGACGCTGACCTGGTTATCAATGCTTTGGATATGGCCTATGAGCAGCGTGGTCGGCCTCAGAACGTTCTGTTTCACAGCGACCAAGGAAGCCAGTACGGCAGCCGAGGCTTCCGTCAGCGACTGTGGCGCTATCGCTTCAAACAGAGCATGAGTCGACGTGGAAACTGCCACGACAATGCACCGATGGAACGGTTGTTTCGCAGCCTGAAAACGGAATGGGTACCGACCGTGGGCTATATGAGTGCTTCGCTAGCACAGCAGGATATTGGTCGGTTTCTGATGCAGCGCTACAACTGGCAGCGACCGCATCAGTTCAACAGCGGGCTAGCGCCCGCTGTTGCCGAAGAAAAACTTAACGCAGTGTCCGGGATTAGTTGACCACTACAACAGCTCGCAAGCTCATAAAATGCTGGGCTGAGAACCCTGCTTTAGTCTTGCTACTGCGATGTGGACTTGACTTGTTTCCTCATCCCCGGTTGCTCGCGCCGGTCCTGGAGGCACTGAACTCTAAGCTTTATGACGTGACTCCCAGTCGGCTAAAACCCGAGCAGTTGCGTGAGATTCGCGTTGCTGAATATGTTGCCGCTGATCTGCTGCGGGCTGGTGTTGTCGAGACAGGTTTTCGGGATATGGAGGAGTACCCGGAGGCAATCGATATTCAAGGCTATAGAGAAGAACTAGGTGTTTTTGCCAGGAGAATTGTCATCGAGCGAGCTGGCTCGCCATGGTACCTATTGCAGCAAGCTTTTCTGTATTTGGCCTCAATCGGCGACTGTGGCCTAGCTGTAAATGCTATTACCGAGCCTTTGGTAGGTGTTGCCTACAACAAGCTTCGAAGGGCCATGCTCTTCGAACCTACAGCATCTATGGACTTGTTGGAAATACTTCCATCAGCATTAGTTACCCAGCAAATGCATCCAAACTCACGTCGTTTCGGTGCCTGGTTGTCCGAGGGGCTCCGTGCCACTCAGGATGAGGTCTTGCTCCAGGAAATCGTGAACACGGTTGCGCTTGAGAGGCCGGACCTCCTCCTAGAGGCGATAGGTAAGCGCGGTGGGCGCCACCCCAAGTGGAGAGAGTTTGTTCCACAGTCTCTCGTGGAAATTAGCCGCATCAGCTCCGGCAAGCAAAAGGACGGAAGTACTTTGCCAGCTTGCCACTTGTTGCGGGTCATGAAGGACCCATTCAATGTTTTTGGGCAGGAGAATGGACTTCTCATGCTAGCTAAAGCGCTACTGAGCGTGCCGCATATTGAGGTGCGCCTGTCGGCCGGACTCAGTCCAGTCGATATTATTTTGAAGTGTGCTGACTGGTCCGGGATCCATGCGCTACCATAGGGGGCTGGGTTTCTAGAAGCCAGTCTGACTGAGGATGAGGGGCCCGCTAATCCGCTATATGAGCGGCCAGAGTGGGTGAGCAAGGAGGGGGCTTGGTTGTATGGCTTGGGAAGGCTCCTTCGATCTGCCCTGACTGGGGAGTTTGACTTCACAAACCGTCGTTTTCTTGTGACCGAGGAAGTTGGGCGCTACAAAGGAATTCGGAGTAGTTGGTATAAACGACGTTTCGGAATGCTCAATTCCGTTAGCGGATTGATGGATGAGCCCGCACCAATCTCCCCTTGGCTGTCCGGTTTCCTTTCCACTTTGCTCCAGTGGCCGGGTATCGAGTTCAAGGCAAACGATGCGGCCCCCGTCGCTGCGGTGCGTACGCCAGGTGAGTTGTTGGCGCTCTTGGAAAAACGTATCGCGGTGCAGCGCGCTTTGTATGGGGAGCGGAGTAAGACGCCGATTTATGTGCTTCCCACAGGTGACAATGTTCCGCTTGTTGATCGTCCCTTGCGCGTGGCGATAGTCCAAACCCTTCTCCCGAAGATGGAAGACTTCGATATCAAGGATCCTACACATTGGACTCCGGCAATGTTGTCCCAGCATCGACGTCACCTGGCTGAGGTTTGCCGTCTGGCTCACGCTAAGTTGCGTGCGTGGGCTTCGGCAAGGCCGCGGCAAGAGGGAGAAAGCGAAGCACCTGCCGTAGATGTGATTCTTTTCCCCGAACTGGCTGTGCATCCAGAGCATGTGTTCTTTCTACGGCGTCTATCTGACAAGCTCCAGGCAAATATCTTTGCTGGGCTAACATTCATGCACTCCGATAAGTGCGGAGGGCCGATCAATCAGGGGCTGTGGCTGATACGCACAGATGCACCGGATCATGGCCGCAGTATTCAATATGTGTGGCAAGGAAAACTCCATCCGATGAAACTTGAGCGGCAAATGGGAATCAAGGGGTATCGACCTCATGTGACCTTAGTGGAGTTGCCTATAGGGACGACGTCGCCCACACGTCTCGCCGCAGCAATCTGCTACGACGCTACTGATCTTGATTTGGTTGCGGACCTAAGGGATCGCTCAGACGTTTTCTTGGTCGCGGCCTTGAATCAAGATGTGCAAACCTTCGACAATATGGTCGCGGCACTGCATTTCCACATGTATCAGCCTGTGGTGCTTGCCAACTCTGGAGAGTTCGGCGGCTCTACAGCCCAGGTACCACTGCCGAAGCATGATCGTCTGGTCGCACACATCCACGGTAGTAACCAGGTCGCAGTCAGTGTGTTCGAACTTGACCCTGCTCCCTTCAAATCGACTAAGCCTGCGAGGGTACCAAAGCAGTTAAAAGCTGCGCCGGCAGGCTACAAGGGAAGGCTTTTTTGACTGGGTATATGTGCGTATGGGTACATCAGAAAAATGGGCTCGATTGTATAAGTCGTCACCTACAGCCCGAAAATTCATGTGGTTCCACCGCCCCAAAATCAAATGAGCATCGCCGTTTAGAGAATAAAAAAGGGCTGCCCAATGGCAGCCCTTTTTGGTGTAACTGTTTCACAATAAGCGAGAAGGTTTCACGAATTAGCGATTTTGAGCGGGCAGGCTTCATTTTTCATCTTTATGCGGACTGGCCACTATTGATTTTTCGGGCTTTTTTCAAAGGCTTTCAGCCTCGGTTTTTCAGGAAAATAGGATTCGAGACGATTTGATCAATCAACTCAGGGGGGCACCAGTTGGATGCGAGCTTCAGTGATCACGTGCAGTTCGCGGGCATTAAAAAGCCTCAGCAGTTTCGCCGCCTAAGCGGGTCAGCCGAGAGCGACCGTATTCCTACTGAATCTAGGGGTGTTGACATCCCTGTAAACCTGGAGGGGCCTGAAGCTAGGTGAACCCAGAGTCGTAGCGAGGAAATAAACGGTAATGCCCATACCCGTTCCGCATTTAAAGACTACCAAGGCGACCAGCTAAGGGAGTGCGAATGGAACTAGTCAGGCCGGTGGGGACGCGTTTTTAGGAATTTGTTCAGTGATTCCCTTGTTACGAAGGTGCAGCTATCGAGTTCGGATGGAAGATTTTTGGGTTGTGATAAACGTCCATCCTTCAGCAGTACGTGCGCATATCTATGCGTTTTCAATTGGCGGTCTGTCATGGGTAAGGTTAGATTGTTTTTTAGAATATCCTCGACTAAAATGAAGTCTTTAGAAGTTAAAAATAACTCTTTGCCTATCTGTAGCGTCTTGATTAGACCGGACTGAATAAAAGTGCGGGTAAAATTTGATCTTGTAATATCATAGCGGTTGGTGAGTATTGTAATAGCTCTAAAGTCCTCTATCGAGCATTTAGGCGTGACCTGAAATGAAGGGACCTTGCCTGCATGGTTTATAATGTCGGCGATCCGATAAATAACCTCTGGGCAGCCATTTATGAGAGGGCCACATAATGGCTTTATTTTGAATTTCAGAAGAGACCGCTGAATATTCCTCACGGGGATATTGCACAGTTTTGCAGTTTGAACGCCGTTGGCATAGGAGTCAAAAAAATTATAGACTTTTGACTTGCTAGCCCATGGCAGGGTTTGGGAATCGCTATCAATAGCTAAGATTCCTGAGGAAATCAGGTAGATGACAGTCTTGTCAGAAAGCCTCAGCTCGCTGCCAGCCTCTCTGATAGTAAGATAGTCTGCTCCAGTTGAATTCCGTTTCATGTACAGCGCATCAATATCAGAGCGCAGAAACATGGGAGTGCGGCACATGATCTTGAAATCATGAGTAGCGCCACTGAGAACCGTAGTGTGCCCTAAGTCCTTGAGCGTCCGTGCTGCAACAGGAGCGCCTACTCCAATTATCTGGCCAAGTTCCGTTGGTAATACATACTTTTGATGAAAGGAATCAATGTCTTCTCTAAACAGCATAGAATGCGACTTCGTAGGATGTTTGTAAGTTGGAAATAACCCGGATTGCGCGTAATGTCTCAGGATGAGTACGCTGATCTGCAGGGTTCTTGCAGCCTCTGCAAACGTACAGTACGCTGTAAGTTTTCTAGTGATGATCTTCCTGCCGGTGAGCCTTTTGAACGTATAACCGCTTTTTGAATCTCTCAGGAGCTCTAGGAGAGTATCTACATCTTTCCGTTGATAAATGGTTGGTCGGCTGGAACGCGCCACCTGTATAGGGGTTAAACTGTATTCGTCGAGAATCCTTCTAACCTTATTTCTTGGTATGCCGAGGCGGGTTGCTATTGAATTAATAGATTCGAAGGATTGAATAAAGTCTTCGACTTCAGTCCTTCTAATTTTAAGTTTTTGATTGGGTTTTCTCAAGGGGCAGAGGTCGCCATTGTCAACCAATTTTTTTATGAAGTATGGTTTCACCATAACCATACAACTGGCTTCCTCTATGCTCACAAAATCAGTAGGGTTAGTGAGATCCTTCCTGGCATTGAGCTTCCATTCGCTACATTTTTGTACTAGGGGAAGGAATATTGTCGGTGGTATCTTCTTGGGATTTGGGAAGTCTATCCAAGCTGCGCAGTTTTCGGCTGCTATTTTGGTCAGATTGATGCTGCGGATAGCGACGGTGTCTCTGATCTGTGATTTGTACAGTGAGAATTTCGAACGGGCTATAAGCTCAGTGGACCTTTCTATTGGTTCCGCTAACGTCCAATTTAAATATTGATTGCGAGCTTCTATAACTTCTGGTGTCTTGATGCCTGCGAGCTTGGCACCAATTGCAGCACTAGGCATCTCAGGGTATAGGGACTGAAGGTCTTGGAGATAATCCTGGATTCCGGCGCGGTCAGCCCTGATGATAGCTAAGGCAACTCTAAATATTTTACGGTTTTCAATGTTGTCGGGTGGTAAGGTTTTGTCGTAGCGTAAAATTGTGAGCGTACGCTTGAGAGTTTCAAAGGCATTGTCCTGCTTTTCAAGGACCATAGTGCGGAGGTGCTGCTCTGGAACGCAATCCTGTTCGGAGCAATCGGAACACTCGAGAATATGTCCGCAAGTACACTTGTCTAAGATCGGGTTGATCCATCTCAGCTTCCTGCTACAACTGGGGCATCGGAATAGGTATCGGCGACGATGGTAAGGGCAGAATAGGGCTGGACGGAGGTCTTTTACAAAACGGTCGTGGCCTTCTTTGCGGCAGGCGGAGCAAAAAGCGCTGCCTGCAAACCTAATCATGGTGTGAGGAACGAGCGTTCCGAATACCCGATAAGGCATATTTTCGGCAAGGCGCCCGACTGGTTTATAAAATCCTTCCAAGAACTGCTCGCGGTAATTTTCTGCTCGATTAGCGATCCACAGTGCTAACGGGCTTTCGCTACTATTGGTGAGTTTTTCTAAATTAGTAATAGATGTAAGATTATGCAGGTCAGCCGGGTATTCACAACCATGACGCAGCGCGAAGCGCCTCAACATGCTTGTGGGGCTTTCCTCTGGAAATTGGAGTGGAATAAAAGAAAGTTTGTTCATACAGGAACCCGAATTTTTTGTCTTGTTTCTTCGGTACCTGCAATGATTTTAGTGCATGTCCGCAAATCTAATAAGAAAGGATTGTGCGAGGTTAGGTTGTGATCTAGAATTAATTGGTCACAAGCATATTTCAAGTCCTCACGTGTCAGTCCGCAGCTTTTAGCTCGACCCAAACAACGATAAAATGCGAGGATAAGAATCATGCTAATTTGCTTCAGGTTTCCTGAGGTGGCAATGAAAAGTTGCGCTCCAATTTCGACGTCGTTCAAATGCACTTCACTAGCCATAGGCCAAAGTTCATGCATGGTCTCGTCAAACTTTTCCAGAATTCGATGATAGTGCGAATCAGGCCGGCGTTCATACTCAAGTGGATTCAAAACGATCATCCAGGGATAGCGGCTGGCGAATGGCTGGTCGTAGTTGGTTATATAACGGCACTCCTGCGTGCCGGCCAAGATAACCGGTATCTCCAATTTGTTCATGAAGTTGGTTAGCCAATTCAGTATAGGAACTCTGACTTTATCTGCGTTTGAAAAACAAAGTCGTTGGATTTCGTCGAGAAAAATAACCTGCGTTCCTTTAGTTTGCAATTGGGTAATCAACATTGATGTAAGGTGGGCTACTGAGCCTCGTGCGTTAGTAACCCCCAATCTGATAAGCATGTTATCAACCAATTCCCTGATCGTTATAGGCTCGGGAACCTCGAAATATACAGCTTTATCACGAATGTAAATGCCATCGGCTTTTTCCTCTGGAGACTTTTGGGCGTATTTGATGAAAGCCTCGTATAATAGAGTAGTCTTCCCTACGCCTGAGTGTCCGCAAATAATTGCGGACATGGGTGACTTATTTAGATTGCAGAGCTCGATTGCATTACAGAGCTTCGAAAACGCAATTGCAAATTCAGGAAAGTAGATCGTAATCTGACTGAACTCTCTCAGCAACGGATGAAGCTCTATGATCGAATCGCTCATTATTTTTTCCTCACTGCGAAATCTTCAGGGGTATCTTTACGTGTGTCGTGGGATTTCTCAGGTATATGTTCTGCCTGGGCATCAGGCGTCAATGGCGCTCCAAAGTTACCTGTTGAGGTTTTAGCAGTCACAGTTTTCCCAGATACTTTGTTACCGGCCGCTGCGTTTTCACGCGCTATCTCGAGCAGAAGCTGTACCATGGCCTCATTCGCCGATACATATTTTTTCTGCTGACGCAGTTCCAGTTTGCGCGCATGGATCAGTCGATGAAATGAGAGCGTTAAACCGCTTTGATACGCCGGCCTCAAAGGATCGACGGTTTTTTTATCCTGTGGATATTTAGGGTGGCAGACGCATGCTTGCCCGACATCACAGGGGTCAAAATAAAGATCTAAGGTTTTGGACGCTGGATATCGGTTTGCCAGCTCTGCAACGCCAGCGCCGTGCCATAGCAAATTATGTGCCCGGACCCGTCCATTGTGTGGTGTTACGACGACCTTGCGCCAGAATAGTCTACGCAGGTCGTCTTCACTGAACCGGCGTGGTTCCAACTCCAACTTTTGGCATTTTGACCATGCCTCATTTGGAGACATCTCCAGGGTGCTGTGATATTCATTATGATACCTTTCTATATATTCAGAAAAATAATGTCGAAGTTGGTCTATTGTATAGTGGGCGTTTTTTGCTGAGTCATAGTCGCCGCGCTCCACTGGGTTTGAGAAAGTTGTGCCTTTCATTCTATGTATCAGTCGTAACGTGAAAGTTTTAATCATTCGCTCGATGCGAGCCTTCTCGTTTGGTGTGTAGGGTTCGCAGAACGATGCTTCTCCCAAATACAGTTCGATTTGGTGACGCAAATCTTCGCCAACATTCTCTGGGCCGTTGTCAAAGGTGTATCGTTCCGCTGCGCCGCCATATGGGTTCGATGAACTTATGGCTTTTTTCAAGGTGAGCAGGGTGGTGTCTTCAGACGGCGGATCAAAAGAAATGTGCCAGGCGATCACGTATCTGCATTTGATCTCGAGAAAAATAGTGATATGCGGCTTGGCTACTACTCCTGAACGTTCATCAAAGGCGAAGAGGTGAAGCATCTGCGAGTCCGCCTCAACTAGTTCAAACAGCCTCGTAGGTTCAGGGAGACTTCCGCCCGCATGATGCGCTTTGGCCGCTATACGCACCCCCTTTTGCTTTAGTAACGTCCGGTGGTGGTCCTGCTCGCAAATAATCCGCCAGAGCGTGCTGAGTGAAGGAATTTTGTATTTGCTGCGCGCCGAGCGATATTTGTTCTCATCCTTTACGGCTAGCTGTATTGCTGTGGAGGTGTCTTTTTTCGAAAAAGGCGTGGTTACCCAATATACTTCTTCTAAAGTGTCAATAATGAGCTTTTGCACGCCCTCCGGCTGATTGGATAAATGCTTTCGATGGGGTTTGTAGGTGTTAGGGAGCAACGCAACCGGATTACCCCCAGCTTTCAGGTAACGTCGCCTCCATGCAGAAACGGTGCTATAGGCGGGGCGCACGTGCTCACCGATCCATTTCGTCACTTCTGCCTGAAGTTCTGTGAAGTCACTTCGAGAGAAAATACCGTTATATGAATGCGTAATAGTCTGTATGTAAGCATTGCGGATTTTGAATTTCTCCGCCTGACTCTTATTGAGCCCCGCGACTATTTTCTCGGGTGACATGCTGAACGGCGCTTCCTGGATCTTTCTCAGGTGTCCTCGATCGTGCGCTCGTTGCAACGCAGCCAATGTCTGGAATGTCACGGAGCAAGGCCCGTCCACCCCCCGCAACTGAACTTCATCGCCGTCGATCGCTTCAATCTGATAGTTTCTGCCTCTCAACGTATAGCGTTCGCCGACTTTGATTTCTAATGACTTACTTATCAGCATGCTGCCTCCGGCTGCTTAGACATCTGCGTTTGAGCTGCTCGCGCAGACGACTATCGCTAGGCGCTGTTTAATAACAACCAGCCTAAGATTGGCACCTGAGCATGTTTTCAGGTGAATCATCGAATGTTCTTTTTTCAGCCAGTAATTAGTCTAAACAGCAAACTGTGCGCCATATGACAGTCAAAGTTTTACGTTCAAACACGAGCCTCGATGATCATCTCAAGATTCGCCGGAGATGTCAGGCTGGCGCCTAGTGTCTGATGGAAGACTCCATGGGCAATGTGATTCGTGGGAATGCCTAATTCGATTAATTCCCGAAATTTTGCGCGCCCCCCAAAGTGGCGTATAAGGGCTTCGTTAATGCCGAGGCTTTCTGACGACAGGCCTCCCTGCGAATGAAAATACAGCGTTCGGAGTGTGTCGGTCCATATAGTGTTCTGGACCTCCGCGACACTGATGAGCTCAAATGCCAAATCTGCGTCTAGGAATGCATCCTTAGCCCGTGCGATCTGTGAAAGGCTGTATTGCGCTAGTACCGATATATCTTGACAGACTTGGTAGAAAACTTGCGTTCCATCTTCCCATGTCGCAGAAAAATCCGGGTGGACTGTAAGGTTGCGCTTGAGAAAGCGAACAGCACAGGGGCGGGTGACATAACTGATGATGCCCTTTTCATATTCGAAATGGACACAGAATTTGGCATTCAACAGCGATCCGCAGGGGACCATCATGCTGTTTTTTAGCGACGGAAAGTGCGTCACTCTTAAGTACCGCCTTCCTGTGGTTAATGGCTTTTTCGCTACCAAGCATACCGCGTCGGAGATCGTCTCATGTATGGGATCCATATCGAGCGTTCCTTTCGTTGACCCTCGTAGTGATAATGACGGATAGCATCGGGATCTCGATCTAGCTATTGTAATTAGCTGCGCTCCGACTAGTTTCGTCAAATCCAGAGTTTTGTCTAAAGCTAACTTCTGAACAATCTCAAGTGTTTCTCGGTTGTATCGCACGCATAAATGATTGAGCGGGGTGGCGACAAGCATCGTCATTGCTCAAGAGCATGCGCGGGATCAAGACCTTCCGGGCAGGTATGTTTGTCGCCATGCACGATCTGGAACGCGGCCACCCCTTGGCGGTTATCGAAGTTCGGTCGGATCCAACAAGCGTTACGTGGCGGTATGTTCCCTTCTCGTTCATCATGGCGATCTCGCTGGGATCAAAACTGCTCCTACCGGGTTGTGCGATCATTTCTCGCTTTGTCGCAGCGTTCGGAGTGCAGCTGCGGAACTAACCTGCATCGCGCCAAGGTAAGATGCCACTCGGGCTCGAGTCGCTGGCTACTGTCGGGCTGCGAGTGTCCTGCTGACGCGGATCGCGTAGAGGCAGGTGCACAGTTCCGAGGCGTCGACGCGCAGCTCTTAGCACTCAGTTTTTCCATCGGCATGTCTCCGGTCTGTTTGAAGCACAACGCCCGAGATGTTCGGTAGAACCACGGGCAGGTATCGCGGTACGCCAAATCCCCCAAAAGCGCCGGTCGCTATAAGGTGGCTGCCGATTGCTCATTGCACCGCTCTATGGCGCTCATGTCTGGCGAAAACCGAGCGAATCGTCCGAAATGTCCTCGCATTTATCGTCGCCGATGATCATCCAGAACTCCAGACCCTAGCGACTCCAAAATCTATCGATCTTGAAAGGGCTTTTGGTCTAAAAATCAACTACTTAACAAATGCAGAAACTTTCGCATTTGTTAAAAGCTTCAGAGCGAAGCTTTGAGTATCGGACTTCATGGCGAACCGATGTAGTCGAGCTACATTTTTGTAGTGCAGCTACATGATGGGTAAACCTCAATCCCGTTGTGGCCGCATGACTATCCGGTTGCTTGGAGGACTACCTGCTCATGAGGCATACAAGACTGGCTGTGCCTGAAGTCAGGCGAGCGCGTGCGATTGCGTTCTCGGTTTGCGTCGCCAAGGTGTATGGATGCGCGAGTGATTCGCGGGAAGTGGCTGGCCGTGAAGCAGCACTCGACATTGCAGGTCTTCCCGGTGCTGCGGCCCCGCCGGAACTATTGCGTGTGTGGCGGCGCCGGTTCAACGGAGCTGTTGCCTGTGAGCCGGCTAGAGCCATGCTGTATCAGCGATTTCCGAGCCTTCGAGCTATGTTCGATTCATCGATGTGGTTACTGTTGAGTCCTGAGTGCCGGCTGCAATGTATTGACGAGATGGCAGGCGGCACGCGCCTGGACGGCAGGGCACTGGAGGTATTTCACTCAAGGTCATTGCCTCTGTTCTGCGCTTGTCCGGGCTGGCTCATGCTTGCCCCCCTTTTAGCGATCCTGAGGTCTCCGACTCACGAACGGTGTTCCCAGAGAAGCTGGTTACGTAAGAACTTCGCGGCCTTTTGCACGTTGATGTGCCTGCGACCTCCAGATAGGAAGCTGGCGGTGCCGCTCTGGAGCGCGATCAATATCTTAGTGGAAGAAGGAATGTTGGGGGACATCGACTACTGGCCCATCAGCGCAGAATCTTTTGATTGTATTTTGCAGGGTCAAGCCCGTTTAGGAGAGTGCCTTATCAGCCAGGGGTGGGTATCTGGATGGACTGACGACTGTGTAGTGTGGCTTTGGTACCTAGGTGAGCGTTCCTACATCGGCACGGTGGAGGCTTTACGATCGGTGGTCGACGGCGCTTCCGTCGACAAGCCGAATGACCTGTATATGCGCGTCAGGCGCACATTGGCCAAGCTGGCGAGCACGGTCATTAGCGTTCCGGGCTGAAGCCTCGGGAGTATGAGCAGCTGTAAGGCCTGAGACCTTACCAGCGCGGCTTGCCGGGTATTCTCAGCGGTGTCAGCACCGTGCGGTGAAGGCATTGTAAATGCCTTAATGCACAGCCGTCCCCCGCAATCGGCCACAGAGACGGCAAGCGCGAAGAAGAAAGCGATGCAGTTTTTACCGACAGCAGAAGGCGAGCACTGGCGGAGCGACAGTGATGCAACAGGGCATCTTGCGCAGAAACTCTACCGAAATGAGGGCGGTGGAGTAGGGGGGCGCGTGGGCGGATGTGTCTGCTAGCCACTGACCGCTGAACAGCGCGGAGTTCGCTGAAGCCTAGCCAAAAATGCGTGTTACTCGTACGCCTTAATGGCGGTTCATCTGCTTTGAGGGCGGTGGTGGATCGGCCTGGGCAATTTGCATGAAAATGCCTGAGCGTGAGTCAACCGTAGGCCCTGCAATCTCTAATACAGGGACTTGCCGCCACATGGGTACACGGGCAATTCTCTCTAACTGTCCACGTATGCCTCATCGGACGCCGCCAGCAAATCCTGATGATGGACGTGCAAGTGTGCACATTTTTTTGCACATATTTTCAGCCACTCTACCTCAACAGGTTCGGGACTTTCATCGCTTTCGCATAGGCTTGTCGTAACAGGTTTCTACACATTTTATTGCAGATAATTTTGCACGTTTGTAAGGGCATTCTCCCCACAGCCGAATCCCGGACAGCGGATCTGCCGGCCCGGTATGGCGGTGAGGCATTCTCCGTGGTGCTTCCGAATACGTCGCCGGGCGGCGCGCGCCTGGAGATGGCAGGCGGGCCGGTAACGCGCTTGGATCTCCAATTGTGGTGGATGATTCGGCCTCTCATTGAGGGATTGAATTGTCATGCGATCCTGGTTCGAGTGAACCTTGCAGGCGTGCCAGTTGTTGCGCTTGGAGACGTAGGAGGCGCAGATCATGGCGGTGTGCGAGTAGGTAATACTTGGACTTCTCTCGCAGCTGGGTTATCTCACTCGCCATTTTTTCCCCCTGCTGATGCGCTAGGTTCACGAGAACCGTCTCGGCGGCCAATTGCTGTTGCGCGGAGTTCAACTCACGCTCGAGTTGACGGAGTTGTTGATGTTGGTAGCTCTGCGTACTGGTAGAACGCTCCAAGTCTCGGTAGAGCTGCGTCAGCTCTTCTTGACGGACGGCGAGTTGTTCACGCAGTCCCCGCACCTCGGCTTGCAGTTGACCGAGCTGCTGATCATGACGTTGTAGTTCCTCTTGGCGTTGCAACTGCTGCTGTTGGCGAAAGTGCTCCAGCGATTCGCGCGCCTGCTGGTGTTTGGCCTCGAACGATTGGATCGTCGTCGCACGCTCTTCGAGGAGTTGCAACTGTTGCCGGCAGGCTTCCTCAAGACGCTGTCGCTCACCCTCCGCCAGTTGCAGCTGGTCAAGCAGTCGCTGTTCACGAAGGCGAAGCTGCTGATGTGCCGCTACTTCCGCCGCATGCGCAATCTGCAGCTGCTCGTGGCGCGCCGTATCGACGGCGCGCTGCTGTTGATAGGTCGCTTGTTGGCGTTCCAAACGGGCGCGCTCACCGGCGACCGTCGCCTGCGCTTCGTCGGCCAAACGCTCAGCTAGACTCTGCAGGAGCGCCTGCAACTCTTCCGACAGATTCACCTGCGGCGGGTGCGGTTCCGCCACGTCGAGTTCACGCAGGTAGCGAAGGATAGTGGTCTTCGAACCCGTGTGGCCAAGTTCTGCGCGCACGGCCTCGATGCTGGGCGCCAGGCCGCGGGCGAGTAGGGCGTCACGTGCGCGCTGCACGAGGGCTTTGTTGATACCGGCGCGGGCCATGTGTCTGCTCCGACTTTTTCGTACTGTTCAACCAGTATGGAAGTACACGTGTACAGACGCCTGATTCTGTCAAAATAATCAGACAAACTGACGTTTGAGAAGCCTGATTTCTCGAACGTCATAGGCGTTTTTCAATAAACAGCCCGCAGTTGCAGTACGTAGGAGGGCAAGTGAGCGATTCGGCCCAGCGTTATCTGCAGGCGGCCCGCCGGGCCAGCACGCAGCGTCGCTACGCCCAAGCGATAGACCACTTCGAAGGCGAGTGGGGTGGGCTGCTGCCGGCCTCCAGCGAGAGCATCGTGCGTTACCTCGCGGCATACGGTGCATTGCTTTCAAGCAGTACGCTGCGCACTCACCTGGCCGCACTGGCGCAGTGGCACAGCGAGCATGGTTTCGCTGACCCTACCAAAGCTGCTCGGGTGCGAGATACGCTGCGTGGCATCCAGGCGGAGCATCCCCAGCCGGTGCAGCAGGCGGCAGTCCTGGCGTTACAGGATCTGGAAACCTGTGTCGGCGGATTGGAAGTGGAGCTGATGAGCACTAAGCCGACCCTACGTTTGCGCGCCGCGAGGGATCGAGCACTGATCCTGCTGGGATTCTGGCGGGCGTTTCGCGGTGACGAACTGTGCCGGCTGCAAGTCGAGCACATCAAACTCAATGTTGGGGAGGGGCTGGAGATTTATCTGGCCAGCAGTAAAACCGACCGTGGCAATCGTGGACGAATCCTGATTATGCCGGCGTTGAAGCGGCTCTGTCCGGTGGTGGCGTATGAGCATTGGTTGGCTGCCAGTGGTTTGCAACGAGGGCCCGTGTTCCGAGCGATAGATCGTTGGGGGCACGTGGGTGAGCAAGCGCTCAATGCCAACAGTATTTCCCGCGTGTTACGCCAGGCCTTTGCCCGCAGCGGGGCGCCGAATTCGTCGTACAGTGGACATTCCTTGCGGCGCGGCTTCGCTACCTGGGCCAGCCGCAACCAGTGGAGTCACAAAGCGCTGATGGACTATGTCGGCTGGCGCGACGTGCAATCTGCTGCCCGCTACATAGAGGCGGACGCGCCGTTCGGAGAGTGGGCACGCCGCTGATTCCCCTTGCTGCTGCGGTATCAACTCTCGCGTTTCTGGCTTAGTGACGCAAGCGCTTGACCGACGCCGGATGTTCGATGATCGGCGTATGTTTTTGCTGTTCGTTGACCAACGCTTCGCCCCGACCGATAGCGAAAAAGTTACGCAGGGCCTGGCCAGCGGCGAGACCGAACAATGGAATGGTCACGAGCGACCACAACATGAACTGCGTGCCAGCTTGCAGGGGGCCGGCGATCAGCAGCGGCGACATGGCCAACACCGAAGCCGCTAGGTAGGTCAGCAACCAGGACCCTTTGCGCCACAGTCGGGAGAGACTATGACGATATTTTTTTCGGTAGCGAATGCGGTGGGAGGCGCTGTCAAACTCTACGTAAACGCGGGACAACACATAATCTTTGAGTCGTTTGTCCGGGTCACGCAGTTTAATGAGGTAAGCAATGTCCTGGGCCGGGATCGTACGGGTTCCGGCGAGGGCGTAATAGCCCCTTTCGATAGCCAGAGGCTGAAGTTTCTTGGAGGCGTTTGTCTCGCACAGGTCATGGAGAAACTCTTTGGCGAAGCGGTACTCGTCGCGCAGCCGACTATGCGTGCCAAGTGTGAGCTCATAGATGACCCTAGCGCCGCCGATGACGGCAGCAATGGCGGTAGCGGCTTTGAAGATGTTCTCCATATCCATGAGACTGATCCTTAAATCCTATTGAACCGGCAAGCGATGCGGTAAGGGGAATGGCGTAGGGGAGGATTAAGGCGTCGTGATGAGCAGTCCAGGGTGCACTGTCGAAACCACTGTGAGCAACGACACTTCGACGTGATGGCGGAACTGGTGCCACAGCGAGGCTGAGTAAAAGCTGCAGTCCTACATTTCTTCGAGGCGGCCGAGCGACCGACGACTTAGGCCATCCCATCATTCCTTTGTCACGGACATTGCTGGATATTCACTGCCCAACGTTTATCCGGCAATGAAGTGTATTCCGTGCAAGTAGCCGGGTGGGGTAACTATTTGGTTGAATTCACAACCAAAAGTGGAGCTCAAACGCAACACACACCCAAATCGTCTCACTTCTCGCCTTGGGAGATCGGGAAGCGTAGGCGCTCACTCGCTAAGGATACTGCTCCAGCGTGGATATCGAATGTCGTACACATTGCAGAGGTCCAATGATTTCGGACGCCTATCCCTTTCTTTCATTCATTGCCCTTCACTAGAGGAGCGCCCCACTCGAGGGGGCAGTAGCGTGTATCACTAACGATGAGGTTAATCCTCAATCAGGGCGAAACAATTTTGGCTGTTTTCACCTCCAGGTGAGCTGGCGTAACTCGAGGGCTGTGGATGCGTCCCGAACCTACTCAACAATGGAGGAACTAAAGACTGGAAATAGAAATGGAATTGGCAGGGTGACTGCTTCCTCTTCAAGCTGTCCCGCTAGGATGACGTCTGATCTGGCTGGAAAATGCCGTAACAAAAACTTCGCATCACTGCGTACTTTTTCGGGAAGGGAGGCGTCTTTGGATAACTCTTTGAGAAAGGCCTCTGTTTGGATTACCGCACGACTGCGCTCACTGGGGGTCGTCATCATCCTCTCCTTCAGCTTATTATCAGATCATCGGATTCTTGAAGCTGCATTTGGATGTCATGGATGCAGATGTATTCCAAACACGCCAATGGCAACGCGATTGCCTTCCACTGAGCTCGTCTCATTGTAGATCGATGGTAACCGCTCCGTGAACCCACATTCAAAGCCTCTGACTGATCCCGGTGGGGTTGCGCGCCGATTTACACAGCGAGCAGCCGGCACTGTATCTGCATCTGCGCGCGAGGCGGGGATGGAGAGATGGGCCATGTGTAGATTCGAGAGGGGAAAGGGATGCAGCTGTTCCTGAATATCCGCAAGATCGCCCGCGAGAACCGCAGTCGTCAGCTTAACGTGCTTGCGCTGAATACCTGTGTCCGGTCGTGCAGTGGTCAGAGCTCACCAATAGCCGTTATTTCGTGGAGTTTATCGCTGGGGGCGTGTCAGCGAGGAGGCATTGAACGCTAGCAGCGAGTCGCGACTGTTGTGTCAGGACTTTGGTGAAGTGAGGATTTCATCAGCAGATCATGCCGAGTGGTAGGCCCAATATTGCTGAAGCCTATGTGCTGACTATTTGATCACGGCCAAACGATGGCGCAACGATGAAGATCACAGGGCGTGTTGAGGTTGAAGCAGTCACGGACGTGCAATGCGACATGTGCCAAAGCTCGACGCTTGTTGCTTCCGGTGGACTTCAGTTCGCCACGCTCAGGGCGCATTAGGGGGGAACTCAGCATGATGGCGAGCGCTATGAACTGCATCTCTGCGAGCAGTGCTTTTTCGCAACCTTGGCTTATTTCAAACAGGAGCGGCGGGTGAACAGTCTTTTTGAGCCAGGCGACCATGCTAGCGCTCCCGCCCATGGATTATCGTTATTTTCTGGCCGTGTTTGATTCAGGTTCGCTGGCTGCTGCCGGTGAGCGCTTGCATATCGCCCCGAGCGCTGTCAGCCGTCAGATCGCCCTCCTGGAGGAGAGTATCGGCGTACCGTTGTTCGAGCGTCGGCCACGGGGCATGGAACCGACGGCCGCGGGTAGCGCTTTGACTCACCACGCCAGGCGCGTCTCGTTGGAAGAACAGGCCCTGCTGTCGGAGCTGCGCGGCGGTTATTATCCCGGCGCGCGCGTTATTCGCCTGGTTACGACAGAGGGACTATCACGTTACTTTCTACCGCACGTGTTGATCCAGCACTACCAGCAATATCCGGCTTTCCAGTACGTGCTAGAAGTAATGTCACCGTTCGAATGCGCAGAGAAAGTGAAACGCGGTGATGCCGACATGGGATTGACGTTCAGCACAGAGCCTACCGAAGGTGTCGAGATCCTTTATTCAAGCCGCTCGGCGATTCGTGCGATCATGCGAGCCGGTCATCCGCTGTCGACGCTCAAGCAATTGCCTCTGCGCTCGCTCGTACCGTTCCCCTTGGCGCTCACACCCAAAGGCACGACCCAGAGGCAGTTGTTCGACCTGGTCTGCGAAATGGAGGGGTTGGCCTTCAATCACGTGATGACCTGCAACTACTCCGGGGCCATCCATGAGTTTGTCCGCCACACCGACACGATCGCGTTGGGTGGCGCAATTAGCCAGCGGGTGAATGCCAGTAATGACCTTATTTCGGTCCCGCTGTCGACCCCCCCGATTTTCCGACCGGACCATTCAAGTGCTGACCATGCCGAAACGCACACTGCCACCCTCGCTGCAGCTATTTATCGAAACCCTGATCGGCTGTCTTAAAGCGGTCAACTAAGTATCACGGTCGCGCAAAGCTACTGAACCGGCTCCAGACTCGCTCCGCCGACTGCCTTGTACAGCGCGACCACAGCAAGTGCCTGCTGCTCGACAACGTCCGCGCTGCTCAATTGCGCCTCGCGCAAAGCCTTCGCCGCGTCGAGACGATCGAGCAGGTCCGTGATGCTGCGTTGGTAAACCTAGCCAGACAGCAATGTGCCGATCAAGCGGCCTAGGGCGTTGGACATGTAGTAAAAGCCCACGTCTAGGGATACCCCAGCTATGGCCACTTGGCCGGTGATGACTGCCTGCAACAAGTGGCCAGGCGACTGTCGGTCTGCATGCGTCGGCCGCCCGACCTGCTGGCTCGTTACGGTGGCGAGGAGTTTGCGGTGATTCTTCCCGACACTGACAGTGCTGGAGCGGCCAGCGTTGCTCGGACGATACTAGAATACCTGGGCAATGAACCTATAACCCACCGTGACAGCCCCTTTGCACAGGTGACCGTGAGCATCGGCATCGCCTACGCCAGCGGCCGCGACTTGGAGAACGTGCAGGTACTGATTGCGCGCGCCGACCAGGCGCTATACATCGCGAAGAACACAGGACGTAACCGCCTGCATATCGACTGAAACAGGCGCGAGCATGCCTTGTTCGCGATCCTCATGGTCTAATACGAGACTTCCTGCTTGGGAACCTCAAGCCCCACTCACAAGCAGTCGACTGCTCCGCCGGGTCACCGCATCCTCTAGGTAAGCATAAGACCAGATGAAAGTCCGGTGGATATATCGACCCAAAGCGGACATTGCTTTGTTGACAGACTTGGGTAACTACGCATGCCCAAGCCCAGCTGAGTAAACAGTCCGTGTGTACTCCCGCGTTGCCATTAGCACAACCTTCGGTCAGGATGGGGCATCGTCTAAACACCGCCTACCGTAAAGAATTGGCCATGGAGCTCACACCTCGGATGAGCGCTATCTGGGCTGTTGCCGAGACCGTGGGAGAAGTAGCGTGGAGACTTCAACTCGGGGACCTGGCCGCGATCCTGCAGTCGTAGCGTGTTGCAGCAGACTCCCGCCACAATTCATATATCGCAACACTTTTTGCCACAAGTTGGCGGCTGATTCACTGCGCCATGTAGGGCTACAGATCATAATGTCAGCCCCTTGAAGCCGCCGATCGCGCCGTTAACATCTCGCCCAAGGTTCGGATCGAACAGATCCAAAAGTCCATTGCCCTAATTCAAGGTGGTTTTAATGATCTGGTTTCTACAGGGTCAGGCTTCTCAGCGAGACATCATTCTCGGTGCCCTGGAGGCTCTCCCCACAAGCGTACGCGTGTTTGCCTCCCACGGCGGCGACCGACCTGAGATTACAGGCCTGGCTCACGGGAGCTTCAAGGAGCCCGAGGACCGTGAAGAGCGTATAGACTGGGTTCTCCAAACAGCAGTACAAAATTCGATCAAGGTGATTCTGGCTGGTCGCGTTGGGGGGGGCTATGAGGCCCGTCGAGCCGATTTCGAGCGAGCAGGTATTACCCTGGTCACTGGCGGTATGAGCTCACGCACCTTTGAACTGGTCGATGACAAGGCGAATTTCACTGCCGAAGCTGAGCGCGCCGGCCTCGCTTGCATCCCGGCGATCACAGTACAGAGCCCAGATCAGCTTCGCGCAGCATATGAATTACTGAGCCCGAACTCTGAGGTCTGCATCAAGCCGGTGGTTGGTATCTATGGCCAGGGCTTCTGGCGGTTCAAGCCTGGTGTCGACCCTTTCCGCTGCTTGGCTAACCCCGATTCTCGCGAAGTCGACTTCGAAACCTACCATCGGATATACGCTGCAGGCCCTGAGCGTGAGCCAATGTTGGTGATGCCTTACCTGCCTGGCCCCGAGTGTTCCGTCGACATGGTCTGCGAAAGCGGCAAGGTCGTAGCGTATGTCGGCCGCCGGAAGGCCGGCGCGCACCAGACTTTCGAGCGCGATACTCCGGCAACCGCCCTGGCCGTCGCCGCTGCTGAGCACTTCGGCTGTGACGGTGTCGTCAACGTTCAGACCCGAGATGACGCTGATGGACATCCTATGCTACTCGAGATCAACCCCCGCTATTCAGGTGGTATCGGGTACACCCGCGAGGTTGGAGTCAACCTGGCCGGTATCTTCGCTGCTCGCCGGCTTGGCTTCGCGGAGCCTGAGGTTTCATGGAAAGAAGGCGTGAGAGTTCGGGCGATCACCATTGCCGTTCCGACTCCAGGCGGATGATAGAATGGCCATCTTTTAGGTACATAATGTACCCAGTTTTTATCTAGAGATTCTTTCTACTCAGGGAGCGAGACATGCTGACGCCGGGCGCGAACGTTGCACTTTCTTCAGCTAAAGCATCTTGGACACTGGAGTCCACACACCAGAGTGCTTTTGGCTCGACGGCTGCTGTCGCGCTGATCCCTGTAGATGACAAGAGAACGCCAAAAGGCGCAGCCGCGCTTTTCCACATTGAACAGACCCCCTGGATGTCCTGGAGCGGTAATCCAGCAAAGGTAGGCTGCACGCTGCAGTTGGGCAGTCTGCCGGCTGGGAGCGAACGGGTTCTTCTGATCGTTTACAGGTATTCCAACCTCGGCCCAGTCAGTTCACTGGGGACTCTCCACCTCAAGGTCGATGATGCTATCACCTACGACCTCGACACCTCCGCCTATGGTGAGAGTGCGTTGATATTGGGCGAATTCTATTCACGATCTGGGCAATGGAAGTTTCGAGCGCTGGCAGAGGGCTCAGCCTATGGCCTGGCGGCATTTGGTCGCAGAATTGGGCTGGACATCGATGAAGCCAATCCAGATCACTCGGATGCTGGGAGCGCAAACCCCCGGCCAAACGGTGGGGCCACTGGCGCGACCGGTACCGGGTTCGCTGTGTCCAGCAATGTTCTGCTCACCTGTGCGCATGTCATCGAGGGCATGACTTCAATCGAGATCAGCTCCTTCAATGGTCGATACCGTGCTGAGCCAGTCATGGTCGACACTTCCAACGACATTGCCCTGCTTCGAGTAGAAGGTGCACCCCTGAAGCCTGTGCTTTTCGCGGCAACCCGCTGCTGCTCCTTGGGTGATTCGGTGACCGCGGTTGGTTTCCCAATGTCGGGGTTTGCTGGCGGCGGAGCTCATGTTACACAGGGTGGCGTATCCGCACTTTTTGGCCTGCGAAACGACGCAAGACTGTTGCAGTTCACTGCGGCGATTCAGCCAGGGTCAAGTGGCAGCCCACTTTTCGACTCCCGCGGGAGTGTGGTCGGTATGGTCACCTCAACTGTACCGGATGCACAGAACATGAACTTCGCCGTCAAGTCCCACTTGCTCGGCGCCTTCCTAGAAGCATGTCACATCCCTATCTCGCTCAATGAATCTAATACGGCGCAGACACCTGCTGATATAGCAAGGGTTGTACAGCCATCGCTCTGGAAAATTGAAGCTCGAATTTAAATGCTACATGCCATTGAAATCACAAGTGCGCACGTTAGGTTCACTACTATCGTCCACGGAACTCCAACATGGAGCATAGTTTAGTGAATCAAGAGTCTACGAAGTTCAGCGCCTCGCTTAAACGCGGCGTGCTCGAAGTTGATGTACATCAAGCTTCGGTTTCACCCGAATCGCTGTTTGGGTTTGCAGAACGCCGCAACCCGAAGCGGGCATTTCTGTTTGTTTCTCGGGTGCTGGGTAAGCATATTCCTGTCAAACCTTCGGTGATGCAGCACTCCTACGAGGCGCTGGCAGCACAAATCCCCGCCGACCTGCCAGGCCCGGTACTGGTTATCGGAATGGCTGAGACCGCTGTTGGTCTCGGGGCAGGCGTTCATCGTGCATTCAGCAAATCGCGCCCTGACAGCATGTACATCGTCAGCACCCGCCACCCCGTGGGAGACCAGATTTTCGCGCGCTTTGAAGAAGAACACAGCCACGCTAGCGCTCATCTGATTCATGAGCCTAGTGATCCTCAGCTGTCTGAGATGATGCGCAGCACCAAGTCGCTGGTGCTCGTTGATGATGAAGCCTCGACCGGCCGCACGTTCATCAATCTCCATCGCGCCCTTGTCGATGCAGGCCTCAACCGGGTTGAGCGCGTAGTGACCTGCGTTCTGACTGACTGGTCTGATGGTGCCGTATCAAAGAGCATCGGCGAGGCTGCTGATCAGGTTTCCCTCCTGAGTGGCGCGTATCAATTCACCGAGGATCCTGAAGCCCCACTTCCTGATATGCCCGACACCGGCACGGTGGCAGCGGGCGAATGGGCTGTGAACCCTGAATATGACTGGGGCCGACTCGGAACACGCGAGGTCGCAGACACCCTGGGGCGTGGTTTAAATGTCAAACCAGGTGAGCGGGTGATTGTCCTCGGTACCGGCGAGTTCGTCTGGAAGCCCTTCCTGCTGGCCGAGCGGCTGGAGCGCGCCGGTGCGGATGTGCATTTCAGTTCGACTACCCGCTCGCCGATCGCACTTGGTCATTCGATCGGGTACGCGCTGAATTTCTCGGACAACTACGGTCTTGGAATCGTCAACTTCCTCTACAACGTTGCACCCGGGCAGTTCGACCGAGTGCTGATCTGCAGTGAAACTGACGCCAAAGCGGTACCGGCGGCGTTGATCGAAGCTTTGAACGCGGAGGTGATCGTCGATGGTAATTAAGCGCCCCCTGGCCCTGGTCGACCTGGACGACACACTTTTCCAGACTGCGAGAAAAATGCCCCCGGGCACCTCGCGTCATCCAGCCTCCTTTGACGTCAGCGGTGAAGTGAGTGGCTACCAGACGAATATGCAGAAGCAGTTCCTTGAATGGCTTCTGAGCACCACTGATGTGGTTCCTGTAACTGCGCGCAGCGCCGAAGCCTTCAGTCGCGTACGCCTGGACTTTTCGGGGGCGGCAATCTGTTCCCACGGTGGCCTGATCCTCAATCCAGACCGTACTGTTAACATGGAATGGCATGGTGTCATGACCGGCATCCTCTCGGACTTCCAAGAGCGCTTGCCAGCTCTCTGCGAGACTGCTTTGCGCATAGGTGATGAGCAGGGTGTGTCGCTTCGAGGTTGGGTTGTGGAAGAAGCAGATCAGCGCCATTACGTTGTCGTTAAGCACAATAATGGTTCTGACGCGGACTTGATTCTTGTGCTCAACAAGCTCCGTGAAGCAGGCCTTCTCGATGGAATGCACACTCATTCCAACGGCAATAATCTTGCCTTGTTGCCTGCCAGCCTGTCCAAACGTGTTGCTGTGGAGCACTACTTGAAGCTGGACCGGGAGTTGAACGGGGAGCGACCTGTGCTCGGCTTTGGCGACAGCATCACCGATCTTGGTTACATGAACCTTTGCAATTTCTGGTCGACTCCGGCTCGAAGCCAGCTTGCAGCTTTGGTGGAGGCCCACGTCAATGCTTAACCCAGTCCTGACATCGATGACCGTGGGTAGCGGAAGCTACTTGCCAGAGGATGTTCATTTCCTGCTGCGTTCCGTGAGCATCGATATGACTGATGTGCTGGAGAAGGAGCGGCTCATCCAGTCCAAGCAAAAGCATTACTCGGAAATGATCAGCCAGGAAGATGCGCCTTCAGCGACTCATATGGAGCTGTTTGAGCGAGCCATGTCTCAAAATGGCGTGCGTATGGCGGCCGACGTCCAGTCACTGGCCTTGGCCTTGGAGGAGCGATATCAGGGGCCGACCATTGCGCTCGTATCCTTTGTGCGCGCCGGCCTGCCTCTTGGCGTGCTGCTGCGTCGTGCGCTGATTGGCCTGGGTCGCGACGCTCATCATTACGGAATCAGCATCGTCCGTGACCGTGGTATTGACACGGTCGCCCTCGAATCGATCATCGCTGCTCACGGTGCAGAGAACATCGTGTTCGTCGATGGCTGGACTGGTAAAGGCGCAATCTCTGGTGAGATCAAGCGTAGCCTTGCTGGCGATAGTCGCTTCCCAGAAGATCCGCGCCTGGTCGTGCTTGCAGATCCTTGCGGCCGGGCATGGCTAGCCGCGTCGGCAGAAGACTGGATCATCCCATCCGGCATACTCGGTGCGACTGTATCCGGGCTTGTCTCGCGGTCAATCTGGCCGAGTGATGGCGGGTTGCATGGCTGCGTGGTTTATGACCACCTGCAAGAGCATGACGTGACCCGGCCATTTATAGATCGGATCGAAGCTGCCCGCGCTTCTGTTGAAGTCAGCCCCGCTTCGCCGTGGACTCCAAAGGAGGCTGAGCAGTTACAAATCAGTGCCCTTGGTGTCGTCAGCCAACTTGCTGAACGATTCGGCGTGACAAATCTGAACCGCATCAAGCCTGGAATCGCTGAAGCAACTCGTGCTGTGCTGCGCCGAGTTCCAGACCAGGTGCTGGTCAGGGATCGTAGCGACGCCGACGTTCAACTGCTGATCCATCTGACAGATCGTGCTGGCATCCAAGTGCAGGAAGCTGGTGAAGATCTGGGGCCGTACCGTGCGGTTACTGTCATCCGGGGGGTCAGCTAATGGAACGCATTTCTCCTTGGGCGTTGGGCGCCACTCTCTATATGCCTGCAACCCGTGCAGACATCGTTGAGGTGATACGCGGTGATAAGCAGCCTGGCCTTCGTTCTCTGGTCATCTGCTTGGAGGATGCTATTGCCGCTACTGACGTTGAACATGCACTGCGATCGCTGCATGCAATCCTGACTGCCATTGGCCCCCGCGGGAGTCGCCCTGCCAGAAGTCCGCTTGTTTTCGTTCGCCCGCGTGATTGTGAAATGGCGGCAGCGCTCAACGATTGGCCTGAGATTACTGCTGCGCATGGATTCGTTGTCCCAAAACTATCCCTGGCCACATTGGGGCAGTGGGTGCGTGCAGTTACCAATCCCGAACTGTTGCTGATGCCGACACTGGAAACCAGCGACGTGTACAACCCCGGCTCGATGGCCGAGTTGGGTAGCGCTCTGCGCTCAGAACTGGGTGATCGAATCCTGGCTTTGCGAATCGGTGGTAACGACCTCATGAGCTGTTTGGGGCTGCGCCGTAACCCGGCCACCACTCTGTATCAGACCCCAATGGGTTACGTGATCCCTATGCTAACCGGGGTACTCGGGGCTCAAGGGTTTGCACTCACCGCGCCTGTGTTCGAGCAGCTCGCAACACCCCAGCTGCTTGCTGAAGAACTGGAGCTGGATATTGCCCACGGCCTTGTAGGCAAAACTGCTATTCACCCGTCGCAGATCGCGCAGATCCATGATGGCTTCCGAGTGCCGCTTGACGATTACAACTGCGCCAAGTTGATCGTAGATGGCTCAGCACCGGCCGTCTTCAAGCACAACGACGCAATGGTTGAACCAGCTACCCATTACAACTGGGCAATCAACATCATCGAGAGAGTCAAATGGCACGGCGTGAAACCTGCAGAAGCTGGGATCGCCGAGCCAGTACGCCTGGCCGAGGCCGCTCGATGACTCAGGAAATGATGGAGGCTGGCCCGGCCGGCGGCCAGGTACTGTCGGTGTTCGATTTTGACGGCACGCTCACGCGTCGTGACAGCTTCGTCCCATTTCTGATGTTCGCTTTTGGCAAGAGGAAGTTCGCAGCGCGGGTAGTGCGTATGCTGCCAGCATGCATTCGATATCTAGGTAAGGGTATGAGTCGCGACGAGTTGAAAGCTGTACTTGTCGCGACCTTCTTGACCGGTGTTGAAGAGGCATGGGTGAAGCGCAAGGCTGCGGAATTCAAAGCGGTGTTTTGGGTACGGCTTATGCGTCCGGCGGGGCTAAAATCCGTCGCTGCCGAGATTGCCAGCGGCGCCCAGGTAACAATTTGTTCAGCTTCGCCGCGGATAGTGCTCATGCCCTTCGCGGAGGAGTTGGGTATCAAGTTGATTGCGACCGAGCTAGAGGTGGTTGAAGGCAAGCTAACAGGGGCAATCAGTGGGAGTAATTGCCGGTGCGAAGCGAAAGTGCTCCGCCTAGAAGCTGTGTATGGCCCGCTGGAGAAATACAGGCTCCGCGCTTGGGGTGACACTCGTGGGGACCAAGAGCTGCTTGCTGCAGCCCAAGAGCCGCACTGGCGGCACTTCCATCCCCGCTGGCAGCGGGGACGAATGAAAATAGTACACATTGAGTCGCGCGTTCAGAAGAGCGATGCGCCCACGAATTCAGTTACGGGTGTCTCTTCAGGCACTCAGCAGCACGATGATCAACAAGGAGCGTAACGATGGCACTTACCCTTTCGAAAAATCAGTCCATTTCTCTGGAAAAAACCGCAGGATCGGGTCTGACCAAAGTAACCCTGGGCCTGGGCTGGGATCCTGAAAAGGCTGGTTTTCTTGGCAAGATGTTTGGCAGCGGCGGCGACATTGATCTAGACGCATCCTGCATCATGCTGGACGGCGAATTGAAGCCAGTCGACCTGGTGTGGTTCCGCCAACTGAAGTCCCGTGATGGTTCGATCCGCCATTCCGGCGACAACCGCACGGGTGAGGGTGAGGGTGACGATGAGTCGATCGCCGTAAACCTGAATACACTTCCTGCATCCGTTCAGCACCTCGTTTTCACTGTGAACTCGTTCACCGGTCAGAATTTCGAGCGTATCAAGAACGCCTACTGCCGAATTATCAATGACACCAACAAGCAGGAGTTGGCACGCTTCAACCTGACTGACCAAGGTAGCCACACTGGTGTGGTTATGGCCAATCTGTCTCGCGGCCCGGGCGGTTGGGAGTTCAAAGCGATCGGCAAGACCACCAACGGTCGTACCGCCGACGATCTCGTCAGTCTGGCAGTTCAGGCGGTGCGCGCATGACAACCTTGGTCCCTGGTGGTAACGCACCGGTAGCGACCGGGAGTCTTCGAGTGGAAGTTGGCTACTCGCCGATTCCAGGAGCCGAAATCGATGTGTCTGCATTTGCACTGACTGCAGCCGGTAAAGTCCGTGGCGACAACGACATGTGCTTCTATGGCCAGCCTAGTGTTCTAGGTGGATCGGTCCAGCTGGTCGAAACTGCAGCTGGTCGCGCAGTCTTTACGGTTGATCTCAGTCGCTTGGACGCAGCTATAGACAAGGTCGCCCTGACGGCGACCATCTATGACAACAAGGCCAGCTTTGATCGCGTCTCTATGCTCGTTGTCACCGTGTCTGGTGGCATTGAGACCCAAATCCCTACCTCGGGGATGAAGGAAACCGCGCTCATCCTCGGAGAGTTTTACCGTCGCCAGGGTGCCTGGAAGTTCCGTTGTGTCGCTCAGGGGTTTGCCGGTGGCCTTGCGCCGCTGGCAACCCACTTTGGCGTCGACATTGCAGCTCCAGCTCCATCACCGACCCCGAGCGCTGCGCCGAGCCCTGCACCAGCACCGACCCCAGCTCCGCCACCTGCTCCCAAGTCGACAATCAGTCTGAGCAAAGTGACCCTGGACAAAACCCGATCCTCGATCAGTCTGGAGAAGACTGCGGGGGGCTTCGGAGAAATCCGAGTGAACCTGAACTGGAACAAAGGCAAGTCTGGTTTCTTTGGCCGGGGCAAATCTATTGATCTGGACGTTGGGTGCCTGTTTGAACTGCAGGATGGCACCAAAGGTGTAGTGCAGGCACTCGGAAATGCCTTCGGTGACCTTGATCGCAAACCCTACATTCAACTCATGGGTGACGACCGAACCGGCTCCGTTGCTGGTGGTGAGTGGATTCACATCAATGGGGCGAAGTGGGGCGATATCCGCCGGATCCTGGTTTACGCATTCATCTACGAAGGTGCCCCGAACTGGGCTGAAACCGATGGTGTAGTCACCATTTTCATTCCTGGTCAGCCAGAAATTGAGGTGCGACTGAACGAGGAGGGTGGGCGTCTGGGCTGTTGTGCGATCGCTCTCCTTGAAAATGACAATGGTGCCGTTAAGGTGTCTCGAAGGGTTGATTTCCATAAGAACCAAGAGCCCATGGATCATGCCTACCGCTGGGGCCTGCGCTGGAGCGCAGGTTCTAAGTAATCTACTTTTTCGCGGGGCCTGGCCCCGCAATTTGAGGTACGAACAATGCTCAGCTGGTTGAAAGCTAAAGGTGCGCAAGCACGCGAGACACTCACTGCTGAAGTTGGCAAGCACAAGAACCGCAAGTTCATGGAAGCAATGGCCAACGGTTGTGCAATGGTTGCTGTTGCGAGCAACGGTGCTGGCCCTGAAGAAAAGCAAAAGATGGTTGGTTTCATCAACAACTCGCCAGAATTGAAGGTATTCAGCCTGACTGACGTTCTGGCCGTCTTCAACGACTCGATGAGCAAGTTCGAGTTTGACCCTCAAATTGGTCAGGCCGAGGCGTTGAAGGTGATCGGTTGTATCAAGGACAACGAAGGGGCTTCTCGCCTTCTTGTTCGCGTTACCTGTTCCATCGGTTCATCCGATGGCGACTTTGATGAAAAGGAAAAGGCGGCTTGCCGTCTGATCTGCCTAGAGCTGGGCCTGTCCCCAGCTGATTTCGAACTTTAAGGTACTGATCTGTGGAAGTTACCCATCTCGGTTTTCCCCCGCTGACCATGGCGGTTTTCGTCGGCATCGCCGTAGGCGCATTGCTGCTCGACATGGTTACGCACCGCGGCGATAAGCCAATCTCGCTAATGAAAGCCTCTGTTTGGTCGGTGTTCTGGATTGCAATATCGCTGGCGTTTGCAGGGTTCCTGTATGTTCAGCACGGTCCTGACGTCGCCAGTCTGTTTGTTACCGGCTACGCCCTTGAGAAGGTTCTCAGCGTCGATAACCTGTTCGTATTCATGGCCATCTTTGCTTGGTTCAAAGTGCCTGATGGCTTGCGCCACCGCGTGCTTTACTGGGGCATCATCGGGGCGATCGTGTTCCGCGGCGTCTTCGTTGCTATCGGTACTGGCCTGTTGGCGTTTGGCCCTTGGGTGGAGATCGTGTTCGCACTGATCGTTGCCTGGACCGCTGTCATGATGCTCCGTAGCGGTGGTGATGAAGAGGAGGAGGAAGACTACTCCAAGCACATCGCATATCGTTTTGCCAAAAAGCTCTTCCCAGTATGGCCAAAGCTGCACGGCAACAAGTTCTTTGTTAGCCGCAAAGAGCTCGAAGGTGAGCTGCTGAAGCCTGAAAACAAGGGTATGAGCCTGGCGGCTAAAGGTGGCTTGTTCGCAACCCCACTGTTCCTGTGCCTGGTCGTGGCAGAAGTCTCCGATGTGCTGTTCGCCTTCGACTCCGTACCTGCCGTCATCGCAGTAAGCCGCGAGCCTCTGATCGTGTACTCCGCTATGCTGTTCGCCATTTTGGGTCTGCGTACCATGTACTTCGTTCTTGAGGCCCTGAAGCGTTATCTGGTGCACCTGGAGAAAGCGGTCGTTGCACTTCTGTTCTTCATCGCGGTAAAACTGGGTCTTAACGCCACAGATCATATGTTCCACCACGGCTACAACATCGACCCAAACACCAGCCTCCTCATCGTGATGGTGGTGTTGGTAATCGGCGTCCTTGCAAGTGTGGTCTTCCCTGAAAAGGAAGACACTCAGGCAGAATCCAACTGAATCATTGGTACCCCAACAAGGAGTTTGAGTAATGGCTTTGACACTGCAGAAAGGCGGCAACCTGTCCCTGACCAAAACTGACCCATCGCTGACCAAGATCATTGTCGGCCTGGGCTGGGATCCGCGTTCTACTGACGGTACTGAGTTCGACCTCGACGCCAGTGCATTCCTGCTGGGTGCAAACGGCAAAGTTCGCGGTGAAGCTGACTTCATTTTCTACAACCAGCTGAAAAGCCAAGACGGTTCGATCGAGCACACCGGTGACAACCGTACTGGCGCTGGCGACGGTGATGACGAAGTACTGAAGGTCGACCTGAGCCGCGTGCCCGCCGACATTGAAAAAGTCGCCTTCACCGTTACCATCCATGATGCAGAAGCTCGCAAGCAGAACTTCGGCCAGGTTGGCGGTTCGTTCATCCGCATCGCCAACGAAGTGACCGGTGCCGAAGTGGTTCGCTACGACCTGGCCGAAGACGCATCGACCGAAACCGCGATGATTTTCGCAGAGCTGTACCGTAACAACGGCGAGTGGAAGTTCCGCGCCGTTGGCCAGGGCTACGCCGGCGGCCTGAAGGCCCTTGCTAACTCGTACGGCATGAACTTCTAAACACCACTGCGGCGTTAGCAGCAAGGTGCTGCTAACGTTTTAACTACTTTCTCAAGGAACTATCTAATGGCTGTTTCGCTGACCAAAGGCTCCAACGTATCGCTGTCCAAAGAAGCTCCAGGTCTCTCCGAAGTAATCGTTGGCCTGGGCTGGGACCCTCGCGTAACTGACGGCACCGAGTTCGACCTCGATGCATCGATCTTCGTCACCGGCGAAAGCGGTAAGGTTCTGGACGACGCCAGCTTCATTTTCTACAACAACAAAACCTCGAAAGATGGTTCTGTTGAACACCTGGGCGACAACCGCTCCGGCCAGGGTGAAGGCGATGACGAGCAAGTCAACGTCAAGCTGACCGGCCTGGCTCCAGAAGTCAAAAAGCTGGTGTTCGCGGTGACCATCCACGACGCTGAAGCCCGCAAGCAGAGCTTCGGTCAGGTGGGTAATGCCTACATCCGCGTCGTCAACAAGGCGGACGGCAAGGAGCTGGCGCGCTACGACCTGAGCGAAGACGCCTCGACCGAAACCGCGATGATCTTCGGCGAGCTGTACCGTCACAACGACGAATTCAAGTTCAAAGCGATCGGCCAAGGTTTTGCTGGTGGCCTGAAGCCGCTTGCTGAAGCTCACGGCGTAAGCATCGGCTAACCCATGTTGTCAGAAAAGCCCTTGCTTAGCGGCAGGGGCTTTTTTTTGGGCAGCTCATTTACGTTTGCATTTCAAGCAGCTGCGATTTTTCAGACCCCCAGGCTCAGGACAAGCAGGTGTTTGAAGCTTGCAATCAGGCAGGGGGAGTTCTTTTCTGGCCTAGGAATGGGTGGGTGTGTCTTAAGCCTGATTACGTCATTTCCATGAGCCCTGGCCAGCAGCAAAGAAACCAATTCTAGGTGCCGCCTGGTAATACTGCAGTACCCTTTTTTACATTTGAGCGCACATGCATGCGCATGGATTGCGGAGTTTTCATGGTCAAGAGATTTTTGGTTTCCAGTGCTGTAGTCACCATACTGGCCGGGTGCGGCCAGGCCGCCAATGACGCTCGTTTGTCGCTGGCACTCAATGAACTTCGTCAAAACTGCTTTGGCAATGACACATACGACTGCCGAAGTCAGACTATTGATTTCAACCAAAAGGTTCTTGAGCTGACTGATTTCAAGAGCGATGTAGCGAAGAATGGCATCACCAAGCTGTTCGGCGACGAGGGTTGGTCGCTGTACAAGGACGTCGCTGATGAATTTGTGCAAGAAGGAATCGACATGCTCGAGGACCTTCGGCCGAACATTTTCGCTCGTATTTTCTTTGGTGACTCTCAACCGCCCTCTCCGAAGGGCCGGGTGATGGCTTTCAGTCCATCCGACATGACTGAGGCGGAGCAGGAACTGCAGAGAACTTTCTCTATTCGGGCTAAGAAGGAAGGCCTAGTACCTAACGAGAAATTGCTTCGCGAGTATGCCCAGGCGGAGGCAGCCAAGAGCGGGAACGCAATGAACGGTGGTGGTGCTGGCGAGCCGCAATTGAATGAACCAATCGTTACCACGGCAGCCGGCCCTGAGGATCAAAAGGCCGCGTCCCCAGCGTTTCCCGAGCTGGCATCAGCGATCAATTCGTACGTTGCTTCCCTTGATACTGATGGAGGTGTGGAGTACACCGAGGGTCGTCAGATCGTCCAAGTTGATCTGAACGGTGATGGCGAACTCGATGCGGCCGTGCTCTACACCATTGAAGGGGCTGGTGGGTCACAAATGGCGTATCAGACACTTGCCGCGTTCTACCGGGAATCTAATGGCTGGCAAGCCCAAGGTGGCGATGCCGTGATTACCGGAAGTGTACGCAAGGTAACCGCAGTTGGTGGCCGTACCATTCTTGTAGACGCAGTGGTCCAAGGCGACGATGATCCCCGTTGCTGCCCAACAGAACCATTCCCACAACGCTACCAGTGGAGCGGAGACAAGTTCGTCCAACTCCCAGATGCTAACGGTTAGGAAGGAATGGGGGCGCTAGGCTCTGTCCGGGTACGGAGGAGGGTGTCGACTCCTTTACAAAGTCGATTCCCTTTCCCTGTCATGCAGCGGTGTAGCAGGGACTTGCCATCATTCACTAGAAGGGAAGAAAGGATGGGCTTTCGGTTTAGTAAACGGATCACAATCGTGCCGGGTTTGAGGCTGAACATTAGTCCACGTGGTGTCTCGACTTCCATTGGCCCCCGGGGTCTGAGCATGACGATGGGTCGTGGTGGCACGTTTCTCAACGCCGGTTTACCAGGCACGGGCCTCTCGTACCGCCAACGCCTGGATGGCAGCCGCCAGTCAAACCCAGCACCGGCTTTTGATCCTAGTGCCTACTCAGGATCAATCCGGATCAGGGTGGAAGACGACGGCACGGTCTCCATCACCGATGAGACTGACAACCCGCTTCCGCCGGCGCTCGCCAAGCGCGCGAAGAGTGAGCAGGCTGATGCGATTGAGAAGCTGCTCAACAAGGCGGCACAGAAGGTCAATCAAGAGCTCACCGAGTGCCTGAGTGTGCATGTGCGAACACCGCGGCCAGGTGACGCTCCAACACTCCCACCACCATTTTCTCTACCAATGCCAGCTGAGCCAGCTCCTCTGGAGCCTGGTCTAATGGATCGGCTGTTCAGAACAGGTAAGCTCGAGGCCGACCGCATAGCGATCGAGCAGCAGCACCAGCAGGACCTGGCCGACTGGACCACTGCCCGAGATGCGCAGGAAGGGGAACGTGCCGAAGTTCAAAAGGCCTTTCGTCTTGCGGCCCAAGGGTTCAGCGCACACATGGAGAAGGCTCTGGATTATGTGCTGAGCGGAATCTCCTGGCCCAAGGAGACGATCGTGGCCTATCAGTTCACCCAGGATGCTGCAGGGCTTGCGCTAGATGTGGACTTGCCTGATAAGGGGGATATTCCCCGGCGTACAGCCGAGGCCAAGGGAAACGGGAAGCTCACCTTCAAAACCCGAAGCGACGCCCAGGTTCGACGTGACTTCGTAGGCATGTGTTATGGGTCGTTGTTCAGGGTTGCTGGGGAGGTGTTCGCGCTATTGCCTGCAATCAATCGTTGTCTGGTTTCAGGCTACATCCAGCGAAACGACCCTGCGACCGGGCGTCTTGAAGAGCCCTATATCTTGTCGGTTGTGGTTCGGCGCGAGGACTGGGATCTGCTGGACTTTGAACGGATTGAGCACATCGACCCTGCAGATACGCTGAATCGCTTAGGGGCTAGAGTTGATCTGGACCGAGCCTCGCGTTTCAGGGAGATCCAGCCATACGAAATTGACCAGCTGGGATGAAGCAAGCCGCGGCATTAAACTGCCGCAGCCTCATGCAATTGCTAACCGATGATCCCTTTCGACTTGGCTTCCTTAAGCCATGCCGGGAACTCTTTCATCAGCTTATCGTACAAAGCGTCTTCAGTAAGGTCATGGAGGTCATCCATTGCGAAGAAGCTGCAGTTGTCGACAACTCGGCCAGCCAAATCGTCGAGTCGCTCCAGGATGCCGTAGCCTCGCCCACCCAAACCAACAATCTGCCAGAAGAACGGCCGGCGGGAAGCTTCTATCATTAATTGTGTGATTTCACGGTTCTGATGCACGCCGCCGTCACTGATGAAGATGATGTAAACCGGGGTCTTGTTCCCGGCTTGACTGTAGTAGTCCATCACCATTCGCATCGCTCTGGGTTCATCGTTGATGCGCTGGCCAACATCCCACTTGCGCCACCCACCGTGATCGGTGTCGATGTAATTGGCGTAGTTCGACAGATTGGCAGGCGAGAGCTGCACAGGCTTGGCACCAAAGGCGAAGACATCGAGCTCGGCGTCATCATCAAACGCCACGGCAAGTGGCATCAGGCGATTCAGGGCCTCCTGAACGCGGCCGCGGCTGTACTGCCCATTCATGGACCCTGAGGCATCGAGGACGAAAGCAATCTTCGCTTTCACTGCGGTGAGGTTGTTCTTCTCGAGGCTGATCTGTGCTTTTTTCGCCAGGCTGATCAATGCTGGTGCTTGAGCAGCGACCTTTTTCTCGAGAGAGAATGTGGCCTGGACGGGAGGCGGTGCAGTCGTTGCCGGGGAGACAGGTGCAGGCTCATCATCGACCTCGCCCCCGAAATGGCGCACCAGTGCGCCCAGACCCTCGCTGAAACCCTGTAGGTTGGCTTGCAGACGCCATTCACCACCCTTGCGGTAAACGTCGGCGACCATGATCGCTTTCTCCACGCTAAAGGTACTGCCGGAAAACTCGCACGTCGCAGCGCTAGGAGCACCAGGTCCACTTATAACGAAGCGACTCGATGAGATGTCCTTCATAGCACCAGCGCCATCGATGGCGGCCGTGAACACCATACGGTCGATCGTTGCCGGCAGCGCGGCCAAGTTGATCTCAAACTGACCGGGGCCGTTCAACCTGATTGCATCCGCAGGGGCAGAGGGCTGGTTGAAAAACACCATAAAGCGGTCGTCAGACAGCTTTGACTGAGCATCAAGGCCAAAGCAGGCTACGTCGATCTCATGGTTTGACTGGATGGAGACCGCAATCGTGAGGCGATCAGAGATACCAATGCTGGACAGCGGCAGGCGCTGGCCCTGTGTAATTTGCATACTGCGTCCTTTTGGGTCAGGTCAGGCATTGTGTTGCCAGGACAAGCGTCCTGGCGGGCCTAACTCAGCTTAACGCCTAGGAGGTTTAATTCGATGGGGGGTTAACCGAATCGCGCGGAACCATTGGCCTATTACTGCGGCGGAGTTTACGGCGCACGAGGAGGGTGGCTGAAATCACCAGGATGAGCAGCACGCTGAAAAAGATGATATTGAAGATCGGAAGCGGTTCGGACTTGCTGGTAGTTGCTTTGATGTCGGTGATGTTTGGGAACATTGAGAAGATCTGGAAGCGCCAGCCGTAGTATCGAATCACGGCCAGTTGATTTGGGTCTCTCGAGTAGTCTTGGGCCTTGGCCTGCAGATCGGCACTATCGAATTTGAAGTACCAGGGGAATCCCCATCCGGTGTCTTCATTGCGATAGACCACTACTTCACGCTTCGAGTCGGTCGAAACGGTATTGATGAAATACACGTCCCGTGTTGGTCCATCTGCCGGGTTTTCCGCACTGATTACGCCATCCGCATCCATGCGCTTGACCTCGACCCCGGTGACATGAACGATCTCATGCCGCGGCAAGTAGTGGTGGAAGCACAGAGCGGCTAGTGCAATCAGCACCAAGCTGAGGATACCAATCGTACGTTTTACCCAGGGCATAAAGTGATCACTCTTTAGAAATTGGCAAATATGCAGGGAAATTGGTCCAGCTGCGCTGGAGAGTTGTTGCAAACTACTTCACGTTTCTATCGGCTGCTGATGCTGCCATAACAAGTCGATGGGGCCTAGCTGTTCCCCACCCATCGATTTCGGCGCTGAAGCCACTTGGCCGCCTAAAAGGGGGATTGTGGACCGCGCGCGGTCTAGCTAGGCACAATCATCGGCCGAGCGTATAGAGATCGCGTTGCGTGGGGAAAAGTGCGCGTGCGCCGGGGGCGCACGGCAGGTGATGGGCTAGGGCAGTTCAGGCACCCGGTTGAACTCGAGGCATTCGCCTACGGAGGTGAACTTTGGGTTACGACAGATCCAGACAGTCAGAGCGCTGTATGCAGCAGAGAGGGCAGCGATCATCGCCATGGTAGCTTTTCGCTCGCGACGATTACGCGAATCGGCCCTGGCCTGTGACTCGCCCTTGCGGCGCGTACTGGAGAACAGCGATGCAATCAGCAGTCCGATGACAGCGTAGAACACAGAAATTAGTGTCAGCTTTGCCATGATGGTCAGGAAGATGCTCAGAGCGCCTCGGTTGTTTTTCACCGTTGAGTAGACCGCATAGGAGATAGACAGTACGAAGCCGGCAATCACCGATATGGTTGAGACCATACCTGGCATCTCCAGCCATCGACATATCCCGGCAATTACGATCCCTAGGGCGGGAAGCAAGTTCGTGATCAGAGCATCGGTATAGTCACTGTAGATGGTCGCTGACCCACGATGATGGCGTACAACAGCCCAGGCGGAGAGAAGAAAGCCCAGCACCAGGGTGTATTTCCAACCAGGCCCATTGATGAACCACGTTGTCACCGGGTTTGCCTGCTGAGTATTGGCGCCGTTCGCGTGGACTGCTGGCACATTGGAGGCCGTTTGCGAAGGCGTACGCTGTAACGGTTGGGCTGATTTACGCTGCTGCTGAGCCAGAACGGCCTTTTGTCTTTCGCGCTCAGCATCGTCAGCGTAACGCTGCGCAGCGGCTCTTTCATCTTGAGCCTGGCGCGCTTTGATCTGTTCGTCTCGGATGATGCCTTCGAGTGCCTGAATCCGATTGCCGAGGGCTCGATCAAGGCATGTCTGGTCTTGGCACTGGTTGCGAACCACCAGCCACTGTCTCTGCGTCTGACGCAGGCCTTCGGGATTTGAAGAGGCTGAGATGGCCTTCGTGTAGGTTCGATTGAGAACTTCATCGACTCCAGATAGATAACCGTCGCGGCATATCTCCGATTCCGCAAAGCCCGACGCTTTTGAACAGTCAAAGCTTGCTGCTGAGACGCTCCCCACACTGAAACCTAGCACCAGCGCCAGTGCGCCCTGTGTAAACATGTCCATCTCCTTAAGACTGCTAACCCTGACTGTTCATGTATCGGCAGCCGGACATTTAGGTAAAGTGAATCGCCCCGGGTTTCGTAGAAACCTCTTTGCCTTAAACTGAACCCAATTAGGAGGTTCCATGAGCAACCCGCGTTACCCCGAAGAACTCAAAATCCAAGCGGTCAATCAAGTGACTGAAAAGAAGCTGCCTGTCGCTGATGTGGCAGCACGTCTTGTGGTCGGCATCGTGTGGCGAGGCTGATACGTCTCGAAGGTCTGCGTTGTCAGACCGGGTATCGACGACGCCCTGGAAAGCACGGCGGTAAGCCAGCGGTCGCCTCACCCAATTTGCTGAAGCGCCAGTTCGATGTCGTAGAGCCCAACAAAGTTTGGGTCACTGACATCACCTACATTCGTACGTATGAGTGCTGGTTGTATTTAGCTATGGTGCTGGATCTGTTTTCGCGTCAGGTCGTTGGCTGGTCAATGAAGCCGCGGTGACCAGTGATTTGGCCATTGTTGCGTTATTAATGGCGGTGTGGAGACGAAAACCGAAGCAGGAGGTGATGGTCCACTCCGACCAAGGCAGCCAGTACAGCAGCTCCGATTGGCGCAGTTTTTTGAGGGCAAACAATTTGGTTGCCAGTATGAGTCGCCGAGGCAACTGTCATGACAATGCTGTGGCCGAGAGCTTGTTCCAGCCTCTAAAACGGGAGCGAATCAAGCGGAAAATCTACACCACGCGGGAATGTGGTCACGGCAATGTGGGGTTGGCTTGCAGACACACGCACCGCTGTGATCGAGATGGCAGAAGCCAGCGGCCTTCACCTCGTGCCTGCCGGCCAGCGCGACGCAACGCTAGCTTCAACGTTCGGTACCGGCCAGTTAGTGCAAGCGGCACTTCAGGCTGGTGCTCACCGGATAATCATGGGCTTTGGCGGAAGCGCAACTAACGATGGTGGTGTAGGTATGCTTCGCGCACTCGGCGCCAGGTTCCTTGGCGAGTCTGGTACTGAGTTACCGGCCGGCGGCCTGGCGCTTCAGCATTTGACCAATATCGATCTTGAAGGCCTGGACCCACGCCTGCAGGACGTCCAGTTTGAAGTCGCCTGTGATGTCGACAACACCCTCACCGGTGAGAACGGGGCTTCCCATGTCTTCGGCCCGCAGAAAGGGGCTTCCCCATCCCAGGTCCGTGAGCTCGACTTAGCGCTAGGCGTCTATGCTGACGTGGCGGCTGAATTGCTGGGCAAGGACGAGCGGAATGCACCAGGTGCAGGAGCAGCGGGCGGAATTGGGTTTGCCGCTAAGGCGTTCCTGAACGCTGACTTCCGCCCGGGTGTGCAATTGGTAGCTGATCTGGCCGGCCTGGCAGATGCTGTGCAGGGAGCTGACCTTGTGATCACCGGCGAAGGTAAATTGGACCAGCAGACCCTATTCGGCAAAACCCCAGCTGGCGTGGCGGCTGTAGCATCTGCCGCAGGCGTTCCTACGATCGCCATTGCCGGCACTCTGGGCCAGGGCTACCAGCAGCTGCGTGAGATAGGCATCGTTGCAGCGTTCTCAATCGCCTCCGGGCCTATGTCGCTGGAGTACGCGTGTGCTAACGCTGCTGAGCTTCTTCGAGATCGTGCTTTTGACGTGATTAGCGTATGGGGTCTAGGGTGCGCGAACGCGTAGGGGCAGCTCGAGCCTACTCTCGCAGCGGGACGTCATGTCCCTTGCAGGCCTACCCCTTTAATCCACTACAGATCCTATGACCAACTTGCTACCGTGCTGAGAAGTACGTGTAGCAAGCTTGCGATGCCGATCAGAAATCGCTGATCGATCATGAAGATTGCCAGTGGCCAATCCCTTGCTTACACGCACCTTTCAGTTGCGTGTTTGCCAGGAGTGGGTTTACTCCGCCGGCGCCTAAACGTTTCGATCTTCTGTTCTGGCTTTCTTCTTGCGGAGGACTCGTTACACTGAAAGATTAGATACCAATGGAATAGGCGATCAATTTTGACTCTATCTATTAAACCAGGCGAGAACACGAGCCTCAGTGTTGCCAATGGCCAAGTTTTGGTGACGCATGCGGCCGGGGCAAATCTGGATGTGAACCTGACGGCCTTTCTGGTGACTGACGCCGGTAAGGTACTCGATGATAGCGGCATGGTGTTTTTCAATGCGCCAGAACATGCGTCGGGATCCGCAGCATTTTCGCCACCAATCAACCAGGCAGGGAAGGTGAGTCACAGCATCAGCTTTGATCTAAGTCGACTCCCCGGGAACATCAGCAAGATCGCTATTACGCTCACCCAGGACGGAAGTGGCGGCGACTTCGCACAAGTGAAGGACCTCAGGGCCAAGGTCGAAAGCGGTGACCAAGTCATCGAACTCACCCCTGGCTCGTTTGAAGGCGAGACGGGTATCACTGTGCTTGAACTGTACGTTCGTAATGGCCAGTGGAAGATCCGCGCGGTGTGGCAAGGATTTGCCTCCGGTCTGGCCGGGCTCTGCAATATGTATGGCGTCGAGGTGGATGACGAGCCGCCGGCACCGGCACCAGAGCCTGTCCAGCCAAAGCCAGTCAATATCACCAAATCTGTCGTCACCCTCGAGAAGCCTGGAGCTTCTCACAAGGTGTCGTTAGAGAAAGGTGCAACTGCTCCAAAGGTAATCAAGGTCAGCGCGACTTGGGTGGATAATGGGGACGGTCGCGATAACGATGACCTTGACCTGCGCATTGGCATTCTGCGGCCGGACGGCCGGATGTCTATCATCCAGGCCCCTGACAAGCGTGGAGCTCTTGGGTCTGACCCCTACGTCTTCCATACCGGCGATGTGGTTAGCGCCAGCGCATCTGCGCCGGGGGTCGAAACCGTGGAGATCAATCCCGAGATTTCCCACTTAATGGGGGGCAGGGTGGCACTGGTCTGCAGCGTCTATTCCGCCGTCGACAATGGTGCGGTCTCAGTAGCTTCGCTGAAGCCCAAGATGCGCATGGAATATGGCGACCAGATTGTCGAATGCGCTTTTGAGTTCAAAAGCGGGTTCTTCAGCAGCATGGTCTATACGTACGTGCTGGGAACCATTGAAATCGAGGGTGATGCCATCACGATCAGCCCAAGCGGTATCACTTCAAAAACCGGGTCTGAAGCTACGCCATGGTTGACTCGTAAGGGTGGCAACCTGGAACTCACTGTCGATGGTCCACAGGTGTTCAAAGGCCGGCCGATTGAGCGCAGCGGTAAGAAACAGTACTTTTGAGGTTTGAGCTGGCGCATAAGATAGCAACTGAAGTGCGCCAGCCAATCTACGGTCATCAAGAAGTGAGTTGAAATGCATCTAATATCGAAAATGCTAGTCGTCGCGCGCGGGCAATAGCTAATTTAAGTTCTGCAAATAAGTGTGGCGTTTGCACGTTTCCAGGCTGAAATCCGAAGCCCAGGAATTGCAGCTTGGCAAGGTGATTAGCGATGGCTCGGTTTTTCTGATTTAGCCGGACGTTTGGAACGCGCTTTGTACACTGTTTTCAGGTTGTGCTGCTCTTGGGCTTTGCATCTCCCGAATACACGGTCCTCATAGTAGATTTCCGTAGGGGTGTGGTAGATGATCATGTTTGGGACCTCATATTCATCTAGGCTTACTTCAAGCTTGCAGAGTGCCTCCGTGCGCCAAAGCTGGGTTTGGTTAGCATGAGGAGGAGTGGATATAACAATTTGCTCAATTCTTAGCTGTTCGTCTTGTTGACAGCACACCAGAAAATCAAGGAGTGCTCGCGGTGTCGCGAGGAGTACTACACCTACGGTTACGCTGGACTCCCCTCGCTGCTTCGCATGCACGTGGAAAAATGTCTCACTGGTATCAACTCGGGGCCAGCTTTTGTAGTCGGGGTCGACCTTACCTATAAGAGTAATGATTTCTTCCTGGGGATCTGAAACGAACACGGTTTGAAGCCTCGATTAAAGCGGTGATGAAATGGGGCGGTACTGATTAATTTACAGAGCAAATAATTTTCTCATATATGCTGTATGCAGCATAGTGTTTGTGTGCGCATCAGGGCTTTATCGTTCCTTTTGTGGATAACAAGATGGAACGCAAGTTGGCTTTCGGCTCTGCGCTAAAAGAAGTGCGGGTGAGAAAGGAGATCGCACAAGAACAGCTTGGGGCAAGCCAGTCTTTTGTCTCCACAGTAGAACGCGGGATTCGCAGCCCGACGATCGAAAAAATGGAAGAATTTGCTGAGCGGCTAGGCGTGAATCCTGCGACCTTGATTGTTGTGATGCAGGTTGGCCTGGGTGGAGATGAAGACGCGCTTTTGAACGAAATCCGGGATGAAATTAAAGCTCTGAAGCGGATGGGTTCTGAGGCTTAGCTTTAGGAGCGCGTGCCCGTGAGTCCGGATGCAAAAAGCTATATGCAAAAAAGCCACCTTTGCCCTTGCGGCGTAGGTGGCTTTTTCATTTCGTGCGCTTATTTGGTGCGATCAGTCTCAGATTTCTGAAAAAAGTCTCAGTCATCGTGAAAAGTGAAGGCAGGGAAATCAATCCCAGCTCAACGCCCCACCAGTCTGATACTCGATAACCCGAGTCTCGAAGAAGTTCTTCTCTTTCTTCAAGTCCATGATCTCGCTCATCCATGGGAACGGGTTGGTGGTACCTGGGTACTCTTCCTTCAGGCCGATCTGCGACAGGCGACGGTTGGCGATGAACTTGAGGTAGTCCTCCATCATCGCTGCGTTCATGCCCAGCACGCCGCGCGGCATGGTGTCGCGGGCGTATTCGATTTCCAGCTGGGTGCCCTGCAGGATCATCTGCGAGGCTTCTTCCTTCATTTCGGCATCCCACAGGTGCGGGTTTTCGATCTTGATCTGGTTGATCACGTCGATACCGAAGTTCAGGTGCATGGACTCGTCACGCAGGATGTACTGGAACTGTTCGGCAACGCCAGTCATCTTGTTGCGACGACCCATGGACAGGATCTGGGTGAAGCCGCAGTAGAAGAAGATGCCTTCCAGGACGCAGTAGTAGGCGATCAGGTTGCGCAGCAGCTCTTTGTCGGTCTCGACGGTGCCGGTGTTGAACTCAGGGTCGGAGATCGCGCGGGTGTAGCTCAGGCCCCAGGCGGCTTTTTTAGCGACCGACGGGATCTCGTGGTACATGTTGAAGATCTCGCCTTCATCCATGCCCAGCGACTCGATGCAGTACTGGTAGGCGTGGGTGTGGATCGCCTCTTCGAAGGCCTGGCGCAGGATGTATTGGCGGCACTCGGGGTTGGTGATCAGGCGGTACACGGCCAGGGCCAGGTTGTTGGCAACCAGGGAGTCGGCGGTGGAGAAGAAGCCCAGGTTGCGCATGACGATGCGACGCTCGTCGTCGGTCAGGCCTTCCGGGTTTTTCCACAGGGCGATGTCCGCGGTCATGTTGACCTCTTGCGGCATCCAGTGGTTGGCGCAGCCGTCCAGGTACTTCTGCCAGGCCCAGTCGTATTTGAACGGTACCAGCTGGTTGAGGTCGGCGCGGCAGTTGATCATGCGCTTTTCGTCAACCGCGACGCGGGCAGCAGAACCTTCCAGCTCAGCCAGGCCTTCGGCGATGTCGAGTTTGTCCAGGGCCGCCTTGGCGCGTTTGACCGCTTCGGAGTCGTCGGCAGTCACGGCGCGCGCTTCCAGGGCAGCAACACCGCCAGCGTTATCGAGCTTGTCGATGCCTGCGGCAGCAGCTTGAGTGGCGGTAGTGCCTTTTGCGGCTTCTTCGCCTTCGTCTTTATCGAATTCGTCCCAGCTCAGCATGGTGGGTCTCCTGCTTGAGGGCCATATCAGTATGGCCGGTGGATCTTGGTTGCGGTGCTTGCGGTTGGGTACTGCGGTGCACGCAAAAACTTGGAATGCTTCCCCGGGCTGAGGCCCTCGGGGGAGGTCGGGGTGGCCCCGACCTTGTTGTTCGGCGCTTTGGAAAGGGGGCGGCAGGGCCGGCCCTTTCGCGGGTCAAGCCCGCTCCTACAGGGAGCGGGCCTTCAGGCGCTTATTGGCAGGCTTCGCAATCCGGCTCGTCGATCGCGCAGGCCTTTGGTACCGGAGCAGGGCCGGCTGGCGCTGCCTGTACCGGGGCGCTGTCGCCACCGCTGGAGACGGCGTTGAGCTTGCCGGTGTTGATGGTCGACTTCTCGGTGCTGGTCGCGGCCAGGGCACGGAGGTAGTAGGTGGTTTTCAGACCACGGTACCAGGCCATGCGGTAGGTCACGTCGAGCTTCTTGCCCGAAGCGCCGGCGATGTACAGGTTCAGCGACTGGGCCTGGTCGATCCACTTCTGACGGCGGCTGGCGGCGTCGACGATCCACTTGGTTTCCACTTCGAAGGCGGTCGCGTAGAGGTCTTTGAGCTCTTGCGGAATGCGCTCGATCTGCTGCACCGAACCGTCGTAGTACTTCAGGTCGTTGATCATGACCGAGTCCCACAGGCCGCGGGCCTTGAGGTCGCGAACCAGGTACGGGTTGATCACGGTGAATTCGCCCGAGAGGTTCGATTTCACGTACAGGTTCTGGTAGGTCGGCTCGATGGACTGCGATACGCCGGTGATGTTGGCGATGGTCGCGGTCGGCGCGATGGCCATGATGTTCGAGTTACGAATACCTTTTTGTACGCGGGCACGCACCGGCGCCCAGTCCAGGGTTTCGTTCAGGTCGACGTCGATGTACTTCTGGCCACGGGCTTCGATCAGGATCTGTTGCGAATCCAGCGGCAGGATGCCTTTGGACCACAGCGAGCCCTGGAAGGTCTCGTAGGCGCCACGCTCGTCGGCCAGGTCGCAGGACGCCTGGATGGCGAAGTAGCTGACCGCTTCCATCGACTTGTCGGCGAACTCGACGGCAGCGTCGGAGCCGTAAGGGATGTGCTGCAGGTACAGCGCGTCCTGGAAGCCCATGATGCCCAGGCCGACCGGACGGTGCTTGAAGTTCGAGTTACGCGCTTGCGGCACCGAGTAGTAGTTGATGTCGATCACGTTGTCGAGCATGCGCACGGCGGTGTTGACGGTGCGCTGCAGCTTGGTGGTGTCCAGCTTGCCATCGACAATGTGGTTCGGCAGGTTGATCGAGCCCAGGTTGCAGACCGCGATCTCGTCCTTGTTGGTGTTCAGGGTGATCTCGGTGCACAGGTTCGAGCTGTGCACCACGCCCACGTGCTGCTGCGGCGAACGCAGGTTGCACGGGTCCTTGAAGGTCAGCCATGGGTGGCCGGTCTCGAACAGCATCGAGAGCATCTTGCGCCACAGGTCTTTGGCCTGGATGGTCTTGAACACCTTGATCTTGTTGTACTCGGTCAGGGCTTCGTAGTACTCGTAGCGCTCTTCGAAGGCCTTGCCGGTCAGGTCGTGCAGGTCTGGCACTTCCGATGGCGAGAACAGGGTCCACTTGCCGTCATCGAAGACGCGCTTCATGAACAGGTCAGGGATCCAGTTGGCGGTGTTCATGTCGTGGGTACGACGACGGTCATCACCGGTGTTCTTGCGCAGCTCGATGAATTCTTCGATGTCCAGGTGCCAGGTTTCCAGGTAGGCACAGACAGCGCCCTTGCGCTTGCCACCCTGGTTAACGGCGACGGCGGTGTCGTTGACCACTTTCAGGAACGGCACGACGCCCTGGGATTTACCGTTGGTGCCCTTGATGTAGGAGCCCAGTGCACGCACAGGGGTCCAGTCGTTGCCCAGGCCACCGGCGAATTTCGACAGCATGGCGTTGTCGTGGATCGCGTGGTAGATGCCCGACAGGTCGTCCGGCACGGTGGTCAGGTAGCAGCTCGACAGCTGTGGACGCAGGGTACCGGCGTTGAACAGGGTCGGGGTCGAGGCCATGTAGTCGAAGGACGACAACAGGTTGTAGAACTCGATGGCACGGGCTTCTTTGTCTTTCTCTTCCAGTGCCAGGCCCATGGCCACGCGCATGAAGAACACCTGAGGCAGCTCGAAGCGTACGCCATCCTTGTGGATGAAGTAGCGGTCGTACAGGGTCTGCAGGCCCAGGTAGGTGAATTGCTGGTCGCGCTCGTGGTTGATCGCCTTGCCCAGTTTTTCCAGGTCGAAGTCGGCCAGGGCAGGGTTGAGCAGTTCGAACTCGACACCCTTGGCGATGTAGGCAGGCAGGGCCTTGGCGTACAGCTCGGCCATTTCGTGGTGGGTGGCGCTCTCGGCGACTTCGAGGAAGCCCAGGCCTTCGGCGCGCAGGGTGTCCATCAGCAGGCGGGCGGTCACGAACGAGTAGTTCGGCTCGCGCTCGACCAGGGTACGGGCGGTCATCACCAGGGCGGTGTTGACGTCGGTGAGGGCCACGCCGTCGTAGAGGTTCTTCAGGGTTTCGCGCTGGATCAGGTCGCCATCGACTTCGGCCAGGCCTTCGCAGGCTTCGCTGATGATGGTGTTCAGGCGGTTCATGTCCAGTGGCGCCAGGCTGCCGTCGGCGCGGGTGATGCGGATGCTTGGGTGCGGCTGCACGCCGGCGTCTTCGGCGTGGCCACGGGTGGCACGCTCCTTGGCACGCTGGTCGCGGTAGATCACGTAGTCACGGGCGACTTTCTGTTCGCCGGCACGCATCAGGGCCAGTTCGACCTGGTCCTGGATTTCTTCGATGTGGATGGTGCCGCCCGAAGGCATGCGACGCTTGAAGGTCGCGGTGACTTGTTCGGTCAGGCGGGCAACGGTGTCGTGGATGCGCGACGAGGCGGCGGCGGTGCCGCCTTCAACTGCGAGGAACGCTTTGGTGATGGCCACGGTGATCTTGTCATCGGTGTAGGCGACGACAGTGCCGTTACGCTTGATCACGCGCAGTTGGCCCGGAGCGGTGGCAGCCAGATCCTGGTTCGAATCAGCGGCCTGCGGCGCCAAAGCCTGCGGGTTCTCGCGAGTTGTGTCGGTTTGCATGGGTGTCTCCACGTTCTCTAAGTATGTTTAGGCGCTTTGTGAGCGCCAACCGTTCCGTCCGAAAGCCCAACAACCGACCTTGAGGGCGCGCAGGAACGAGCGTTCCGGCATGCCGCACAGGTCGGGCATACTCACTTCGGGACAGTTCAGGAATTAGGGCAAATGCTTGCCGCTCCCTGGCCGAAGTCAAAGGTCTTGAATCTACGACTCAAAACTGTTGCTGTCGGGTGTGCCGATGGCTTGCAACACCCGTACCCGAAACAACACCCTCCAAGGGTTTGCAACGGAAGCCTGCGCAGGAGCGGTTTGGCTGCTGATCTCTTCTAAAGTTCCAGCAAAAAATCTAGCCGTTGAGGGCTTGAGTTCTCTGCTTGACTTGTGCTTGGGATTTTCAGGAAACCCCAAGATGTAGTGTTTTGTTTCGCTTGGGATACAAGATAATGCGGTCTTGGGGGTAATGCAAGGTCGCGGTCTGTGGATAACTTGTGCGTATTTTGTGAGTGATTTCACTCAACCCCTTGTAGGCCGCGTCTTAGCGCGCAATGACCGCCCGTCACCGATTTTTTCGCGGGGCAAAGGGTCGCAGGCGGATTTTGCGGGCGCGAACCCTATCACAAAAAATCGGCTTGTCCGAGCGCCTTGCCCACTGGTTTTTTACTGCGGGTAACGGCGGTTGGCAGGCGCCGGTACCCGACGTAGTATCCGGGGCCAATGTTGCCTTTTGGTGATCTGGGCACTCTTTATAACAACAAGCTGTTGAGGTGAGCCGTGGAGCAGAGCAGTCGGGTATTGATCGTCGAGGATGACCAGCGGCTGGCTGACCTGACCCGTGAATACCTGCAGGCCAATGGCTTTGTCGTGGACGTGGAGGGCGATGGCGCCCGGGCGGCGGCGCGAATCATCGCCGAGCAGCCCGACCTGGTGATCCTCGACCTGATGCTGCCTGGCGAGGACGGCCTGAGTATCTGCCGCAAGGTGCGCAAGCAGTACCCCGGGCCGATCCTGATGCTCACCGCGCGCAGCGACGACCTCGACCAGGTCCAGGGCCTGGACCTGGGCGCCGACGACTACGTGTGCAAGCCGGTGCGCCCGCGCTTGCTGCTGGCACGCATCAACGCCCTGCTGCGGCGCAGCGAGGCTGCGGCCGAGCCGCAAGTACCGCAAGCTTTGCAGTTTGGCCCGTTGCGGGTCGATAACACCTTGCGCGAGGCCTGGCTGTACGACAGCGGCATCGAACTGACCAGCGCCGAGTTTGACCTTTTATGGCTGCTGGTAAGCAACGCCGGGCGCATCTTGTCGCGCGAGGAGATATTCACCTCCCTGCGCGGCGTCGGCTATGACGGCCAGGATCGATCCATTGATGTGCGTATTTCGCGCATCCGCCCGAAAATAGGCGACGACCCGGAGCATCCACGGATGATCAAGACCATCCGCAGCAAAGGCTACCTGTTCGTTCGTGAAGCGGCCCAAGCTATGGGCCAGGTGCCATGAACTCGATCTTTTTGCGCATCTATGGCGGCATGCTTGCCGCCCTGGTGCTGGTGGCGGTGCTTGGCGTGCTCAGCCTGCACCTGCTCAACGAGGTGCGCGCCGGCCAGTACCGCGAACGCCTGGCCCACGGCACCTTTACCCTGATGGCTGACAACCTGGCGCCGCTGGATGCTGTCGAGCGCAAGCGCGCGCTGTTGATCTGGGAGCGCCTGCTGGGGATTCCCCTGGAGTTGCAGGCGCTGAGCAGTACTGCGCTGGACGGTAGCCAGCGCAGCGGCTTGCAGCGTGGGCAGGTACTGGTCGAGAAGACCGGCCCGCACGCGGCCAAGGTGCTGCGCCAGGTCGGTGATCAGGATTTGCTGCTGGTCGGTGAGGTGCAGCAGATCAGCGAGCAACTGGCCCGCGCCACTATTTATCTGCTCGCCGATGAACTGGTGCGCTACCCGGTGGCCGAGCAGCCCCAGCGCCTGGCCGCCCTCAAGCAGAGCAAGGGTTTTGGCTTCGACCTGCGCCTACAGCGGGTCAACCAGACCGACATGGACGAAGACCAGCGCCGGCGCATCGATGAAGGCGACACGGTGATGGCCCTGGGCAAGGACGGTGACTCGATCCGCGTGTTCGCCGGCCTGGTCGGAACGCCCTGGGTACTGGAAATCGGCCCGCTGTACCAGATGAACCCCTATCCGCCGCAGTTGCTGGTACTGATTGCGGTGCTGGGCCTGTGCCTGATCGGCCTGATCGTCTACCTGTTGGTGCGCCAGCTGGAGCGGCGCCTGTCGGGGCTTGAGGCCGCGGCAACGCTGATCGCCCAGGGCAGCCTGGAAACCCGCGTGGCGGCCGACGACGCCGACTCGGTCGGGCGCCTGGCCGCAGCGTTCAATGGCATGGCCGAACACCTGCAGCGCTCGCTGACCATCCAGCGCGAGCTGGTGCGGGCGGTGTCTCACGAGCTGCGCACGCCGGTTGCGCGCTTGCGCTTTGGCCTGGAGATGATCGCCAGCGCCAGTAATGACCAGGCCCGGGACAAGTACCTGACTGGCATGGACGGCGATATCCAGGACCTCGACAAGCTGGTCGATGAGATGCTCACCTACGCGCGCCTGGAGCAGGGCGCGCCGGCCCTGCATTTCCAGCGCGTCGACCTGGATGCCTTGCTCGACCAGGTGATCGCCGAGCTGGCGCCGCTGCGCCGCGAGGTGCGGGTGCTGCGCGGTCCCTGCCAGGGCGGCGAAAAGGGGCCGGACGGGCAGGGGCCGTGGGTCGAGGCCGAGCCGCGCTACCTGCACCGGGCGCTACAGAACCTGGTCAGCAATGCCATGCGCCACGCCGAATCACAGGTCAGCCTCAGCTATCAGCTGGGCCTGCAACGGTGCCGGATCGATGTCGAGGACGATGGCCCCGGCGTGCCGGAAAGCGTCTGGGAGCGCATCTTCACCCCCTTTACCCGCCTCGACGACAGCCGCACGCGTGCCTCTGGCGGGCATGGCCTGGGCTTGTCGATCGTGCGGCGGATCATTTACTGGCATGGCGGGCGGGCGTCTGTGGGGCGCAGCGAGCGCTTGGGCGGCGCCTGCTTCAGCCTCAACTGGCCGCGCAACCAGGACGGCGCATGAGTTCGCCGATCACCCTGCAGGCGTTGCTCGACGAAACCCGCTTCGATGCCTTGCTGCTGGCATTGTATGGCCCCGAACTGATGCCAGCGCAGCGGCCGGTGCTGGTCTCGCAGTGGTCCAAGTACTATTTCGCGCTGCTCTGGCGGACGTTGTGCGAGGGTGCAAGCCTGGCGGCTTTCAGCCAGACATCGCTGCTGCTGGATGAGCGCGGCTTGCCGCTTGCGCTGATCGCCGACGGCGCCCCCTGCCAGGACCTGCTGGCTGAGCATCTGCAACCGCTGGTTGCGCGCCTGGCCGAGCGGGGCGCGCTGGCAACGGCGGTGTTGTGGGGCAATGCCGGTGATTGCCTGGATCAACTGCTGCAAGGCAGTGGCGACAGCTCAGGCTTGCAGGTGCTGCTGTCAACGCCCGGCAGCCCTTTGTATGCCGCCGTCAGCCAGGATGCTCGAGGACGGCGTCGGCGCCGCACCTGCTGCCTGAGTTACAAGGTCGACTGGGTCGGGCATTGCGAGCATTGCCCGTTGCTGCCCTGAAACTCAGACGCTGACCAGGCTCAACAGCTGGTCATCCTGCAGGCAGAACTGCCCCTCAAGCTCCCGGCCGTGGTGCCAGTGCGCCGACAGGTCGGTCAGCAGGCGCAGGCGCGCATGGCCGTCTGCGGACCACTCCAGCACTTCGGCATGCTCGAAATAGAAGCGCTGCTTGACGATCGGGTAGAGCGCCTTGAACAGGCTTTCTTTCAGCGAGAAGGTCAGGGTCACGGTCAGGCCTACCTGGCTGGGGTCCATACGCTGCAGTTCGGCGTCAGTGAGAATCTCCCGGGCCAGGCGTTCGGCGCGCTCGTCGCTGAGCAGGCATTCCTGGTCCAGGCCCAGGCCCTGGCAATCGCTGCTGCGCGCCACCACGGCGGCGGCCCAGCCTTTGCCGTGGGTGATCGAGCCGCAGATGCCGGCCGGCCAGATCGGCGCGCGGTCTTCATCGGTGCCGGGGACATAGTCGCGGCCATCGAGCTGCATCAAGGCGGCGCGGGCACACACCCGGCCGGCCAGGTACTCGGCCTGGCGCTTGGCCACCGAGCGTTGCAGGCTGGCGGTTTGCTCGATACCGGCGCGAGCGAAGTCGTCGCTGGCAAGCAGGGCGGGGTCGAACGGGCAACTGACCAGGATCGCGCCGGGGACCGGACGCGGCAGGGGCCAGTGGTGCAGGAGCGGGGCGCAGCAGGAGGGCAGTCGGTTCATGGCTGGTATTGTGCCGTGGTGCGCGAGGGCTGACCAGACAACTTGCACGGGCCGTTCTTGTGGGAGCTGGCTTGCCAGCGATCGAGCGCAAAGGGCTCGCGATTCAGGCAGTGCATTCTGCGTCGATTGCACCGGCCACATCGCTGGCAAGCCAGCTCCCACAGAGTGCTTCACTGTGTTCGGTTTACTTGAAGATCTGCTTGAAGAACGCCTGCAAGTCCGCCCACGAGCTTTCATCCGCCGCCTTGTTGTAGCCAATATCCGGCCCGCCATGCTCGCCATGGCTGAGGCGGTCGGCATCGGGGTTGGTAAAGCCGTGCTTGGCCCCGGGAATGCTGACGAACTCATAGGTCGCCCCGGCTGCGTGCATTTCTTCCTTGAATTTCTCCACCTGCTCCGCGGTCACCATGCTGTCGCTGGCGCCATGCTCTACCAGCACTTTGGCCTTGACGCTGCCCGCTGTCGCCGGCGTGTTGGTGACCAGCGCACCATGGAAGCTGGCCACCCCGGCCAGCGCTTCACCACGGCGCGCGGCGTCGAGCACCACCTTGCCGCCGAAACAGTAGCCGATGGCGGCGATCTGCTCTTTATCGGTCTGTGGCTGAAGCTTGAGCAGTTCAACCCCGGCATCGAAGCGCTCGGCTGCCGCGCTCGGGTCTTTCAGCGCGGCAGCCATGAACGCCTGGGCATCGGCCGGGTGCTCGGTGTGCTTGCCGTCGCCATACATGTCGATGGCCAGGGCGCTGTAGCCAAGCCCGGCAAGGTCGCGGGCGCGGCGCTTGGCATAGTCGTTGAGCCCCCACCACTCATGCACCACCACCACGCCCGGGCGTTTGCCCTCGGCGGCGTCGTCGTAGGCGTAATAGCCGACCAGGCGCTTGCCATCGGCATCCTGGTAGGGAATCTCACGGGTTTGCACCGCCGCCTGGGCCAGGCTGGCGGCACCGATCAGGGCCAGAGCGAGCAGACAACGCATGGTCGTACTCCTTGATTGCAGTCGGTTTTGCTCTCAGTGCAGCTGTTCAGCCGAGGTTCAGCCAGGGTTCAGCGGCGGTTCAGGAGGGCTTGCTTACTCTAGCTTCCACACCAACACAGTGCATCACCTGGAGTACCACACGATGAAAAAGCTCAACACCCTGCTGCTCACCGTTGCTTTCCTTGGCGCCAGCGCCGCCGCCCAGGCCGCTGACACCACCTTCGCCGGCGTCACTTATGGTCAGACCAGCGACAAGATGAAAAAGTCCGGCCTGTTGACCCGCAACACTGATCACCTGAACACCGACGGCATCATCAGCAAGGACAGCACCTACGGCATCCGCGTCGGCCAGATGAACGACCAGGGCCGCTACTACCTGACCTACGACAACGTCTCCAACGATCACAGCGGCCTGAAAGTACGCCAGGAAAACCTCCTGGGCAGCTACGACATGTTCTACCCGCTGGGCAACACCACCAAGCTGTTCGGTGGCGCCAGCGCCGGCCTGACCAAGATGAGCATGGAATCCTCCGGCTACAGCCGCGATACCGACACCGGTTACGCCATCGGCCTGCAAGCCGGCGTGCTGCAGCAAGTCAGCGACAATGCCTCGGTGGAACTGGGCTACCGTTACCTGCGCAGCAACGCCAGCACCGAGTTGTCCGAACATGACGGTCCGAAAGTCGGCAGCCTGCGCCTGAACAGCAGCGCCCAGACCTACCTGTCGGCCAACTACGCGTTCTAAGTCGCCTGGCGATGTCCGAACCGGCCTGCATGCGCACGGCCGGTTCGCTGTTATTCTGCATTCGTCTACAAAATTGACTGGCCAATGAAGGCCGGCACGGGTCTGGAGGAGCGTATGAAACTGCTGGTGGTCGAGGATGAGGCACTCTTGCGTCATCACTTGTACAGCCGCTTGACGGAAAGCGGGCATGTGGTCGAAGCGGTGGCCGATGCCGAGGAGGCCCTGTACCAGGCCGAGCAGTTCAACCATGACCTGGCGGTGATCGACCTGGGCCTGCCGGGCATGAGCGGGCTCGACCTGATCCGCCAATTGCGTTCCCAGGGCAAGAGTTTCCCGATCCTGATCCTTACCGCCCGTGGCAACTGGCAGGACAAGGTCGAAGGCCTGGCCGCCGGCGCCGACGACTATGTGGTCAAACCCTTTCAGTTCGAAGAACTCGAAGCCCGTCTCAACGCCTTGCTGCGCCGCTCCAGCGGCTTTACCCAGTCGACCATTGCCGCCGGTCCGCTGGTGCTCGACCTCAATCGCAAGCAGGCCACCCTCGACGAACAACCGCTGGCGCTGACCGCCTATGAATACCGCATCCTCGAGTACCTGATGCGTCATCACCAGCAGGTGGTGGCCAAGGACCGCCTGATGGAGCAGTTGTATCCGGACGACGACGAGCGCGACCCGAATGTCATAGAGGTGCTGGTCGGCCGCCTGCGGCGCAAGCTTGAGGGCAGCAACGGCTTCAAGCCGATCGATACCGTGCGCGGCCTGGGTTATCTGTTCACCGAGCGTTGCCGATGATCCGTTCGTTACGTCTGCGCTTGATGCTGGCGGCCGCGGTGCTGGCGCTGCTGTTCATGCTCGGCTTGCTGCCGGCCTTGCAGAAGGCCTTCAGCCTGGCCTTGCAGGAATCGATCGAGCAGCGCCTGGCCTCGGACGTCACTACCTTGATTTCCGCCGCGCGCATCGAGAAAGGCAACCTGCAGATGCCGGTGCTGTTACCCGACGAGAAATTCAACCTGCCCGACAGCCGCCTGCTCGGCTACATCTACGACCGCCAGGGCAACCTGGTGTGGCGCTCACGGGCCACGGCGGATGAGAACATCAACTACACCCCGCGCTACGACGGGCGCGGCAACGAATTTGCGCGGATTCGCCAGGACAACGGCGAGGAGTTCTTCGTCTACGACGTCGAGGTCAAGCTGCTTGGCGGCAAGACCGCCGCCTTCAGCATCGTCGCCCTGCAACCGGTGCGTGAATACCAGCACACCCTCGACGGGCTGCGCGAAAAACTCTACCTGGGCTTTGGCGCGGCGTTGCTGGCGTTGCTGGTGCTGCTCTGGGCCGGCCTGACCTGGGGCCTGCGTTCGCTGCGGCAGATGAGCCGCGAGCTTGATGATGTCGAATCCGGTGCCCGCGAAGGCCTGAGCGGTGAGCACCCGCGGGAGTTGCTGCGCCTGACCGATTCGCTCAACCGCCTGCTGCGCAGCGAACGCGAGCAGCGCCGGCGCTATCGGGATTCGCTCGGCGACCTGGCCCACAGCCTGAAAACCCCGTTGACCGTGCTCCAGGGCGTCAGTGAGAGCATGGCCCAGCGCCGCGAAGACCGTGAGCAGGCGCGGGTGCTGCAAAGCCAGATCGAGCGCATGAGCCAGCAGATCGACTACCAGTTGCAGCGCGCCAGCCTGCGCAAGAGCGGCCTGGTGCGCCACCAGGTGCAGTTGCGACCATTGCTCGACAGCCTGTGCAGCACCCTGGCCAAGGTCTACCGCGACAAACATGTGCACATCAGCGTGGACGTGCCGGCCAACGCCATGGTGCCTATGGAGCAGGGCGCCTTGCTCGAGTTGCTCGGCAACCTGCTGGAGAACGCCTACCGCCTGTGCCTGGGCCAGGTTCGCATCAGCCTGCAGGCCAATGAGGCACAGGTGGTGCTGTGCATCGAGGACGACGGCCCGGGCGTGCCGCCCGACCAGCGCGAACGCATCCTCCAGCGTGGCGAGCGCCTCGACCGGCAGAACCCGGGGCAGGGCATTGGCCTGGCGGTGGTCAAGGACATCATCGAAAGCTACGACGCCACCCTGACCCTCGATGACTCGCCGCTGGGCGGTGCGGCCTTTCGCATCCGTTTTGAGCTGGAGCGAAATACCTAGGCGGATTACCGCCATCATTGTCACAAACCTTTGCATGGCGTGCGGAAATCCGCCAACCCCAGCCCCTCGACCTGCAACCTCTTTGTGCATCGCAGCCCCGTAAAACCGGGGCTTGCACCGTTAAAGCGCATTTTGGCATCGGGCTTGCTATGGACTCATCAGAGTTCTGCCAGGCAGCTCGACACAACAAATCCCTCCAGTGCAGGAGGGTTCGCGCTTTAGGTACCCCGCATCCTGGGAAGGATGAGCCGGTACCCTTGAGGAATTAGCCATGACGACGCGTCAGCCACTGTACAAATCGCTGTATATCCAGGTGTTAGTAGCGATCACCATCGGTATCCTGCTGGGCCATTACTACCCTGAAACCGGCGTGGCCCTGAAGCCACTGGGTGACGGGTTCGTCAAACTGATCAAAATGGTCATCGCCCCGATCATCTTCTGTACCGTGGTCAGCGGCATCGCCGGCATGCAGAACATGAAATCGGTCGGCAAGACCGGTGGCTACGCGCTGCTCTACTTCGAAATTGTCTCGACCATCGCCCTGATCATCGGCCTGGTGGTGGTCAACGTGGTCAAGCCTGGCGCCGGCATGCACATCGATGTCAGCACCCTCAACGCCAGCAGCGTGGCCGCTTACGCCGCCGCCGGCGCGCAGCAGACCACCGTCGGCTTCCTGCTCAACATCATCCCCAACACCGTGGTCGGCGCCTTCGCCAACGGCGACATCCTGCAAGTGCTGATGTTCTCGGTGATCTTCGGCTTCGCCCTGCATCGCCTGGGTGCCTACGGCAAGCCGCTGCTGGACCTGATCGACCGTTTCGCCCATGTCATGTTCAACATCATCAACATGATCATGAAGCTGGCGCCGGTCGGTGCCTTCGGTGCCATGGCCTTCACCATCGGCCAGTACGGCGTCGGTTCGCTGGTGCAACTGGGCCAGCTGATGATCTGCTTCTACGTCACCTGCGTGCTGTTCATCCTGGTGGTGCTCGGCGGTATCGCCCGCGCCCACGGTTTCAGCATCCTCAAGCTGATCCGCTACATCCGTGAAGAGCTGATGATCGTCCTCGGTACCTCCTCCTCGGAGTCGGCGCTGCCACGCATGCTGACCAAGATGGAGCGTCTGGGCGCGAAGAAATCCGTGGTTGGCCTGGTGATCCCGACCGGCTACTCGTTCAACCTCGACGGCACCTCGATCTACCTGACCATGGCCGCGGTGTTCATCGCCCAGGCCACCGACACCACCATGGACATCACCCACCAGATCACCCTGCTGCTGGTGCTGCTGGTTGCTTCCAAAGGTGCTGCCGGCGTTACCGGTAGTGGCTTCATCGTCCTCGCCGCAACCCTGTCGGCCGTTGGCCACCTGCCGGTTGCCGGCCTGGCGCTGATCCTTGGCATCGACCGCTTCATGTCCGAAGCCCGCGCCCTGACCAACCTGATCGGCAACGCTGTGGCCACCGTGGTCGTGGCCAAGTGGGTCAAGGAACTGGACGAAGACAAGCTGCACGCCGAGCTGGCGTCCGGCGGCTCGCCGCTGACCGACACCCGCCCGATGGATGACCTCGGTGTGGCTGAAGGCCCTGCTCGCTAACAGGCAGGCTGCGTAGCGCAAAAAGCCCATCTTCGGATGGGCTTTTTTGTGTCTGCGGGGGCTTCATCGCGGGGCAAGCCCGCTCCTGCAGATGAGGTGGGAGCGGGCTTGCCCCGCGATGCTTTTACTCCACCCGGGTCTCGCCGCTATACACCAGGGTATGGCGACAGCGCCGGCACAGGTAGCGCCGCCCCTGGCGCACCAGGCTGTGGCGTTGCGCCGAGAACGGGAAGTCGCTGCCGGCGCACGGGCAGCGGTAGATGTAGCGGGTGACCGTGCGGCGCTTGACCGCGTAGTTGTGGCAGCGGTGTGGCGGCAGCTCGTACACGCCGCGCATGATCAGTTGCCATTCCTCGCCATGGGGCTGGATACGCTCGCCAAACAGTTGGTGGGCCACCAGGTGGGCGACCTCGTGGGGTACGGTCTGCTTGAGGAAGTCTTCGCTGTTTTCGCGGTACAGCTGCAGGTTGAAGCGCAGCAGGTTCTCGTGCAGGTGCGCGACGCCGGCCTTCTGGCCGCGCAGCTTGAAGCTGACTTCGGGGCGCGGGAAGGGCCGTTTGAAAAAGGTTTCGGCTTGCTGGTAACAGGTTTCGACGCGGGATTTGAGCAGTTCGGGCATATCGGGGAACACTCCTGGCCGACAATTATGCCGCAACCGCGGCGGCGCTGCCGAGCCACCTGTCAGCGCACAGTATCAGGCCGCCTTGCGGCGGCCTGATGGTGAGTGCACCTATGTTGCTGTTTCTAATAATTCAGGTCAGTTGGTGTAGACGGGCCCCACGCCCAGTCCCCAGACAATCACGGTGAAGGCCATGATGGCGACCAGCACCACCAGCCCTACCGCCAGTACCGAACTCGAGAACAGAAAGCCCTCATCGGAAGGAATGTTCATGAAGGTCGGCAAGCCGACATACAGCAGGTACACCGTGTAGCACACCGCTGCGGTGCCGACGATCATGCCCAGCCACAGGTGCGGGTACAGCGCCGCCAGGCCGCCGACGAACAGGGGCGTCGCGGTGTAGGTGGCAAAGGCGATGCAGCGCGCCAGGCTTGGGTTAGCATCGTAGGTGCGGGCCATCCAGTGGATGAACGCGCCCATCACCGCCACGCCGCCGAGCATGGCCAGGTAGGACATGATGGTCATCCACAGCGCGCTTTCCTGGGTCAGCATGACCGGTGCGCGATCGCCGATGACCCAGCCGACCTGGGTGGTGCCGATAAACGCCGAAACCGCCGGGATCGCGGCGAGGATCAGCGTGTGGGTCAGGTACATGTGGCTGATGCTTTCTTCTTCACCGCGTATTTCTTTCCATTCCTGATCGGGATGGGTAAATAGCCCAACAACGTGATGGATCATGCCGGTCACTCCTTTCGTTGTTGCCATCGCCCCCCACTGGAGCGCTTGCGGCCCCAAGTCTGGGCCAGAGGTTGGAGGTCACCTTTGTGTGGCCTTATGTCGCAGTATAGGAAGGCGTTCGCCGCATAAAGCCGGCTTTTTAGAGCAAATCGCGCTGTCAGGGCCGTGCTTAATCACGATGCAGTCTTTATCGGATTGGCCTACGCCCACTGGCGGTTTAAGGGTAAAATGCTCGGCTTTTGTCACACCTCGCGGATTCCAAGCGCTATGGGCACCCTTTCGGTCAACCAGAACAAACTGCAAAAACGCCTGCGTCGTCTCGCCGGCGAAGCCATCACTGATTTCAACATGATCGAAGACGGTGACAAGGTCATGGTCTGCCTGTCCGGCGGCAAAGACAGCTACACCATGCTCGATGTTCTGCTGCACCTGCAGAAAGTGGCGCCGATCAAGTTCGACATCGTCGCGGTGAACATGGACCAGAAGCAGCCGGGCTTCCCCGAGCATGTGCTGCCGGCCTACCTCGAGGCCCTCGGCGTCGAGTACCACATCGTCGAGAAGGACACCTACTCGGTGGTCAAGGAACTGATCCCGGAAGGCAAGACCACCTGCTCGCTGTGCTCGCGCCTGCGTCGTGGCACCCTGTACACCTTCGCCGACGAAATCGGCGCAACCAAGATGGCCCTCGGGCATCACCGCGACGACATCGTCGAGACCTTCTTCCTCAACATGTTCTTCAACGGCACCCTCAAGGCCATGCCGCCCAAGCTGCGTGCCGATGACGGGCGCAACGTGGTAATCCGCCCGCTGGCCTACTGCAGCGAGAAGGACATCCAGGCCTACTCGGACATGAAGGAATTCCCGATCATCCCGTGCAACCTCTGCGGCTCCCAGGAAAACCTGCAGCGCCAGGTGGTCAAGGACATGCTGGTGGAGTGGGAGCGCAAGACCCCGGGGCGTACCGAGAACATCTTCCGTGGCCTGCAGAACGTGGTGCCGTCGCAGCTGGCTGACCGCAACCTGTTCGACTTCACCAGCCTGAAGATCGACGAGACCGCCACCCCGCGCTTTGTCGACGTGCTGAACATCTGACGGCCATGCGTGATTACCAATGGCTGCATGAGTACTGCCTGAACCGCTTCGGCTCGGCCGCCGCCCTCGAAGCGCACCTGCCCCAGGCGAAAAGCCCCGGGCAGTTGCGTGAGATCGGTGCCGACCGCTACCTGTCGACCCTGGCCCTGCGGGTGTTTCGTGCCGGCTTGAAGCACAGCCTGGTGGACGCCAAGTGGCCGGCGTTCGAGCAGGTGTTCTTTGGCTTCGACCCGCAAAAGGTCGTGCTCATGGGCGCCGAGCACCTGGAGCGGTTGATGCAGGACACGCGCATCATCCGCCACCTAGGCAAACTCAAGAGCGTGCCGCGCAATGCGCAGATGATCCTCGACATCGAGAAGCAACACGGCAGCTTCGGCGCGTTCATTGCCGACTGGCCGGTGACCGACATCGTCGGCCTGTGGAAGTACCTGGCCAAGCATGGCAACCAGTTGGGCGGGCTGTCGGCGCCGCGCTTCTTGCGCATGTGCGGCAAGGACACCTTCATCCCCAGCAATGACATGGCCGCGGCGCTGATTGCCCAGGACATCATCGACAAGCCGCCGACCAGCCAGCGCGACCTGGCCCTGGTGCAGGAAGCTTTCAACCAGTGGCATTCCGAGAGCGGTCGGCCGCTGTGCCAGCTGTCGGTGATGCTGGCGCACACCGTCAATCACTGAAATCGGTGGTGCCGCCATCGCTGGCAAGCCAGCCCCCACAAAACCCTGTGGGAGCTGGCTTGCCAGCGATGGATTCAACTCTTAGTTCGAACCTTCCCCGGCCAACCGCCGCTCATACTGAAAGCGCCAGCGCACATACAGCAAGGCACTGACGAACAGCGCCAGGCTGATCGCCACTTCCAGCCAGCCGAACAGCGCCCGCGCCGGGTCGAACGCAGCGAGCACGCCCTTGATGAAGTACAGGTTGACCACAAAGCAGGTCCAGGCATGGGCGCGGGCGTTGCCCAGCAGCATGCCCGGCAGCAGCAGGGCCAGCGGCACCAGCTCGATCGCCAGGATCACCCCGACCCGCGCACCATGAAGGTCAGCGAACAGCAGGTTGTTCAGGGTCAGCAGGGCGACCAGGCCGAAAAAGCTCGCCAGGCTCAGCGCCCGGGTCAGGCGCAGGCGCGGCGCCAGCCATTCGAGCGACGGCAATACCTTGGGCTTTTTAGCCACGGCCGTTCTCCAGCAGTTTGGCGGTAGACGCCAGGCGCTGGCCCAGGGCGCGGCACAGGGCAATTTCGTCGGCATCCAGGTCGCGCTTGCCGTCGGCGCCGGCATGGTGGCTGGCGCCATAGGGTGTACCGCCGCCCCGGGTTTCCAGCAATGCCGACTCGCTGTAGGGCAGGCCCATGATCAGCATGCCGTGGTGCATCAGCGGCAATAGCATCGACAGCAGGGTCGATTCCTGGCCGCCGTGCAGGCTGGCGGTGGAGGTGAACGCCGCCGCTGGCTTGCCGACCAGGCCGCCGCTCAGCCACAGGCTGCTGGTGCCGTCGATGAAGTACTTGAGCGGTGCGGCCATGTTGCCAAAGCGCGTCGGGCTGCCCAGGGCCAGGCCCGAGCAGTGGCGCAGGTCGTCGAGGCTGGCATACAGGGCGCCGGTGTCGGGGATGTCCGGGGCGACGGCTTCGCACTCGGTGGAAATTGCCGGTACCGTGCGGATACGTGCCTCAAGGCCGGCCATCTCGACGCCGCGGGCAATCTGCCGGGCCATCTCGCTGGTCGAGCCGTGGCGGCTGTAGAACAGGATCAGGATATACGGCGCGCTCACGGCAGGATCTCCAGCACCTTCTCTGGTGGCCGGCCGATCGCGGCTTTATTGCCGGCAATCAGGATCGGCCGCTCGATCAGCTTCGGGTGCTGGACCATGGCCTCGATCAACTGCGCCTCGCTGAGGCTGGCATCGGCCAGGTTGAGCGTTTTGTATTCGTCTTCACCGCTGCGCAGCAGCTGGCGGGCACTGATGCCAAGCTTGCCGAGCAGGGCCTTGAGCTCGCCGGCGGTCGGCGGGGTTTCCAGGTAGCGCACCACGGTCGGGGCCAGGCCGCGGGCTTCGAGCAGCTCCAGGGCGCCACGGGATTTGGAGCAGCGCGGATTGTGATAGAGGGTCAGGTCAGTCATGTTCGGGTCGCATCCAGCAGGGTGTGGCGGCTATTCTAACCGCAGCGACTTCGCATTTTGCTTGAATCTTCGAGAAGGATTGACCCATGACAAGGCGTTTGGCAGCAGCACTGGCCATCACCGCGAGCCTGTTGCTTGGCGGTTGCGGTGCAGATTACGGCCTGGACCAGCACGGCCAGGCAGTGAAAGCCGAGCAGATTGAAGGGCACTGGCTGGTGCTCAACTACTGGGCGGAATGGTGCGGCCCGTGCCGTATCGAAATTCCCGAACTCAACGCCGCGGCCAAGCAATGGCAGGGGCAGGGCGTGCAGGTAGTGGGGGTGAACTTCGACGGCCTGCAGGGTGAAGACCTGAAAAAGGCCAGCGAAGCCCTGGGTATCGGCTTCACCGTACTGGCCAGCGACCCGGCCGAGCGTTACCAATTGCCGCGCAGCGAAGCCTTGCCGGTGACCTACATCATCGATGACAAGGGCAAGGTGCGTGAGCAGTTGCTGGGCGAGCAGACTCTGGAGGGCCTGAACCAGAAGATCAAGGCGCTGAAAGGCGCATGACAGCAGCTTCAAGCTACAAGCGACAAGCTGCAAGATAGAGCAAGACCGTGCACAGTCTGCTCTTACTTGCGGCTTGAAGCTTGTAGCTTGCCGCTTAAGTCAACCCTCCTCAGGCCAGAAACGCAGCGGCTTGCCCTCGGCGGGCCAGAAGCGCACTTGCTCGATCGGCGAGATATCCCAGCGCTGCACGGTTTCCAGCGCCTGCAGGAAGCGTTTTTCCTGCTCCATCAGCGCCGGCGCACACAGCTTGCGGGTGCTGCCGACCCTGCCGAAGCTCAGCTTGTCGCCGTCCAGCTGGTACGGCGCGAACCAGTGGTTGCAGCCGCCGTTGCCATAGGCGCGGCCGTCGGCGGCGAGGGTCAGGGTCAGGTGGCTGTAGTCCATCAGCGGACGTTCGCCAATCCACTCCAGCAGGTAGCTGCGTTCCTGTTCCAGCTTCATCGGCTCGGCGGCGCAACCCAGCAGGGCGGTGCCGATCAGGGCTGAGAGCAACAGCGTTTTCACTGGGCCGTCTCCTTGCATTTCGGGCACAGGTGTTTGTCGCCGCGGCTGATCCAGCCAAGCTCGGCGATGCGTGCGCTGGCGGCCGGTTGCTGGGCTTTTTTACCCAGTTTGGCGTCGACCGCGAATTCGAAGCTCAGGGCGGCCTGGCAGCTGTCGCAGTTGACCTCCCAGGTGTGGATCGCCAGTTCGCCGAACACCGGGCCGCTGGCTACCGCGACCCATTGGCCGGTCGGGTTGATCAAGTGGCGCACCGACTCCACGGTCAGGCGCATGGACAAGTCCTTGCTGCCCTTGAGGGTCACCAGCAGAACGTCGTTCTTCTGGATCGAGCCGCCGTTGCCGGTCACTTGATAGCGACCTGGCACCAGGGCGCGGCACTCGATCAGGGTGTGTTGCGGGTTAAACAGGGTGTAGCGGAAATCGTGTTCGACCATGGGTCCTCCAAATCTGCCGCGTATCCTAGCATCAACCCTCGACCAAGTTCTGCGGATTGCCTGCCGCCCAGCGGCTTATGTTGTCCAGGGTGGTGGCGGCGATGGCCGCCAGCGCTTCACGGGTGAGGAAGGCCTGGTGGGCGGTGACGATCACATTGGGGAAAGTCAGCAGCCGCGCCAGCACGTCGTCCTGCAAGGGCAGGTCGGAGCGGTCTTCGAAGAACAGCTGGGCTTCCTCTTCATAGACATCCAGGCCCAGGTAGCCGAGCTGGCCGCTTTTCAGCGCCTCGATCAGCGCCGGCGTGTCGACCAGGGCGCCGCGGCCGGTATTGATCAGCATGGCCCCGGGTTGCAGGTCGGCCAGGCTCTGGGCGTTGATCAAGTGGCGGGTGTCGTCGGTCAGCGGGCAGTGCAGGCTGATGACCTGGGCCTGGCGCAGCAACTCCGGCAGGCTCAGGTAGCGTGCCCCGAGCGCCAGCAGGTCGGGGTTGGGGTAGGGGTCGTAGGCCAGCATCTGGCAACCGAAACCGGCCATGATCCGCGCAAAGGCCGCGCCGATCTGCCCGGTACCGACCACGCCGACGGTCTTGCCGTGCAGGTCGAAGCCGGTCAGGCCGTGCAAGGTGAAGTCGCCTTCGCGGGTGCGGTTGTAGGCCCGGTGCAGGCGCCGGTTGAGCGCCAGGATCAGCGCCACCGCATGCTCGGCCACGGCATGTGGCGAGTAGGCCGGCACCCGTACCACGGCCAGGCCCAGGCGTTTGGCGGCGGCCAGGTCGACGTGGTTGTAGCCGGCCGAGCGCAGGGCGATCAGGCGCGTGCCAGCGGCCGCCAGGCGCTCCAGTACCGCAGCGCCTAGGTCGTCATTGATGAAGGCGCAGACCACTTCGTGGCCGGCCGCCAGCGGCGCGGTGTCTTCGGTAAGGCGCGCCGGTTGAAAGTGCAGCTCAATCTCTGGCGCCGGTGCCACGCTGGTGAAGCTGTCCTGGTCGTAGGTCTGGCTGCTGAAAAACAATACGCGCATGGGATGTTCCTGAAGGCTTTGCCTGAAAGTTTAACCAAGGGGCAAGGATCGGGCCTTGCCCCAGGTCAGCCAGGGTTCAGGCGCTCATGCGCGCCTGGGCAGTCAGCCGGGTGATGGCCCGGTCCAGTTCGTCCAGCGCTTGCGGCGCCTGTGGGTCATCCTGCTTGAGCAAGGTTTCACTGCGTTGGCAGGCGGCGCGCAGTTGCGGCACCCCGCAGTAGCGCGAGGCGCCATTGAGCCGGTGCACGCGCTCGATCATGCCATTGCGGTCGGCTGCCTCGCGGGCGACACGAATCGCTTCGCGGTCGGACTCCAGCGACGCCAGCAGCATCGCCAGCATGTCGGCGGCCAAGTCCGGCTTGCCGGCAGCCAGGCGCAGGCCTTCCTCGGGGTCGAGCACCTTCAGTTCGCTGCTGTCCGGCGTGCGCTCCAGCGGGCGTTCCGGGCGCGGCGCACCGAGGGCCATGCCGGTCCATTTGAGCACCACCTGGGCCAGTTGGCGCTCGCTGATCGGTTTGGTCAGGTAGTCGTCCATGCCGCTGTGCAGCAGGGCGCGCTTTTCGTTGGCCATGGCGTGGGCGGTCAGCGCCACGATTGGCAGCGCCGGGCCGCTCTGGCTGGTTTCCCACTGGCGGATCTGCTCGGTGCATTCGCGCCCGTCCATGCCGGGCATCTGCACGTCCATCAGCACCAGGTCGAAGCGCTCGTCCTGCACCGCCTGAACCGCCGCATAGCCGCTGTCGACCGCCAGCACTTCGGCACCGAGGTCTTCGAGCAGGGTTTGCACCAGCAGCAGGTTGGCCGGGTTGTCGTCGACGCACAGCACCTTCGGCAACGGCTGGTCGGACACCGGCTTGCTCTCGCTGCCCGGGCGCCGCGGCTGGACCATCTCGACCAGGGCCCGGCGCAATTTGCGCGTGCAGGCAGGCTTGGCCTGCAACTGGCCGTGAGCATTGGGCAGGTAAGGGTGGTACAGCGCCTGTTCGGTGGTCGGGCACAGCACCAGGGCCTGGCAGGCGAGGTTTTCCAGTTGCTGGATGTACTGACCGAGGCGCTCCGGCGAGAGGCTGTCGAGGTTGACCCCAAGCACCGCCAGCTCGAAGGGTTGCCCGGCCAGGCTGGCGGCTTCGACCGCGTGCAGCAGTTGTTCGACCGTGGTGTACAGGCTGACGCTCAGGCCACAGTCTTCCAGTTGATGCTCCAGGGCCTGGCGCGCCAGCTCGTGGCTGTCGACAATTGCTACGCGGCGGCCCACCAGCGGTTGCGTTGGCAGGTCTTCGGCGTCGTCGCGGGCCTTGGGCAGGCTCAGGCTGATCCAGAACTGCGAGCCTTCGCCGGGCGTACTGTCGACGCCGATCTCACCGCCCATCTGTTCGATCAGGCGCTTGGAAATCACCAGGCCCAGGCCTGTGCCACCGGGTTGGCGCGACAGCGAGTTGTCGGCCTGGCTGAAGGCCTGGAACAGTGCCCGCACATCCTGGCTGGACAAGCCGATGCCGGTGTCCTGAACGCTGATGCGCAACTGCACGCTGTCTTCGCGCTCGTCCTCGAGCATGGCCCGGGCGACGATGGTGCCCTCGCGGGTGAACTTGATGGCGTTGCTGACCAGGTTGGTAAGGATCTGCTTGAGCCGCAGCGGGTCGCCAACCAGCGACAGCGGTGTATCGCGGTACACCAGGCTGACCAGCTCCAGCTGTTTGGCGTGGGCCGCCGGGGCGAGGATGGTCAGGGTGTCCTGGATCAGGTCGCGCAGGTTGAACGGAATGCTGTCGAGCACCAGCTTGCCGGCCTCGATCTTGGAGAAATCGAGGATCTCGTTGATGATGCCCAAGAGGCTGCCGGCGGACTTTTCGATGGTGCCCAGGTAGTCGAGCTGGCGCGGGGTCAGTTCGCTTTTTTGCAGTAAATGGGTGAAACCAAGAATGCCGTTCAGCGGCGTACGGATTTCATGGCTCATGTTGGCGAGGAACTCGGACTTGATCCGGCTGGCCTCCAGGGCCTCCTTGCGCGCCATGTCCAGCTCGATGTTCTGGATCTCGATGGTTTCCAGGTTCTGGCGCACGTCTTCGGTGGCCTGGTCGATGCTGTGCTGCAGCTCTTCGTGGGCGTTGTGCAGGGTTTCGGCCATACGGTTGATCCCCGCAGCCAGTTCATCAAGCTCGTAACTGCCCATTGCCGGCAAGCGTTCTTCGAGGTTGCCGTCTTTCAACTGGGTGACTGCGTATTTGATCTGGCCGATCGGGCCGTTGATCGTGCGGCTCATGCGCAGGGCTAGCAGGGCGGTGGCGGCCAGGCCGAGGAAAATCAGCAGCAGGCTGGTAAACAGGCTGCGGTAGCCGCGCAGCAGGGTGCCGTCGTGGGACAGCTCGATTTCCACCCAGCCGAGCAGGCGATCGGCTTCGCCGGGAATCAGCTCGCCGGCCAGGTCGCGGTGGCGGCCGAACACCGGCAGCAAGTAACGGGTGGCGTCATTGCCGGTGCGCTGCAGCAACTGCGTGCCGCCACCGGTGGGTGCCTGGTTGAGCATGCTCGGGCCGGCGTGGGCCAGGGCGTTGCGGTCGGGGCCGAGAAAAGCCACGGCACGCACATCGGACTGCTCCAGGGCCTGGGCGGCAATGCGCTCCAGCTGCGCCGGGTCGTGCCGCGCCAGGGCCGGCGCCACCAGCGGGGCCAGTTGCTCGGCAATCATCTTGCCGCGTTGCAGCAGTTGGGTCTGCAGCTCGCTCTGCTGCAACCAGGTGAAGTAGCCGCCCAGCACCAGCGCCATCAGGCCGGCTGGCAACAAGGCGAGCAACAGCACGCGGCTTCTGATCCCCAATCTATTCAGCACGCCACTCTCCTGTGCCCGGTAAGCGCTGTAAGCCTCCGCCAGCTCCTGCTGACGGACCAAGTCGGAAAAGTACCGCGCCTACTCGCGTAATGCACTCATTTGTATCTGCTTTTGTCGGTTGCCAAGGATAACCGGGGCTTTGGTCGAGCTGCGGTTGCCTGTGCACGGGGAATGCCGAATAATCGCGTGATTGAGAATTGCTAGCATCGGCCAATGACTCCTGTATCTATTAGCACCTCCAACATCCTTGCCATCGAGGACGATCCGGTCCTGGGTGCCTACCTGCGCGAAGAGCTGCAACGCGGCGGCTTCAAGGTCACCTGGTGCCAGAATGGCAAGGAGGGCCTGCAGGTCGCGCAGAGCAGCCGCTTTGATGTGGTGCTGATGGATATCCTGCTGCCCGGCCTCAACGGCCTGGATGTACTGGCGCAGTTGCGCAAAAGCAGCTCGACGCCGGTGATCCTGATGTCGGCGCTGGGCGCCGAGGCCGACCGCATCAGCGGTTTCAAGCGTGGCGCCGATGACTACCTGCCCAAGCCCTTCAGTATGGTCGAGCTGCAGGTTCGCATCGAAGCGATCCTGCGCCGGGTAGCGCTGGAGCGGCGCCACCAGCAACCGGCTGCGATGCTGGCCGGTGAACTGCGCTTCGACGAAGAGGCCAGCGATGTCTGTTATGGCCAGCAGTGGGCGGGGTTGACTCTCAGCGAGTACCGCCTGCTCGACACCCTGCAGCGCAGCGATGAAGAGGTGCTGAGCAAGGCCTTCCTTTATCAGCAGGTGTTGCAGCGCGGCTATGCTCGCCACGATCGCAGCCTGGACATGCACGTCAGCCAGATCCGCCGCAAGCTCAAGGCCATCGGCTACCTGGAGCGCGAGGTGCGCACGGTGTGGGGCAAGGGCTACGTGCTCAGTAGCGTTGAGGTGCACTGAGGTGCCCAATCGTCATTCCGTGTTCTGGAAACTGGCGATCCTGCTGGTGGGCTTCTGCCTGCTGATGATCGGCCTGAGCTGGACCTGGGGCCGGCACATGGACACCCAGAACGCCTTCCTTTCCGAACAGGCCAAAAGCATCCTGCAAGGCTATGCCAGCGAAGCCGAGCAGGCCTGGCTGCAAGGCGGGCAGGTCGGTATCGACGCCTGGCTGGCGGCGGTGGGTGAAAAGGAAAGCGGCTGGGTCGGGGTGATCGGCCCGAACCTGCAGTCGTTGAGCAGCACGCCGCTCAACGAGGCTGAAAGCCGGCGCCTGACCTTTCTGCGCGGCATCGACTGGCCAGTAAGCCCGCGCGCGATTGGCATGCCGTGGATGCGCCTGCCGTTCCCGCAACAGCCACATTTGGGCACCTTGGTCATGGAGCTGCCGCAGCGCCTGGCGCCGGGGCAGTACCGGGTGCTGTGGCGGGTGGTGACCAACGGCATCATCCCCGGGCTGTTTACCTTGCTGCTATGCGTCGGCCTCTACCGCATGCTGGTTGTGCCGCTGATCCAGTTGCGCGAGCAGGCCAATGCCTGGCGTGCCGACCAGCTCTCGGCCCGGGTCGCCAGCAGCACCACCAGCCGCCAGGACGAGTTGGGCGAACTGGGCCGTGCCTTCGATGACATGGCCGAACGTCTGCAGGGCACGGTGGCCTTGCAACAGCAGCTGTTGCGCGACCTTTCCCACGAGCTGCGCACGCCCTTGAGCCGCTTGCGCGTGGCCTGCGACAGCGAGGCGGATGCCAATCAGCTACGCGTACGCCTGGGGCGCGAAATCGACTGCATGCAGCATCTGGTCGAAGATGCCTTGCAACTGGCCTGGCTCGACACTGAGCGGGCGCCCTTGAGCAAAGAGCCGATCCAGGTCCAGGCCCTGTGGGAAATGCTCGCTGAAGACGCCTGCTACGAAAGCGCCTGGCCGGCCGCGCAACTGCGCTGTGGGCTGGATGCCTCGTGCTGGGTGCAAGGCAACCTCAACAGCCTGGCCCAGGCCCTGGAGAACATCCTGCGCAATGCCATTCGGCATTCCTCGGCCACGGGGGTGATCCGTCTGGACGGGCGGCGCCAGGGCGATACCTGGCTGATCTGGCTGGAAGACCAGGGTGGTGGCGTCGCCGAAAGCGAGCTGGAGCGCATTTTCGCACCCTTTACCCGCCTGGACGGATCGCGCCCCGGCGATGGCGGCTTCGGGCTGGGCCTGAGCATTGCCCGTAACGCCATCGTCCGTCAGGGCGGGCGCTTGTGGGCGCAGAATACCGGGCAGGGCCTGCGCCTGAACATGCAGCTGCCAGCAGTGTGATCGCGGGTCCGCTTCGCGGCCCATCGCCGGCAGGCCGGCTCCCACAGGTTTCAGGTGAGTGCATGTCCACTGTCGGAGATTTATTGCTTATAGCTCGCAGCTATAACCCCAACACATTGCGTGATATGGGCAAATCCCGTTTGCCGGTATGATAGGCGCCCCCGCAGTCTGGATTGCGAATACGCCATGACCTTGCAGTACCCAACCATCGCCGATTGCGTCGGCAACACGCCTCTGGTCCGCCTGCAGCGCATTGCCGGCGAAACCAGCAATACCCTCCTGCTCAAGCTTGAAGGCAACAACCCGGCAGGCTCGGTCAAGGACCGGCCGGCGCTGTCGATGATCACCCGCGCCGAGCTGCGTGGGCAGATCAAGCCGGGCGATACCCTGATCGAAGCGACCTCGGGCAACACCGGCATCGCTCTGGCCATGGCGGCGGCGATCAAGGGTTACAAGATGATCCTGATCATGCCCGACAATTCCAGCGCCGAGCGCAAGGCGGCGATGACCGCCTATGGCGCCGAGCTGATCCTGGTCAGCAAGGAAGAGGGCATGGAAGGCGCCCGCGACCTGGCCGACCGCCTGCAGGCCGAAGGCCGTGGCCTGGTGCTCGACCAGTTCGGCAATGGCGACAACCCTGAAGCCCACTACGTGAGCACCGGCCCGGAAATCTGGCGCCAGACCCAGGGCAGCATTACCCACTTCGTCAGCTCCATGGGCACCACCGGCACCATCATGGGCTGCTCGCGCTACCTCAAGGAGCAGAACCCGGCGGTGCAGATCGTCGGCCTGCAGCCGATGGAAGGCTCGGCCATCCCCGGCATCCGCCGCTGGCCGCAGGAATACCTGCCGAAGATCTACCAGTCCGAGCGCGTTGACCGTGTGGTCGACATGGCCCAGAGCGAAGCCGAAGAAACCACCCGCCGCCTGGCCCGGGAAGAGGGCATTTTCTGTGGTGTGTCCTCCGGTGGTGCAGTGGCAGCCATGCTGCGCCTGTCCCGCGAGCTGGAAAACGCCGTGATGGTGGCGATCATTTGCGACCGTGGCGACCGTTACCTGTCGACCGGCATTTTCGATTCAGTGAACTGATGTCCAAGAACAAACGTAACAGCGGCCTGCGCTTTCAGCCGGCCGGTGGCACCCGCGCGCCACAGATCCCCACCGGTAAAAAGCAGCGCCTGAGCATCGAGCGCCTGGCCGGTGACGGCCGGGGCATCGCCTTTCTCGACGGTCGTACCTGGTTCGTCAGTGGCGCGCTGGCCGAGGAAGAGGTCGAAGCGCGGGTGCTCAACACCCACGGCAAGGTGGTCGAGGCGCGCCTTGAGCGGGTGTTCAGTGCCAGCCCGGCGCGCCGCGAGGCCCCGTGCAAGCACTTCGACCGCTGTGGAGGCTGCAACCTGCAGCACCTGCCCCATGCCGAGCAACTGGCGCTCAAGCAACGCCTGCTGGCCGAGCAGTTGCAGCGGGTTGCCGGCGTGCAGCCCGAGCATTGGGCCGCGCCGCTGAGCGGTCCGGAATTCGGCTACCGGCGCCGGGCGCGGGTTGCGGTGCGTTGGGACAACAAGGCAAAACAGCTTGAAGTCGGTTTTCGCGCCGAAGCAAGCCAGGACATCGTCGCCATCGACGACTGCCCGGTGCTGGTACAACCCTTGCAATCAATCATGCGTCACCTGCCTACGCTGTTACGCAGCCTGAGCAAGCCGCAAGTGGTGGGTCACGTCGAACTGTTCAGCGGTACCGCGCTGGCGCTGCTGTTGCGCCACACCGGGCCATTGGGTGAGTGCGACCTGGCGCGCCTGCAGGCGTTCTGCGCCGAGGCCGGTGCGCAGCTGTGGCTGCAAGGCGAGGGTGAACCTTTGCCGCTGGACGCCGGTCAGAGCCTCGGTTTCCGCCTTGAACCGTGGAACCTGGAGCTTGCGTACCGGCCGGGCGATTTCGTCCAGGTCAACGCCCAGGTCAACACCGCGATGATCGAGCAGGCCCTGGCCTGGTTGGCGCCGCAGGCCGATGAGCGCGTGCTCGACCTGTTCTGTGGCCTGGGAAACTTTGCCTTGCCGCTGGCCCGGCAGGCCAAGGAAGTGGTGGCGGTGGAGGGGGTGCAGGCGATGGTCGAGCGGGCCGCCGCCAATGCCCGTAGCAACAATTTGCATAACACGCAGTTTTTTCAGGCCGATTTATCGCAGCCTTTGGCGGCGTCGGGCTGGGCCGCAGGAGGCTTTTCTGCGGTACTCTTGGACCCACCGCGTGATGGTGCATTTGAGGTTGTGCGAAAAATCGCAGACCTCGGCGCGAAACGTCTTGTTTATGTATCGTGCAATCCGGCGACCCTGGCCCGCGACACCGTTGAACTGGTCAGGCAGGGTTACCGGTTAAAAAGTGCCGGGATTCTCGACATGTTTCCTCAGACGGCGCATGTCGAAGCCATGGCGTTATTCGAAGCGGGTTAGCCAGGCTGACGCGTTCGGCGCTGCACCTTGGGTCCGGCAGGGGCAGCACCAGTGATTTCAAGCGCATCGCGAATGCGCTGTAGGGAAAGGTAAACAAAGATGGTACAGGTGAGAGTGCACCAGCCGGTCAACACCGACGGCAGTATCAATCTCGAAGCATGGCTGGATCATGTGGTGAGCGTCGACCTGGCGCTGGACCGGGAGGCCCTCAAGGCCGCTTGCGAGTTCGCCCAGGACATCGAAAAAAAGGGCAACCCGGCCAAGCATTCCTGGGCCGATGGTACGTCGAGTTTCCAGGCCGGCCTGGAAATCGCTGAAATCCTGGCCGACCTCAAGCTCGACCAGGACTCGCTGGTCGCCGCGGTCATCTACCGCGCCGTGCGCGAAGGCAAGGTGACCCTGGCTGAAGTCGGCCAGCGTTTTGGCCCGGTGGTCTCCAAACTGATCGACGGCGTGCTGCGCATGGCAGCCATCAGTGCCAGTCTCAGCCCGCGCCAGTCGCTGGTGCTGGGCTCGCAGGCGCAGGTCGAGAACCTGCGCAAGATGCTCGTGGCAATGGTCGACGACGTGCGCGTGGCGTTGATCAAGCTGGCCGAGCGGACCTGCGCGATTCGCGCGGTCAAAGGCGCCGACGACGAGAAACGCAATCGCGTCGCCCGCGAAGTCTTCGATATCTACGCACCGCTGGCCCACCGACTGGGCATCGGTCATATCAAGTGGGAGCTGGAAGACCTGTCCTTCCGCTACCTCGAACCCGATCAGTACAAGCAGATCGCCAAGCTTTTGCACGAGCGCCGGCTGGACCGCGAGCGCTTCATCAGCGACGTGATGAACCAGCTGCAGAACGAACTGCTGGCCACCGGCGTCAACGCCGACATCAGCGGCCGGGCCAAGCACATCTATTCGATCTGGCGCAAAATGCAGCGCAAGGGCCTGGAATTCAGCCAGATCTACGACGTGCGCGCAGTGCGCGTGCTGGTCCCGGAAATGCGCGACTGCTACACCGCGCTGGGTATCGTCCACACCCTCTGGCGGCACATTCCCAAAGAGTTCGACGACTACATCGCCAACCCCAAGGAAAACGGCTACCGCTCGTTGCACACCGCGGTGATCGGCCCTGAGGGCAAGGTCCTCGAGGTGCAGATCCGCACCCATGCCATGCACGAAGAGGCCGAGCTCGGCGTCTGCGCGCACTGGCGCTACAAGGGCACCGATGTCAAACCCAGCTCCAACCACTACGAGGAGAAAATCTCCTGGTTGCGCCAGGTGCTGGAATGGCATGAGGAGCTGGGCGACATCGGTGGCCTGGCCGAACAGCTGCGCGTTGATATCGAACCGGACCGGGTCTACGTATTCACCCCCGATGGCCACGCCATCGACCTGCCCAAGGGCGCCACGCCGCTGGACTTTGCCTACCGGGTGCACACCGAGATCGGCCACAACTGCCGCGGGGCGAAGATCAACGGCCGCATCGTGCCGCTCAACTACAGCCTGCAGACCGGCGAGCAGGTCGAGATCATCACCAGCAAGCACGGCAACCCCAGCCGCGACTGGCTGAACTCGAACCTGGGCTACGTCACCACCTCGCGGGCGCGGGCGAAGATCGTCCACTGGTTCAAGTTGCAGGCCCGCGACCAGAACGTCGCCGCCGGCAAAACCCTGCTCGAGCGCGAACTCAACCGCCTGGGCCTGCCGCAGGTCGACTTCGAACGCCTGGCGGAAAAAGCCAACCTGCGTACCGCCGAGGACATGTTCGCCTCGCTGGGCGCCGGGGACCTGCGCCTGGCGCACCTGGTCAACGCCGCGCAGCAACTGGTCGAGCCCGAGCGCAGCGATCATGTCGAGCTGGTGCCGCGCAAGGCCACCGGCTACAAGCCGGGCAAGCGTGGCGACATCCAGATCCAGGGCGTCGGCAACCTGCTCACGCAAATGGCCGGTTGCTGCCAGCCGCTGCCGGGCGATGCGATTGTTGGCTACATCACCCAGGGCCGTGGCGTGACCATCCACCGTCAGGACTGCGCCTCGGTGCTGCAATTGGCCGGGCGCGAGCCGGAGCGGATCATCCAGGTCAGCTGGGGGCCGGTGCCGGTACAGACCTACCCGGTGGATATCATCATCCGTGCCTACGACCGTCCGGGCTTGCTGCGTGACGTTTCCCAGGTCCTGCTCAACGAGCGGATCAACGTGCTGGCGGTCAACACCCGCTCGAACAAGGAAGACAACACCGCACTGATGTCGCTGACCATCGAGATTCCTGGCCTGGATGCCCTCGGGCGCCTGCTGGGGCGGATTTCGCAACTGCCGAACATCATCGAGACGCGGCGTAACCGTACGCCTTGAGGCCCTATCGCCGGCAAGCCGGCTCCCACAGGAAACAGGTTGCTCCGATCCTGTGGGAGCTGGCTTGCCAGCGATGAGGCCAGACCTGAGAGAGCCCTTTGATGCACACCCTAGACGACCTGCTCCACCTCATGGCCCGCCTGCGCGACCCGCAGCATGGCTGCCCGTGGGACCTCAAGCAGACCTACGCGACCATCGTCCCCTACACTCTCGAAGAAGCCTACGAAGTGGCCGACGCCATCGAGCGCAGCGACTTCGAGCACTTGCAGGGCGAACTTGGTGACCTGCTGTTTCAGGTGGTCTACTACAGCCAGCTGGCACGCGAAGAAGGCCGTTTCGAGTTCGATGGCGTGGTCGACAGCATCACCCGCAAGCTGATCCGCCGCCATCCGCACGTATTCCCAAGCGGTGAACTCTACGCTGCCCTCGACACACCCAAGCTCGACGAAGCCCAGGTCAAGCAGCGCTGGGAACAGATCAAGGCCCAGGAGCGCGCCGAGAAGGGCGAGCCCGAGCAGTTGTCGTTGCTCGACGATGTGCCGGCCGCGTTGCCGGCCTTGTCGCGGGCGGCCAAACTGCAAAAGCGTGCCGCCCAGGTCGGTTTCGACTGGCCACACGCCTTGCCGGTGCTCGACAAGGTTCGCGAAGAACTCGACGAAGTGCTGCAGGCCATGGCCGACGACGACAGCGTGGCCCTGGCCGACGAGCTTGGCGATTTGCTGTTCGCGGCGGTCAACCTGGCCCGCCACCTGAAGGTCGACCCGGAAAACGCCCTGCGCGGGGCGAACAAAAAGTTTGAGCGACGTTTCCGTTTTATCGAACAGGCATTGCGCGACATAGGCCGTCCGATTGAAGATTGCACCCTCGAAGACATGGATGCGCTCTGGGGCGAAGCCAAACGTCAGGAAAAGAACCTGCCCAGCTGCGGCTGAGCTGTTGCATAAGTGAGTGAACGATGAGCCTTTCCCTTCGCGACCAATTGCTCAAGGCCGGTCTGGTCAACCAGAAACAGGTCAAGCAGGTCAGTAAAGATCAGAAGAAACAAAAGCGCCTGGAGCACAAAGGCCAGGTCGAGGTCGACGATACCCAGCAGCGGCTGGCCAAGGAAGCCATGGCGGAAAAAGCCAAGCGCGACCAGGAGCTCAACCGCCAGCAGCAGGAGAAGGCCGAGCAGAAGGCCCGCGCCGCCCAGGTCAAGCAATTGATCGAAGTCTCGCGCCTGCCCAAGCTGACCACCGAGGACTACTACAACTTCGTCGACGACAAGAAGGTCAAGCGTCTGTCGGTCAACGCCCTGATGCGCAGCAAGCTGAGCAGCGGTTCGCTGGCCATCGTGGCCCATGGCGGTGGTTACGAAGTGATCCCTCGTGAAGCGGCGCTGAAGATCCAGGAGCGCGACCCGCAGCGTATTGTCCTGCTCAACACCCAGGTTGAAGAGCCGGATGCCGACGATCCGTACGCGGCCTACGTGATCCCTGACGATCTGATGTGGTAAAGACGACAAACCCCGCTTCGGCGGGGTTTGTTTTTTCTGGAGGGGGTTATTGCTGTTGCCGTCTGTTCTCGAGGTATTCCAGCTCGATGCGGTAGCTGTGGGCCTCATGCTCGTTGTGGAACATGCCGACCAGCTCACCCTGCTGATGCACATCCCAGATGCGCACGCCCGCAGCCAGGCCTTCGTGAGACATTTTGCTTTCGTCGCGCTCAGTTACTTTGACAGTCATCTGCAAACTCCACTTTCAGTTAACTGCGGCACCGTGTCGCAGGTCTCTTTTATAGAATTTGTTAGCAGGCTAAGTAAATAAACGGCGCATGAAACATCTTTCATGTCCCTGTGGGGGCTGGCTTGCCCCGCGATGCGATGTGACGGGTAGCCTGCGATCGCGGGGTAAGCCCGCTCCTACCAAGGGTGTAAAAAAAACCCCGCACGTGGCGGGGTTTCGGGTGTTACCAGCAGTCAGGCAATCAGTTGCCCTTGACTGTCTTGCCGTCGACCGTGCCGTCCTGCAGGACGATCACGTACTCCTTGCCGTCGGTCTCGACCTGGCGCAGTTGCACCAGCAGGTAATCCCAGTCCTTGGCGAACCACAGCTCGGTGATGCGCTTGCTCTGGCTCGGGTCGCGCACGCGCTCGACCTTGATGGCATCGACCTGGCCGGTCTTGGTGGTGACTTTCTCGCTGCCCAGGACGCGGAAGTCGTAGGTGTCGATCTCGTCGCCATCGACCACCTGGTAGCTCACGCTCTTCTTGCCGGCTGCCACGTCATGCTGCAGGGCCAGTTGATAGGTGGACTTGTCGAGCACACCGCGGTTGAGCGGCAGGTTGATCGCGTCGCCGCGGTCGGTGCCGGTGATCTTCTTGCTGCTCCAGTCGAAATCCAGATCGACCTTCTTGGCCTTGCCCAGGCCGCCACGTTCGAAGTGGTAGGTCTGGGGCAGCAGGGTGTCCTTGTCCAGCTTCAGGGTACTTTGCTCAATCAGGCTGGCGATCATCATCGACGCCTTGAAATTGAGGTTCCAGGTACCGTTGGCGTTCTTTTCCAGGCTGCGCTCGGCAGTGCCACTCATGGGCAGTTGCTTCCAGTCGGCGGTGTAGCTGGCCGAGAATGGCTTCAGATCGGCTGCCTGCAACGGCAGCGCGAGCACGGCGAGAGCGAAGAGCAGGGCACGACGCATAATTTCTCCTAGGGTCGAATCAAGTGGCCGCTGGCCGCCAGAGGCTGGCCATCCAGTAGAGCACCGTGCTCGCCCAGGCGCAAACGGCCCTCGGCAAACCAGCGCACCGCCAGCGGATAGATCAGGTGTTCCTGGCTGTGAACCCGCTGTGCCAGACGTTCTGGCGTGTCATCCAACTCTACCGGTATCACTGCCTGTACGACCAGCGGTCCGCCATCGAGTTCCTCGGTGACGAAGTGCACGCTGCAGCCATGCTCGGCATCGCCGGCTTCCAGCGCTCGTTGATGAGTGTGCAGGCCCTTGTACTTGGGCAGCAGGGACGGGTGGATGTTCAGCAAGCGGCCCTGGTAGTGACGGACAAAGCCGGCACTGAGGATGCGCATGAAACCGGCCAGCACCACCAGTTGCGGGCGGTAGCCATCGATCAGTTCGACCAGTGCCGCGTCGAATGCCTCGCGGCCGTCGAAGGCCTTGTGGTCGAGCACGGCGGTGGCGATACCGGCGTCTTTGGCGCGCTGCAAGCCATAGGCGTCGGCGCGGTTGGAGATGACCGCGCAGATCCGCACCGGGCTGTCGCCGGTGCGGGTGCTGTCGATCAATGCTTGCAGGTTGCTGCCGGTGCCGGACAACAGCACCACGACATCACAGGTCTTGCTCGGCATCAGTGTGCCTTGACGTTCTTCAGCTCAACCTGGGCAGCGCCTTCGGCGGCGATGCCGATCTGGCCGATGACCCATGGCTGCTCGCCGGCTTCACGCAGGACCTTCAGGGCGATCTCGACCTGGTCCTGGGCGACGCAGATGACCATGCCGACGCCGCAGTTCAATACGCGGTGCATTTCGTGCTCGTCGACGTTGCCTTGCTGTTGCAGCCAGTCGAACACCGCCGGGCGATTCCAGCTGGCCACGTCAACCACAGCCTGGGCGCCTTTTGGCAGGACGCGCGGGATGTTGTCGAGCAGGCCGCCACCGGTGATGTGGGCCATGGCCTTGACCGCGCCGGTGTCCTTGATCAGCTTGAGCAGCGGCTTTACGTAGATGCGCGTCGGGGCCATCAGCAATTCGGTCAGCGGCTTGCCGTCGAGCTGTACGGTTTCGATGTCGGCACCGGAAACTTCGATGATCTTGCGGATCAGCGAGTAGCCGTTGGAGTGCGGGCCGGACGATGGCAGGGCGATCAGCGCGTCGCCAGTGGCAACCTTGGAGCCGTCGATGATTTCGGCTTTTTCTACCACGCCAACGCAGAAGCCGGCCAGGTCGTAGTCTTCGCCTTCGTACATGCCTGGCATTTCAGCGGTTTCACCGCCGACCAGGGAGCAACCAGCCAGTTCGCAGCCAGCGCCGATACCGGTGACCACGGTAGCGGCAACGTCGACATTGAGTTTGCCGGTGGCGTAGTAGTCGAGGAAGAACAGCGGCTCGGCACCACAGACCACCAGGTCGTTGACGCACATGGCGACCAGGTCCTGGCCGATGCTGTCGTGCTTGTTCAGGTTCAGTGCCAGGCGCAGCTTGGTGCCGACGCCGTCGGTGCCGGAGACCAGAACCGGCTGCTTGTAGCCGGCCGGGATCTCGCAGAGGGCGCCAAAACCGCCCAGGCCGCCCATGACTTCCGGGCGCGCCGTGCGCTTGGCAACGCCTTTGATGCGTTCGACCAATGCTTCACCGGCGTCGATGTCTACACCGGCGTCCTTGTAGCTCAGGGAGGGTTGCTTGCTCATGATCCAGGCCTTTAGGGGGGAGGGATTCAGGGGAATCGACCGTGACCTGCCAGGCAAGGCGGAGGGAATCCGGCTGCCTGACCGTCGCCGGTCTGCGAAGGCGCGCGATTTTATCAGGGTTGCCCGGTAGCGGCCATCCTCAGGCCGACGGGCAGGGCCTTAAATGTTGCGAAAAATACGCTTTAACAGTGCGCGACTGGTTGCCACGGCGCAGGCTGTATAAGGTATAGCAAAGGCGATGGGCGCAATTTGCCGCCAGCGGTTGAATGTTTTACCGGGTGCTGCGGTCTGAGCTGCGTCCGTTTTTGTCGCCCACGCTTCTTTATTACCTGGACAGGAATCCTCCATGCGTTTGCGTAATTACCTGGCCGCCGGCTGTCTGGCCCTGTTCGGCCTCTCGGCTCAGGCCGAAACCCTCTCCGGCCTTTATCAGGTCCGCGAACCGGTCACCGGCCAGGGCGCCGAAGCCCGTACCCAGGCCACCGAAAAAGCCCTTGAAACCCTGGTGTTGCGCCTCACCGGCGACGCCAAGGCTGTGCAAAGCCCGGGCCTGGCTGCGCTGCGCAAAGACCCGCAACAAATCATCAGCCAGTTCGGCTTCGAGGCCGGCCCGCCGGAAACCGTGCTGGTCGACTTCGACCCGGGCAGCACCGAGCGCACCTTGCGTCAGGCGGGCCTGGCCCTGTGGGGCAATAACCGGCCAGCGATCCTCGGCTGGTGGTTGAACGACAGCGTCGAAGGTTCGAACCTGGTCGGCGACGGCCAGGGCAGCGCCGAACCGCTGCGTCGCGCCGCCCAGCACCGCGGCCTGCCGCTGCGCTTGCCGCTGGCCGATCTGCAGGAGCAACTGGTGGCAACCGGCAAGAATCTTGAAGGCACCGACCCGGCGCCGCTGCGCGAGGCTTCCGAGCGCTACGGCGCCGATGCCTTGCTGGCGGTGCACGCCAGCGAAGCCGATGGCAAATGGCAGGGTAAGTGGCGCCTGTGGCTGGGCGAGCAGCGCGAGCAGGGCACTGCCGAGGGCGCTGATCAGGCGGCCCTGGCCGATGCCGTGATGCTCGCCGTCAGCAACCGCCTGGCGCCGCGCTTCGTCGCCCGTCCAGGGGCCAGCAGCGAAATGCAGGTGCAGGTCCAGGGCATGACCCTGGAACGTTATGCCGAACTGGGCCGGGTGCTCGAGCCTTACGGCGCGCGGCTCAAGGTGGTGCAGGGCGATACCCTGACCTACCAGGTCACCGGCAACAGCGATCAGTTGCGCGCGCAACTGGGCCTGGCCAAGTTGCAGGAACTGCCGGCCGATGCGCCCGCGGCACCTGCAGCCGTCGATCCGGCCAACCCCGGGGCAACCCAGGCCGCCGCCCCGCAACCTTTCAGCGGGCTGCGTTTTCGTTGGTAAACCCTGACCTGGCCGGGAGCCGTTCATGACTGATACACGTCGTTGGGTATGGGTGGGCGGGGCGCTGCTGTGCGCGGCCTTGCTGTATTGGCTGCACCCGATTCTTTCGCCGTTTCTGGTCGGCATTTTGCTGGCCTACCTGGCCGATCCGCTGGTCGACCGTCTGGAGCGCGCCGGCCTGTCGCGCACCTGGGGCGTGGTGGTGGTGTTTGCCCTGTTCACCCTGCTGCTGACCTTGTTGCTGCTGGTGTTGGTGCCGATGCTGGCCAAACAGCTGGTGCGCCTGTATGAGCTGGCGCCGCAGATGCTCGACTGGCTGCAGCACCAGGCCCTGCCCTGGGTGCAGACGCGCCTGGGCCTGGCCGACGGCTTCTGGAAGTTCGACAAGATCAAGGCGGCCATCAGCGAGCACATGGGCCAGACCACTGACATCGTCGGGGTCATCCTGTCCCAGGCCACGGCTTCGGGCCTGGCCCTGATCGGCTGGCTGGCCAACCTGGTGCTGATCCCGGTGGTGAGCTTCTACCTGCTGCGCGACTGGGACCTGATGATGGCCAAGATCCGCAGCCTGCTGCCGCGCCAGCGCGAGGAGCGGGTGGTGGCCCTGGCCGGTGAGTGTCACGAAGTGCTGGGCGCCTTCGTCCGTGGCCAGCTGCTGGTGATGCTGGCCCTGGGTATCATCTATGCCTCGGGGCTGATGCTGGTGGGCCTGGAGCTGGGCTTGCTGATCGGCCTGCTGGCGGGCCTGGCGGCGATCGTGCCGTACATGGGCTTCATTATTGGTATCGGCGCGGCGATGATTGCCGGGCTGTTCCAGTTTGGCGGCGACCCTTATCCTTTGCTCGGCATCGCAGCCGTATTCATGGTTGGCCAGGCGCTCGAAGGCATGGTGCTGACACCGCTGCTGGTGGGCGATCGCATTGGCCTGCACCCGGTGGCGGTGATCTTCGCGATCCTGGCTGGTGGCGAGATGTTCGGTTTTACCGGGGTGTTGCTGGCCTTGCCGGTGGCGGCGGTGATCATGGTGCTGCTGCGCCATGTGCATGACCTGTATAAAGAGTCGGATATCTACGCGGGTGAAATCGACCCGGATCTCTAGCTTGATAGCACCTGGCTTGCATTGGCCTTTACCCGCTAATGCAAGCCTTTGATTTTACTTGTGGTCTGCGCCGATTGTGCGAGGGGCTCCACGGGTATAAACTTTGCAGACTTTTCACAAAAGGCCCCTTGCGGTTCCCCGGAACTGCCCAGCCAGCATGAAACCGATCCAGTTGCCCCTGGGTGTGCGTCTGCGTGATGACGCCACCTTCATCAACTACTATCCGGGTGCCAACGCCGCCGCTTTGGGCTACGTCGAGCGACTCTGCGAAGCCGACGCCGGCTGGACCGAAAGCCTGATCTACCTGTGGGGCAAACAGGGCGTGGGCCGCACCCACCTGCTGCAGGCCGCCTGCCTGCGCTTCGAGCAACTGGGTGAACCGGCGGTGTACCTGCCCCTGGCGCAATTGCTCGATCGCGGCGTCGAATTGCTCGACAACCTCGAACAGTATGAACTGGTCTGCCTCGACGACCTGCATGTCATTGCCGGCAAGCCGGAGTGGGAAGAGGCCATGTTCCACCTCTTCAATCGCCTGCGCGACAGTGGTCGGCGCCTGTTGCTGGCTGCCTCCAGCTCGCCCCGCGAACTGCCGATCAAGCTCGCCGACCTCAAGTCGCGCCTGACCCTGGCGCTGATCTTCCAGATGCGTGCGCTGTCGGACGAAGACAAGCTGCGCGCCCTGCAATTGCGTGCTTCGCGCCGCGGCCTGCACCTGACCGACGAGGTCGGGCACTTCATCCTCACCCGTGGCACCCGTAGCATGAGCGCACTGTTCGACCTGCTTGAGCGCCTCGACCAGGCCTCTTTGCAGGCTCAACGCAAGCTCACCATCCCGTTCTTGAAAGAAACTTTGGGCTGGTAAGGCAGGGGCTAGAGCCTCGGCACATAAAAGTCACATTTTTTTCGATTGAATTTGCAAATCGATGCGATAGAAGGCATAGTCTCGACTTCTTTAAATTCCAGACACGGTCGTGCCCATGCTAAATCGCTTCGCACCCCTCGTGCCCCTCGCACTCGTGACCCTGCTTTTTGGCTGCGCGACCACCGGTCCCGTATCGCAGCAGCAGGTTCAGCAGCAACCGGTTTCCGCTCAGGTTTCGACCAAGTCCTCCGTCCAGGCGACGTTCGAGGAAGAGCTGGCCACCGAAGAAGAGCTGCAAGATTTCTCCAGCAGCAAGCCTTACCAGCTGCCAGCCCTGGCCGACAACATTCTCGAGCGCGGCATGTCGCTGATCGGTACCCGCTACCGTTTCGGTGGTACCTCCGAGAACACCGGCTTTGATTGCAGCGGCTTCATCGGCTACCTGTTCCGCGAAGAAGCCGGCCTCAACCTGCCGCGCTCTACCCGCGAAATGATCAACGTCAAGGCCCCGCTGGTTGCTCGCAACAACCTCAAGCCAGGCGACCTGCTGTTCTTCAGCACCAATGGTCGCGGCCGCGTCAGCCACGCCGGTATCTACCTCGGCGACGATCAGTTCATCCACTCCAGCAGCCGCCGCAGCGGTGGCGTGCGCATCGACAAGCTCGGTGATCGCTACTGGAGCAAGACCTTCATCGAAGCCAAGCGTGCACTGGCCATGGCTCCGGCCGCGACCACGCTCTCGCGCAACTGATCCTTCGACAGGTTTGACCACGGCGACGTAGCTGAAAAGCTCGTCGCCGTGCGTGTTTACAGAAAGCGTCTAATCTAAATTCTCAACTCTTTTCGGCTCTTGGCCGAAGCGGCTTCAGACAGGATGTTCTGACCATGGCGATGATGGCGCGCTTCGCTCTACTTTCCCTCGCAGCACTGCTCGGTGCCTGCTCAAGTCATGCCCCGGCCCCGCGTAAAGTGGTCGAGCCGGCAGTCATGGCCCCGCAAGTGTATTTCTCCCCGGTTGCCGAAGACGTGCTGTTCCGCGCCCTCGGCCTGGTCGGCACGCCGTACCGTTGGGGCGGCAACACCCCGGATTCGGGTTTCGACTGCAGCGGCCTGATTGGCTACGTCTATCGTGATGCTGCGGGCATCTCGTTGCCGCGTTCGACCCGGGAGATGATCGGCATCCGCGCACCGAGCATCGAGCGCAACGACCTGCAGTCCGGCGACCTGGTGTTCTTTGCCACCAATGGTGGCTCGCAGGTCAGCCATGCCGGTATCTATGTCGGCGAAGGGCGCTTCGTCCATGCCCCGGCCACCGGCGGAACGGTGCGCCTGGACTACCTGTCCAACAGCTATTGGCAAAAGACCTACCTGAACGCCAAGCGGGTGCTGCAGCCAGCGCACCTGGCGCGCAACCCCTGACCTGTGCGAGGTAGACGATGACCGCCCAGACGCTCTACCTCGACGACCCCCTCTACCACTACCTGCAAAGCGTGTCGCTGCGCGAGACGCCGTTGCTCGCCCGTTTGCGTGAAGAAACCCAGGCCCTGGCCGAAGCACGCTGGCAGGTGGCACCGGAGCAAGGCCAGTTGCTGGCGCTGCTGGTGCGCCTGATCGGTGCCGAGCGGGTGATCGAGGTGGGTACTTTCACCGGCTACAGCGCTTTGTGCATGGCTCAGGCCATGGCGCACGGGCAGTTGCTTTGTTGCGACCTTGAGGGCAGCTACAACGCCGTGGCCTGGCGCTACTGGCAGGAGGCTGGAGTCGCCGAGCGCATCGAGCTACGCCTGGCACCGGCGTTGCAGACCCTGGCGACACTGCCATCAGCGCGCTACGACCTGATCTTCATCGATGCCGACAAGGCCAACTACCCGCACTATCTGGATGAGGCCCTGCGACTGCTGCGAGTGGGCGGGCTGGTACTGTTCGACAACACCTTGTGGAGCGGGCGGGTGCTTGAGCAAAACCCGCACAGCGAAGACACCCGCGCCATTCAGGCCTTGAACTGCACGCTCAAGGACGACCCACGGGTGGACCTGTCGATGCTGCCGATTGGCGATGGCTTGACCCTCTGCCGCAAACGCTAAGCTCCCCCGGCTTACCGGGCCTTGCTCACCCGCCAGATCGTGTTCCCGACATCATCGGCTACCAGCAAGCCGCCGCGCTGATCGTTGATCACCCCGACCGGCCGGCCCATGGCCTTGCCTTCATCATTGAGAAACCCGCTGAGCACGTCGATCGGCTTGCCCGCAGGTTTGCCGGCAGTGCTGAAGGGTACGAAGATCACCTTGTAGCCGCTGTGCGGCTTGCGGTTCCACGAGCCATGCTGGCCAATGAACGCGCCTTGCTCGAACGGTGCCGGCAGCACCCCTGCTTCGGCGAAGGTCAGGCCCAGCGACGCCGTGTGCGGCCCCACCGCATAGTCCGGGGCAATGGCGCTGGCCACCAGGTTCGGATCAGACGGGTTGACCCGCTGATCGATGTGCTGGCCGTAATAGCTGTAGGGCCAGCCATAGAAGCCGCCATCCTTGACCGAGGTAATGTAGTCGGGCACCAGGTCGCTGCCGATCTCGTCACGCTCGTTGACTGCGGTCCACAGCTGTCCGGTGTGCGGCTCCCAGGCCAGGCCGTTGGGGTTGCGCAGGCCCGAGGCGAAGATCCGCGTCTGGCCGCTGGCCGGGTCGACTTCCCAGATCGCCGCGCGGCCTTTTTCCTGGTCCATGCCGTTCTCGCCGACATTGCTATTGGAGCCGACGGTGACGTAGAGCTTCTTGCCGTCACGGCTGGCGATCACGTTCTTGGTCCAGTGATGGTTCAGCGTGCCGCCCGGTAGTTCGGCCACGGCTGTACCCGGGCCCTTGATCGAAGTCGCGCCGGGTTCATAGTGAAAGCGCAGCAGGCGATCGGTGTCGGCAACGTAGAAGTCATTGCCGACCAGGGCCATGCCGAACGGTGAATTGAGGTTCTCGATAAAGGTCGTGCGGGTTTCCGCCACGCCGTCGTGGTCGCTGTCGCGTAGCAGGCTGATGCGGTTGGCGCTGGGCACGCCGGCGCCGGCGCGGTCCATGACCTTGCCCATCACCCAGCCGCGAATACCCTTGCCGTCATCGGGCTTGGGCGGGGCATTGGTTTCGGCTACCAGGATGTCGCCGTTGGGCAGGGCATAGAGCCAGCGCGGGTGGTCCAGGCCTGCGGCGAAGGCCGCCACCTGGGTGCCGGGCGCGGCCTTGGGCGTCATGCCCTGGGGCCAGCCAATGGCGGGGGCGATGTTGACGGTGGGGATCAGGGTCTTGTTCGGTTCGGGCAATTGCGGCGACGGGCCGATCCCGTCGCTGACCTCAAGGCGGGCGTTCTCGCCGCAGCCGCTTAACCCCGCAGTCACTGCCAGCAGCAGTGCAATCGGCTTGATACCCATGTCGTTTCCCTCGCAATGATGGCCGCTATTGCCAGTAGAGGCACGCCAGGGGTGGGAGGTTCCCCGGGTCAGGCCTGCTTGAGCAACAGGGCGATGCCGGGGTGATACTGGCCGGCTTCGTTGTGCAGCTTGCGGTAGGCGTAGGGAAAGTACCAGGCGATGGCGCAGGCGTTATGCTTTTGCAGGTCGTCGACCAGGTCCTGCAGCTCTTCGGGGCTGGCGTGCTGGCCGGCTTTCCAGGGGCTGGCGAACAGCGCAGCGACTTTAAGCTGGCTGGGCGCGGCAATTTGCCGAGCAGCCTGGACGGTTTCGCCCAGGGCGTTATTCAGGTCGAGCTTGGCGATGCGTGGCCAGCGCTGGCTGGCCTGCAGGTAGGCGGCCTCTTCGCGGTTGGCGATGTACAGGTCGCAGCGGCCTTCGCGATCGCCGTCATCGCGCTGCTTCTTGCTCTGGTGCTGCTGCAGGGTCACCAGCTCGGCCTGCCAGGCGGCGGCCGAGAGCAGCCCGAGGTTGGCCTGGGCGCCGTGCCAATAGGGCGCCTCACCGTCACCGAGGGTCTGGTTGAAGCGGTCGATGCAATCGACCCAGCGTTCCAGGGCCGGGCGCAGGAACTCCAGGCGCGCGTTATTGATGATCAGGCCTTGCATGCTGCTCTCCCTTATAGTTGTGATCGAGTACAGCCGAGGTATGGCTATTTGATATCACTGAAGTCAGTGTTGCACAAGATGACAAAGGCGCCATTGATCCAGGCCAGTGCAGCGCCTTTCATTGACGCTCCGGGTGCAACCCTCTAACCTTCGCGACTTGTTTCAGGTGCTCTGCAGGCGATGGCCTGGCAGGGTGAAACAGGGAAGCCGGTGGGCGCGTAAAACGCGCGAATCCGGCGCTGCCCCCGCAACGGTAGGTGAGTCAAGGCTGTGCAGGGCCACTGGGCATTCATGCCCGGGAAGGCGCGCAGCCCCGGGTGTCGATGGCCCCGCTCACAAGCCCGGAGACCGGCCTGTAACAGCCAACGGCATCACGGAGGGTGATGCGCGGTTCCTCCGGCCTGTGCCGCAGCCCTGCGCGTTTTCCGTCTGCCATATCCATTCATCTGTCACGCACGTTCCTTCGATATGCTGAGCAGCCGTCGGCTGCTGCGTTCGTTGCAGATCGGCCGACAGTGGTTTGCGGAGAACCTCATGACTGAATCCACCGAGCGCGACGAACGCCACCTGGCGCGCATGCAGCGCAAAAAGGCCGTGATCGACGAGCGCATCGCCAACTCGCCCAACGAATGCGGCTTGCTGCTGGTACTTACCGGCAACGGCAAGGGCAAGAGCAGTTCGGCCTTCGGCATGCTCGCCCGGGCCATGGGCCACGGCATGCAGTGCGGCGTGGTGCAGTTCATCAAGGGCCGCAACAGCACTGGCGAAGAGCTGTTTTTCCGGCGCTTTCCCGAGCAGGTGCGCTACCACGTGATGGGCGAGGGCTTTACCTGGGAAACCCAGGACCGCCAGCGCGACATCGCTGCCGCCGAAGCTGCCTGGGCAGTGTCGCGGCAGATGCTCCAGGACCCGTCGATCGCCTTCGTGGTGCTTGATGAACTGAACATCGCCCTCAAGCACGGCTACCTCGACCTCGACCAGGTGCTCAGCGACCTGCAGGCGCGCCCGCCGATGCAGCACGTGATCGTCACCGGTCGCGCGGCCAAGGATGAAATGATCGAACTGGCCGACACCGTCACCGAAATGGGCATGATCAAGCACGCCTTCCAGGCCGGCATCCGCGCCCAGAAGGGCGTCGAACTATGAGTGATGCGCGCCATTGCCCGGCGGTATTGATCGCCGCACCGGCCTCCGGCCAGGGCAAGACCACGGTGACCGCCGCACTGGCGCGCCTGCATCGCAACCAGGGGCGCAAGGTCCGCGTGTTCAAGTGCGGCCCGGACTTTCTTGACCCGATGATCCTCGAGCGCGCCAGTGGTGCGCCGGTGTATCAGCTCGACCTGTGGATGGTCGGCGAGCAGGAAAGCCGCCGGCTATTGTGGGAGGCGGCGGGCGAGGCCGACCTGATCCTCATCGAAGGGGTCATGGGCCTGTTCGATGGCACGCCATCGAGCGCCGACCTGGCCCGGCATTTTGGCGTGCCGGTGCTGGCGGTGATCGATGGCACCGCCATGGCCCAGACCTTCGGCGCCCTGGCCCTGGGCCTGGCGCGCTATCAGCCGGACCTGCCGTTTGCCGGGGTGTTGGCCAACCGTGTCGGTACCCTGCGCCATGCCCAGTTGCTTGAAGGCAGCCTGACCGAGGGGCTGCGCTGGTACGGTGGGCTGTCGCGAGAAACCGGCATCGAATTGCCGAGCCGTCACCTGGGGCTGGTGCAAGCCAGTGAACTGAACGACCTTGATGCGCGGCTGGATGCTGCCGCAGCGGCCCTGGGCGCCAGTTGCGATGCGGCGTTGCCGCCAGCGGTGCGCTTTGCCGCGCCGACCGAGTTTGCCATCGAGCCGTTGCTGCAAGGTGTGCGTATTGCCGTTGCCCGCGACGAAGCCTTTGCCTTTACCTATGGCGCCAACCTCGATCTGCTGCGGGCCATGGGCGCGCAGCTGGCGTTTTTCTCGCCGCTGCATGACACAAGCTTGCCAGCCGCTGACAGCCTGTACCTGCCCGGCGGTTACCCCGAATTGCATCACCAGGCGCTGGCGGCCAACACACCGATGCTCGAGGCTATCCGCGCCCATCACCACGCCGGCAAGCCGTTGCTCGCCGAATGCGGCGGCATGCTCTACCTGCTTGATGCGCTCACCGATGTTGCCGGCGAGCGTGCCGAACTGCTCGGCCTGCTGGCAGGCGAGGCAGTGATGCAAAAGCGCCTGGCCGCCTTGGCCCTGCAGGCCGTAGAACTGCCTGAAGGCACCTTGCGCGGGCACACCTATCATCATTCGCTGACCCATACCGAGCTTGAGCCGGTTGCCCGCGGCCAGAGCCCCAACGGTGGTCGTGGTGCCGAGGCGGTGTACCGCCAGGGGCGCTTGACCGCCTCCTACGTGCATTTCTATTTTGCTTCCAACCCCCAGGCGTCGGCGGCGCTGCTGTGTCCATGACTGAACATGCTTTTACCGAGGCCGAACGTGCGGCGGTCTACCGCGCCATCGGCGAGCGTCGCGACATGCGTCACTTCAGTGGCGGCGAAGTCGCCCCCGAGTTGCTCGCGCGCCTGCTTGAGGCCGCGCACCAGGCGCCCAGCGTCGGGCTGATGCAGCCCTGGCGTTTCATCCGTATCACCCAGCGCGAACTGCGCCAGCGGATACAGGCCCTGGTGGAAGAGGAGCGCCTGCGTACAGCGCAGGCGCTCGGCGAGCGCTCCGATGACTTCATGAAACTCAAGGTCGAAGGTATCAACGACTGCGCCGAGCTGCTGGTGGCGGCGCTGATGGATGAGCGCGAAGCGCATATCTTCGGCCGCCGGACCTTGCCGGAGATGGACCTGGCGTCGTTGTCCTGTGCGATCCAGAACTTGTGGCTGGCGGCCCGCGCCGAAGGTCTGGGCATGGGCTGGGTGTCGCTGTTCGAGCCCCGGGCCCTGGCCGAGCTGCTCGGCATGCCGGCCGGTGCCAAGCCGTTGGCAATCCTCTGCCTGGGCCCGGTTCACGAATTTTACCCGGCGCCGATGCTGGTGCTTGAAGGCTGGACCACAGCGCGGCCGCTGCACGACATGCTGTTTGAAAACCAGTGGGGGGAGTCTTGATGAGCGTGGCGTTGCTGACAGTGGCCGGGGTGGCGCTGGATGCGCTGCTGGGCGAGCCCAAGCGCCGGCATCCGCTGGTAGCCTTCGGGCGCCTGGCCGGGCGCCTGGAACAGCGCTTGAATGCCGGCGGCCGAGGCTGGCGCAGCCACGGCGTCAGCGCCTGGTTCCTGGCGGTGGTGCCGCTGACCTTCATCGCCATGCTGTTGTCCTGGCTGCCGTACATTGGCTGGCTGATTGAAGTTTTGGCGCTGTACTGCGCCCTCGGCCTGCGCAGCCTTGGCGAGCACGTAACGCCGGTGGCCGAAGCCCTGCGCCAGGGCGACCTGGAAAAAGCCCGCCAGCGCGTCGGTTATCTGGTCAGCCGCGAAACCCGCGAGCTGGACGAAACCGCCGTGGCCCGCGCCGCCACCGAGTCGGTGCTGGAGAACGGCAGCGATGCGGTGTTCGCCGCGCTGTTCTGGTTTGTCGTTGCCGGCGTACCGGGGGTGGTGCTCTATCGCCTGAGCAACACCCTCGACGCCATGTGGGGCTATCGTAATGAACGCTTCGAGCGTTTTGGCTGGGCTGCGGCGAAGATCGACGATGTGCTCAACTATATTCCGGCACGCTTGGTGGCGCTGACTTACGCGCTGCTGGGCAAGACCCGCCTGGCCCTGAGCTGCTGGCGGCGCCAGGCGCCGTTGTGGGACAGCCCCAATGCCGGGCCGGTGATGGCGGCCGGGGCCGGAGCCCTGGGCGTCGAGCTGGGCGGGCCGGCGGTGTATCACGGCGAGCTGCACGAGCGCCCGCAACTGGGCGAAGGCCCGCAGGCCGATGCCGACGCCATCGAACGCGGTTGGCGCCTGGTTTGCCAGGGCGTGTGGTTGTGGTTGCTGCTGTTGTGCCTGGGGGCTGAATTCTATGCTTGAACACGGTGGTCGCCTGCAACGCGTAGTGCAGCAATACGGCATCGCCCGCGAAGACTGGCTGGACCTGTCCAGCGGCATCGCCCCGTGGTCTTATTCCATCCCTGAGATTCCGCTGCGGGCCTGGGCGCGCTTGCCCGAAACCGAAGACGGCCTCGAGCAGGCGGCCCGTGATTACTATCAGGTCGAGCAACTGTTGCCAGTGGCCGGCTCCCAGGCGGCGATCCAGGCTTTGCCACGCCTGCGTCGCCCCGGCACGGTCGGGGTGCTGTCGCCGTGCTACGCCGAACACGCCGAAGGCTGGCGCCGCGCTGGGCACCGGGTGCGCGAGTTGCCGCTGGACCAGGTCGATTATTACCTCGACAGCCTCGACGTGCTGGTGGTGGTCAACCCCAACAACCCCACCGGGCAGCTGATTGCTGCCGAGCAACTGCTGGAATGGCATGGTCGCCTGGCCCGCCGTGGCGGCTGGCTGCTGGTTGATGAAGCGTTCATGGACAACACCCCGCAACACAGCATTGGCGCCCATGCCGAGCGCAGCGGGTTGATCGTGCTGCGCTCGTTCGGCAAGTTCTTCGGCTTGGCCGGCGTACGCCTGGGCTTTGTTCTGGCCGAGCGCCAGTTGTTGCAACTGCTCGCCGAACAGCTCGGGCCCTGGACCATCAGCGGCCCGACGCGGATCCTCGGCCAGGCCTGCCTGCTCGACGGCGCCGCCCATCAGCAGCAGATCATCCGCTGCGCCGCTGCCAGCCAGCGCCTGGCCGAGGTGCTCAGTGCGGCAGGTTTCGCCCCCAGCGGCAGCTGCGACCTGTTCCAGTACCTGGTCACCGAGCAGGCGCCGCGCCTGCATGAATTCATGGCCCGGCGCGGCATCCTCCTGCGCCTGTTCAGCCAGCCGCCGAGCCTGCGTTTCGGCCTGCCGGCCAGTGAACCGGACTTTCAGCGCCTGGCCCAGGCTTTCAGCGATTACCGCAAGGAACAAGCATGACCACCCTGATGGTGCAGGGCACCACCTCCGATGCCGGCAAAAGCACCCTGGTGACCGCGCTGTGCCGCTGGCTGTTGCGCCAGGGTATTGCCGTGGTGCCGTTCAAGCCGCAGAACATGGCGCTCAACAGTGCCGTGACCGCCGAGGGCGGCGAGATCGGCCGCGCCCAGGCGGTGCAGGCGCAGGCCGCGGGCCTGGCGCCCCACACCGACATGAACCCGGTGCTGCTCAAGCCCAACAGCGACACCGGCGCCCAGGTGATCGTCCATGGCCGCGCGGTCACCAGCATGAACGCCGTGGCCTATCACGACTACAAGGCCATCGCCATGCAGGCCGTGCTGGCTTCGCACCAGCGCCTGAGCGCGGCCTATCCGGTGGTAATGGTCGAAGGCGCCGGCTCGCCGGCTGAAATCAACCTGCGTGCCGGCGACATTGCCAACATGGGCTTTGCCGAGGCAGTCGACTGCCCGGTGATCCTGATTGCCGACATCAATCGGGGCGGGGTGTTTGCGCATCTGGTCGGTACCCTGGAGTTGCTCTCGACGAGCGAACAGGCGCGGGTCAAAGGCTTTGTCATCAACCGTTTTCGTGGCGATATCGCCTTGCTCCAGCCGGGTCTGGACTGGCTTGAAGAACGTACCGGCAAGCCAGTGCTGGGCGTGCTGCCCTATGTGCTGGACCTGCACCTGGAAGCCGAAGACGGTATCGACCAGCGCCAGGGCCTCAAGGCCGGGCGCCAGCTCAAGGTGATCGTGCCGGTGCTGCCGCGCATCAGCAACCACACCGATTTCGACCCGCTGCGCCTGCACCCGCAGGTCGATCTGCAGTTTATCGGCCCCGGTCAGCCGATTCCGCCCGCTGACCTGATCATTTTGCCTGGCTCCAAGAGCGTGCGCGGCGACCTGGCGCAATTGCGTGAGCGTGGTTGGGACCAGGCGATCAGTCGCCACCTGCGTTACGGCGGCAAGGTCCTGGGCATTTGCGGCGGGCTGCAGATGCTCGGCCAGCGGGTGGAAGACCCCTTGGGCCTGGAAGGCCCAGCGGGGGCCAGCGATGGCCTCGGTCTGCTGGATTTTGTCACCGTGCTCGAAGCCGAAAAGCAGCTGCGCAATGTCGCCGGCACCCTGCAGCTGGAGCAGGCGGCCATCAGCGGCTATGAGATTCATGCCGGGGTAACCCAGGGGCCGGCGCTGGAGCGCCCGGCAGTGTTGCTCGACGGCGGCCGCGCCGATGGCGCCATCAGCGCCGACGGGCAGATCCTCGCCACCTACCTGCATGGCCTGTTCGAGGCGCCGCATTGCTGCGCCGCGCTGTTGCGCTGGGCCGGGCTGCAGGAGGTCGAGCAGATCGACTACCACGCCCTGCGCGAACGCGACATCGAGCGCCTGGCCGACCTGGTCGAGCAGCACCTGGACACCGCGCGCCTGCGCCAACTCTGCGGACAGAACTGAAATGCTCAACCTGATCCTTGGCGGCGCCCGTTCGGGCAAGAGCCGCCTGGCCGAACAACTGGCGGTGCAGAGCGGCCTGGCGGTCACCTACATCGCCACCAGCGAACCGCTCGACGGCGAGATGAATGCACGGGTGCAGTTGCACCGCGAGCGGCGTCCGGCCGAGTGGGGATTGATCGAAGAGCCGCTGGAGTTGGTGCGGGTGCTGCGTGCCACTGCCAGTGCCGAGCGCTGCCTGCTGGTCGATTGCCTGACCCTGTGGCTGACCAACCTGCTGATGCTCGACAACCCTGAGCGCCTGGCGGCCGAACGCACGGCGCTGCTCGAGTGCCTGGCAGCGTTGCCGGGCGAAATCATACTGGTCAGCAACGAAACCGGCCTGGGCGTAGTGCCCATGGGCGAGCTGACCCGCCGTTATGTCGATGAAGCAGGCGCGCTGCACCAGGCCATTGCCGAGCGCTGCCAGCGCGTGGTGCTGACTGTCGCCGGCTTGCCGCTTACCCTGAAAGGACCTGCACTATGAGTCAAACCTGGTGGCGTGAAGCCTGTCGAGCTGTCGACCCGATTGTTCGCGAACAGGCCCTGGCGCGGCAACAGCAACTGACCAAGCCGGCAGGCTCGCTGGGTCGCCTGGAGCAGCTGGCAGTGCAACTGGCCGGCTTGCAAGGCCAGCTCAAGCCGAGCGTCGAGCAGGTGTGGATCGCGATTTTTGCCGGCGATCACGGTGTGGTCGCCGAAGGCATCTCGGCTTACCCGCAGGCGGTGACCGGGCAGATGCTGCTCAATTTCGTCAGCGGCGGCGCTGCGATCAGCGTGCTGGCGCGGCAGCTGAATGCTCAACTGGAAGTGATCGACCTGGGTACCATCGACCTGGCCCTGGACCTGCCGGACGTGCGCCACCTGCGCGTCGGCCCGGGCACGGCCAACTTCGCTCGGGTACCGGCGATGACCTACGAACAAGGCCTGCAGGCTCTGCAAGGCGGGCGCGAGAGTGCCCTGCGCGCGGCCGCCAGCGGCGCCCGGTTGTTTATCGGCGGCGAGATGGGCATCGGTAACACCACCGCCGCCAGCGCCCTGGCCTGCGCCGTGCTCGGTTGTCCGGCCAGCGAGCTCAGTGGTCCGGGTACCGGCCTGGACGCCGCCGGTGTGCGGCACAAGGCCGAGGTCATCGAGCGCGCCTTGCTGCAGCATGCCAATCTTGGCGACGACCCGCTGCAGCGGCTGTTGTGTTTTGGTGGTTTCGAGATCGCCGCGCTGGTCGGCGCCTACCTGGGTTGCGCCCAGGCTGGTGTTGCGGTGCTGGTGGATGGGTTTATCTGCACCGTTGCCGCGCTGGTGGCGACGCGTATCAATCCGGGTTGCCGCGACTGGCTGCTGTTCGGTCATCGCGGCGCCGAGCCCGGTCATCGCCGGGTGCTCGCCGAACTCGACGCCGAGCCGCTGCTGGAGCTGGGCCTGCGCCTGGGCGAGGGCAGTGGTGCGGCACTGGCGGTGCCGCTGTTGCGCCTGGCCTGTGACCTGCACGGGCAGATGGCGACCTTCGCCGAAGCTGCGGTAGCGGACCGCCCGGCATGATCATCGACCTGCTGCGCCACGGAGAAACCGAACTGGGCGGCGGCCTGCGCGGTAGCCTCGACGATGCCCTGACTGACAAGGGCTGGGCGCAGATGCGCGCGGCGGTGAGTGATGCCGGCCCTTGGGATGCATTGGTCAGCTCGCCATTGCAGCGCTGCGCACGCTTTGCCCAGGAGCTGGGCGCGCAGTTGAACCTGCCGCTGCAGCTGGCGCCGGGGCTGCAAGAGCTGCATTTCGGTGAGTGGGAAGGGCGCAGCGCGGCAGCGCTGATGCTCACCCATGAAGCCGAGCTCGGCCGGTTCTGGGCTGACCCTTATGCCTACACACCGCCAGGTGGCGAGCCGGTGGCGGATTTCTCCGTACGGGTGTTGCAGGCCATCAGCACCTTGCACCAGGCCCATGCCGGCCAGCAGTTGCTGCTGGTCACCCACGGCGGCGTCATGCGCCTGTTGCTGGCCCGCGCCCGTGGCCTGCCGCGTGAACAGCTGCTGCAGGTCGAAGTGGTCCATGGCGCCTTGTGCCGCCTGGAACTGCTGGCCGACGGCAGCCTGCGCGAGGTGTGCTGAGATGCTGGGGTTCTGGATCGCCCTGCAGTTTCTCAGCAGCTTGCCGGTGCGCCTGCCGGGCATGCCGGCGCCGGAACAAATGGGCCGCTCATTGCTGTTTTACCCGCTGGTAGGGCTGTTGTTCGGGGTGGTGCTCTGGGGGGGGAACGCGCTGCTGGCGGGTAGCCCGGTGCTGTTGCACGCCGCCTTGCTGCTCAGCGCCTGGGTGCTGCTCAGCGGCGCCTTGCACCTGGACGGCCTGGCCGACAGCGCCGATGCCTGGCTCGGCGGTTTCGGCGACCGCGAACGTACCTTGCTGATCATGAAAGACCCGCGCAGCGGGCCGATTGCCGTGGTCACCCTGGTACTGGTGCTGCTGCTCAAGTTCTGCGCCTTACTGGCGTTGATCGAGCGCGGTGACGGGCTGCTGCTGTTGCTCGCACCGCTGATCGGCCGCGCGGGGTTACTGGGCTTGTTCCTGTGCACGCCCTATGTGCGCAGCGGCGGGCTCGGCCAGGCGCTTGCCGATCATTTGCCGCGTCGGGCGGGCCAGCTGGTGATGCTCGTCAGTGCGTTGGCCTGTGTGCTGCTGGCAGGGTTCAAGGGCCTGTGGGTGCTGCTGGTTGCCGCCATCGTCTTCGCCTGGCTGCGCCACGTGATGGTGCGCCGTCTGGGTGGCACCACCGGTGATACCGCCGGGGCCCTGCTCGAGCTGCTGGAGCTGGCGGTATTGATCGCTTTGGTGCTGTGAGCGGCGAATAAAAGCTTGCAGTTGCCAAAGTGCGGGTATATACACGCATTATGTTGACCAGCGAATGCATCTGCACCCACCTGCGTCGCGCCGCCCGTGGGGTGAGCCGACACTACGACGAGGCCCTCGAAGGCTTCGGGATCAATGTCGCGCAGTTTTCCCTGTTGCGTCATTTACGCCGCCTGGATCAACCGAGTATTTCCACCCTGGCCGAGGCCATGGGCCTGGACCGCAGCACCTTGGGGCGCAACCTGCGGGTACTGGAAGCCGAGGGCCTGGTGGCCCTGGCCGAAGGGCAGGACCTGCGCAACCGTATCGTGTTGCTGACCGAGCAGGGCCGGGCACGCCTGCAAGCGGCGGAGCCGGCCTGGGAGCAAGCGCAAAGCGGCTTGATCGAGACCCTCGGCGAAGGTCAGCGTGACGAACTGGTGCGCCTGCTGGAGCTGTTGGCCTGAGCTTTTTACGAGTATAAGCGGGTATATACCCGCATAACCTTGCGGCACTGGAGACAACAAAAATGACATCAGTATGGCGAACCAGTGGGTGGATTCTGCTTGGCGCGGCGCTGATCCTGGCCTTGTCGCTGGGCGTGCGGCACGGCTTTGGCCTGTTCCTGGCGCCGATGAGCGCCGACTTTGGCTGGGGGCGCGGCGTGTTTGCCTTTGCCATTGCCTTGCAGAACCTGATCTGGGGTCTGGCCCAGCCGTTTGCCGGAGCCCTGGCCGATCGCCTCGGTGCTGCCAAGGTGGTGATGGTCGGCGGTATGCTTTATGCCGCTGGCCTTGTGCTGATGGGCATGTCCGACTCGGCCCTGACCCTGTCGCTCAGTGCCGGTTTGTTGATCGGTATCGGCCTGTCGGGCACCTCGTTTTCGGTGATCCTCGGCGTGGTTGGCCGTGCCGTGCCGCCAGAAAAACGCAGCATGGCCATGGGCATTGCCAGCGCCGCCGGCTCCTTCGGCCAGTTCGCCATGCTGCCGGGTACGCTCGGCCTGATCGGCTGGCTGGGCTGGTCGGCGGCCTTGCTGGTGCTGGGTTTGCTGGTGGCCTTTATCGTGCCGCTGGTAGGGCTGCTGCGTGATCGTCCGCTGCCCAGTCAGGGCAATGACCAGACCCTCGGCCAGGCCCTGCGCGAAGCCTGCTCGCACTCCGGTTTCTGGCTGCTGGCCCTGGGCTTTTTCGTCTGTGGTTTCCAGGTGGTGTTCATCGGCGTGCACCTGCCGGCCTACCTGGTCGACCAGCACCTGCCGGCGACCATCGGCACCACAGTGCTGGCGCTGGTCGGGCTGTTCAATATCGTCGGCACCTACACCGCCGGCTGGCTGGGTGGGCGCATGTCCAAGCCGCGGCTGCTGACCGCGCTGTACCTGCTGCGCGCGGTAGTCATCGTGTTGTTCCTGTGGGCGCCAATCAGCCAGTTCAGCGCCTACCTGTTCGGCATTGCCATGGGCCTGCTGTGGCTGTCGACCGTACCCTTGACCAACGGCACCGTGGCCACCCTGTTTGGTGTGCGCAATTTGTCGATGCTCGGCGGTATCGTCTTCCTGTTCCACCAGTTGGGGGCATTTCTGGGCGGCTGGCTGGGCGGGGTGGTGTATGACCGCACCGGCAACTACGATTTGGTCTGGCAAATTTCCATCCTCCTCAGCCTGCTCGCCGCAGCGCTGAACTGGCCAGTACGCGAACGCCCGGTAGCGCGCTTGCAGGCGCAGGCAGCATGAAGCGGGTCGCCATTGGCAGCGTGCTCGGCCTCGCCGCGCTATTGCTGCTGGCGCTGGCCTGGTGGGGCTGGCATGAGGGCGGCCTGGCGTTGATGCAGTTGGGCATGGGCGTGTGCTAGGAGTACTCTGAATACTTCGGGAACGTTCGAGGGAGAGAGACGATGCGCGCACGCTGGATGTTGGTTCCGTTGTTGACCTTGGCCGCTGCGGCCAATGCCCTGGCCGCCGATTGCCCGGCGCTGCTCAAGGGCTCGTTGCCGGAGCTGCGCGGCAAGGAGCAGATCGACCTGTGCCAGCGTTTTGCAGGCAAGCCGCTGGTGGTGGTCAATACCGCCAGCTATTGCGGCTTTGCCCCGCAGTTCGAGGGACTTGAAAGCGTCTACAAGGAGTACCACGAACAGGGCCTGGAAATGCTCGGGGTGCCGTCCAACGACTTCAAGCAGGAAGACGCCGATGCCGAGAAAACCGCCAAGGTCTGCTACGCCAACTATGGCGTGACCTTCACTATGACCCAGGCCCGGCCCGTGCGTGGCGACGATGCCACGCCGCTGTTCAAGGAACTGGCCGCGCAGAGCAGTGCGCCGAAGTGGAATTTCTACAAGTACGTGGTTGATCGCCAGGGCAAGGTTGTGGCCAATTTCACCAGCCTGACCAAGCCGGATGACCCGGCGTTCAAGGCGGCGATTGAAAAGGCCATTGCTTCCCGGCCCTGAGCTGCGTCAGTGGCTCGGATGCACGGTCCAGGCCACCAGCTTGAGCACGATCGGGCGCACCACCAGCACACAGGCAAAGGCTACTGGCATGGCCAGTTGATAGGCTTTGAGCACGTTGCCCAGGTACTGCTCGTTGATGCCTGCGTTGGCGGCGGTAATCACGAAGCACATCAACAGGGCCATGATTGCCGACATGTAGAAGGCAAACACGTAGGGGGTGGCGCGAACGCCGAGTTTGCGCCGGGGGCGGGCGCTGGTCTGGAAGGTCATGCTGACTCCTTCTGGTGGGTGAGGGGGCAGCCTAGCAAGGGGGCGTTGGACTGCGGTAGACGAGCTGGACTTAGGTCTTTATAAAGAAGATCTTACGAATGCCTGGATGCCGTCATGAACCTGCTCGGTTCGATCAAGAGTTTCATCAAGGTGGTCGAGGCCGGCAGCATCGCCGGTGGCGCTCGCAGCCTGGGCTTGAGTGCCGCCGCGGTGAGCCAGAATATCGCCCGCCTGGAAGCCCACCTGCAGGTGCGCCTGCTGGCGCGTACCACGCGCAGTATGGTGCTGACGCCCAGTGGCAGCCTGTACTACGACAAGGTCAAGCACATCGAGCGCGACCTCGAGCAGGCCCAGCAGGCGGTCACCGCCCCGGACTGCGAGCCCAAGGGGCGCTTGTGCATCGCTTCATCGTCGGCCTTTGGCCGCCATGTACTGGCGCCGCTGATTCCGGCCTTCAGTGCACGCTACCCGCAGCTTTCAATTGAATTGGTTACGAATGATCGGCGGGTCAACCACGCCCAGGAAGGCGTTGATGTCAGTATCCGCATCCAGCCACAGCTCGAAGACGGCCTGCTGGCCCGGCACATTGCCCGGGTGCCGTTCATTTGCTGCGCTTCCCCGGGCTATCTGGCGGCGGCCGGTTGGCCACAATCGCCCGAGCAGCTCAAGGAGCACCGCTGCCTGGTGTTCCGCTACCCGGTGGATGGGCGCTTTTTGCGCTGGGGCTTTATCCGCGAGGGGCTGCGTTTTGATGCCGAGTTCGACAAGGTGCTGATCAGCGATGACATCGACGTACTGACGCAGATGGCGGTGCGCGATGGCGGTATCGCTCGCCTGGCCGAGTTCGTCGCCCGCCCTTTGCTCGAGCGCGGCCAGCTGGTGGCGTTGTTCGAGTATTCGCAGCCGGCACGGGCCTACGCCCAGACCGAACCGATGGATATCTACCTGTGCGTGGCCGACCGTTTCGCCTTGAGCCCCAAGGTGCGGGCGTTCATGGAGTACCTCCAGCTGGAAGTCGGGCACGCCTGGCCGATTGCTCAGGCATAAAAAAACCGCCGATGACGGCGGTTTTTCGTTGCGGCGCTGTTATCAGAAGCGATAGGTCAGCGACGCGCCAATACCGTGAGCGCTGTTTTCGTACTTGGCGTTGTACGAACCCTTGGTTGGGCTGGCCAGGTTGACCTTGGTGTCTTCTTCCCACAGATAGGAGTACGCCACGTCGATGGTCATGTCGTCGGTTGGGCTGTAGCCGGCGCCCAGGCTGAAGATCTTGCGATCGCCAGTCGGGATGCGTGGCGAACGGTCGTGGTTGTTGGTCGGCGACTGGTCGACGGTGAAGCCGGTACGCAGTACCCACTCCTTGTTCAGCTTGTAGGACGCGCCGATGGCGTGGGCCCAGGTGTCGTGCCAGTTCTGCTCTTCGCTGATGGTGCCGAACTGGCCGGCCAGCGGGGCAGGAACCTTGTTGGTGACGGTGATGGCTTCCAGGCGGCTCCAGCGGGTCCAGGTGCTACCAGCGTAGATAGTCCACTGGTCATCCAGCTCGTGGGTAACCGAGAAGTCGACCGATTCAGGGGTCTTGATCTTCAGTTCAGCGTCGAACTTGCTGCCGCTGAACGGGCCGATCAGGGCGTTGTTGATCTTGGTGTTGCCTTCGAGCTTGTAGTCGACCATCGAGTGGTAGGTCAGGCCCAGGCGGGTCTTGTCGGTGGCCTGGACCAGCACGCCGATGTTGTAGCCGACGGCAGTGTCGTCACCCTTGATTTTCACTTCGCCATCGTTGAAACCCGGGGTGCGCGGGTTGAGGGTGTTGGCGCTGAGCTCACCCTTGATCTTGTTGATGGTCGGGCCGAAACCGATCGACACCTTGTCATTGAAGGCGTAGCTGATGGTTGGCTGGAAGGTGACCACTTCAACGTGGCTTTTCTTGCCCCAGTAACGGCTGGCGGCAGTGCTCTCGTAATCGGTGACCAGGCCGAACGGCGCGTAGACGCCGAAACCGACGGTCCAGTGTTCATCCAGAGGCTTGACGTAGTAGCCCATGGGTACGCCAACGAACGGCACCATGTCGCCGTCGGTGGTGCCACCTGGGCGCCCGCCGCCGGAAATATCGGACTTGGCGATGACGGCGGCGCCGCCAACGGTGATCTGCTCGCGTTTCAGGCGCGACATACCGGCAGGGTTGCCGAATACGGTGCTGGCATCATCGGCAGAAGAAGAACGACCCGCGAAACCTGTGCCCATGCCACTGACGCTTTGTTCGTTGAGGGCAAAGCCACTGGCGAACAGTTGAGTCGAGGCGAGAGTGACGGCGAGGCTGAGAGAGGTTTTGAGCATTACTTTTTTCATTATTAGAACTCCTTGGGATCTCCGGGGCGAAAATTACCATCAGTTCGCCCGCAGCGCTATAGGCTGTATCGCAGGAGATAGAGCGGTTTTGTAGGACAATCCGACCAAAATGGCGGGAATTTTCCGATTATGGAAAGCAGTGACTCTCAGCAGGCCTGAAGAGTCACAGGGGCGATGCAGGTTTGCCAGGCGCAGGTGAAATCGCGCAGGCGCCCCTGAGGCTGGAAGGTTTGTCGCCAGATACGTGCAAGCCCGAGCAGATCGTCGGCGGCGGGCAGTTCGGGGGCTTGTTCTTCGATCAACATCCAGGCGATGGCGGTGGCATAGCGCAGGTTTACGGTCAGTTCCAGGTGTGGGCCGCTGAGGAAGGCATGCTGGCTGGCAAGGCCACGGACCAGGCTGGCGAGATCCGGGTCGCGGGCCAGGAACTGGTCCCAGAGGCTTTGGTGGCGCAGTTCGCCAATGCGGTACAGGCCGTGGCCGCGGCGGTCGTGCAATGCTGAGCCGAGTGCTGACTGGCTGGCGGCGACGCCGAGCAGCAGGGCTTCGGCGCTGGCGCAGTGGCGACCCAGGTAGATCAGGGTCGGACGAATGACAAACTGGCTCAACTCGCTCGCGGCGATACCCATGATGCCCTCGAACTTGAAATTGGCCGGCGGACGCTGGAGCTTGGCAGCTGGAGAGTCGGTCAGGCCCGCCGGAAGCGGCCTTTGCCGCTTGAGTTGAAGTGTAGTGTCATATTCGCGCTGTAAAGGCCTGTTTTTAAAACATTTGCGGCTTTTAGTTATAAATCATATGCCGTGCGGCAATTAGTGATTGCTGGGCGCCAGGCATAAAAAAGCCCCGCCAGAGGGCGGGGCTTGAGCGTTTGCAGCGTCGTGCGGATCAGGCCACCAGGGCCTGACGGGTGCGCTCGATAACGGCCTGCAGCGGCTCGGCTTCGGAGTATTGCTCCGGGTACAGGCGCTCGCTGTGCCGGGCAATGCCGTGCTCGTTGACCAGGGTGAAGCTGAAGCCGCCTTTGCGCGACGCCAGGATCAAGCAGTTCAGAGGGGCAAATGCCTGGGAAAGGGTGCGAATGGCAGCCTGAGTATGAGTAGAGTGATTCATAGTTATTAGATGTTCCTGCAATAGACACGGTTTCGATCCGTGCACATATAAAACGTTCCAGTAACGCGAGCATTTAAGCCGGTGCGAAGAACCTGACTGGAACAGGGCAGCCAGTTTTGGGCGCATTTATCATGTGGCGCTGGGGCTGACTGGTAGGTACGTCAGAGGACAGGCAACAGCCAGGGTCGGGTTCAATGCCGCTGGGTGAAGATCCTGATCAATCTGCAGGTTGGTTCGGTCAGAGTAAGAAGTGATTTACCTGGGGAACCATCGAGTGGGCCGGTCCTGGTTTCAACAGGCCTGTCCGATGTGAGGGGGCAGGGCACTGTAAGGACTGCTTTGGCCAGAATTGACTTTCAGCTTGGTACTAACGGCGGCAAGACTACCGCAGTTTTGCGTTGCTGGCAAGCTTTTTGGCTTTTCGTCTGGCGAGCCGATCAGTATGTCGCGTTCCAGGCTGTCTGTGAAGGGCTAATTCGCCGGCTTTGCAGTGCAACAAGGCAGGGAACGTGCCAATTTCGTGCAGGGAAATGCCTCGCTAAAGGGCGGTTGTGCACACTTGGGGCAGCCCTTGTTACAGCGCTGCAACAAGGCGGCAAGTGGCCGCCAATGACTTGGCCGTTGCCTTAAGTCAATGAAAAAAAACACTTATTTTAGCTGGTGAAAAAATCGACAGTTTGACTGAAAGCCCCATTCCATAGGGGTTTGCGGGGAGGTTTAGGGGGTTGTCCACCGAGTTATCCACAGCTTCTGTGGATTGTCCCGAGCGCTTGCTCTAGGACGGGCGTGCCAGCTTTTTGGCCGGTGTCCGACAATCCTTCGACAGTCTTCCGTCAGGGACAAAATACCCGTCCTGACGTCAAGAAAAAAACACTGAAATATTTTGAAAAAAGTGCAGAAAAGCACCGGGCCATTGTCAGAAAAATGGAGTAGAGTGGCGCGCCTCTCGAGTTGCCTTCGCTGTTTTTTATGAAGTTTCGCTCCAAAAGCCTCGTTGCCCCCACTGCCCAGTCGCCTCTGCCCGAGCCCAAGCGCTTCTCCTTGAAAGTGGCCTTGTGGTTGCTCGACAGCCCGCGCCTGGGTGACAACCCCAACGTCAAGCACTTTGCCGGGCGCTTGCTCAAGCAGCCAGCGCGCCAGGGCGTGGTGGTGGCCCAGAGCCGCCTGGGGCAGATGCTCTGCCGTGATTGCGGCAATGCCCGCGACCGCCGGATCGGCCACGAACTGCTGCGCCAGGCAGCGCGCGCCGGTGATCGCCGGGCCCAGCTCGAGTACGGCCGGCTGTGCGCCTTGGGGCAACTGAACGAACCCGCCCAGGGCCGCTACTGGCTCGAACAGGCCGCTGCCCAGGGTTCGCAGGAGGCCTTGCGCCTGCTCAGGCAATTGCCTGAAGCCTGAATGCGGCGCGTGCGCCCAAGGCTGATAAGCTGAGCCGTTGATCGTTGGCCGAGGGAGATCGGGGTGGCTATGGCAGTGGATCTGACCAGCATTGTGCTGGGTATTGTGGTGGCAGCTGTGCCGTCGCTGGCGCTGGTGCTGCAGGTGCAACGGCGCCTGAGTGCGCGCCAGGCCGACGCGGCCTTGCTTGAGGAGCGCCTGAGCAGTGTGCAGCTGGCCCAGGAAGGCTTGCTCGCCCAGCTCGATGCCAGCCGCGACGAAATCAGCGACCTGAGCCAGGCCAATGCCGCCAAGCAGGCGACGCTGGCCGCTCAGGCCCGTGAGCTTGAATTGCTGCAGATCGATCGCGACGAAGCGCGCGATGCCGCCCATGCCTGGCAGCTCGAACGCGCCAGCCGCGAAGCCGAATTGCGTCGCCTGGACGCCCAGAGCGCAGCCCTGAGCGCCGAGCTGCGCGAACAGCAGGAAAGCCATCAGCAACGCCTCGACGACCTGCAGGGCTCGCGTGACGAGCTGCGGGCGCAGTTCGCCGAAATGGCCACGAAGATTTTCGATGAGCGCGAACAGCGCTTCGCCCAGACCAGCCAGCAGCACCTGGGGCAGTTGCTCGACCCGCTCAAGGAGCGCATCCAGGCCTTTGAAAAGCGCGTCGAAGACAGCTATCAGCAAGAGGCCCGCGAGCGCTTCTCGCTGGCCAAGGAGCTTGAACGCCTGCAGCAGCTCAACCTGCGCCTGAGCGATGAGGCCACCAACCTGACCCAGGCGCTCAAGGGCCAGAAGACCCAGGGCAACTGGGGCGAGCTGATTCTGGAGCGGGTGCTGGAGCACGCCGGGCTTGAGAAGGGCCGCGAGTACCAGACCCAGGTCAGCCTCAAGAGCGCCGACGGCGAGCGCTTTCAGCCCGACGTGCTGATCATGCTGCCGGGCGACAAACAGGTGGTGGTCGACTCCAAGGTCAGCCTCACCGCCTACCAGCAGTACGTTGGCGCCGACGACAGCGAGATTGCCCAGGCCGCGCTCAAGCAACACGTGCTGTCGCTGCGCAACCATGTCAAAGGCTTGTCCGGCAAGGACTACAACCGCCTCGAAGGCCTGCACAGCCTGGATTTCGTCCTGCTCTTCGTGCCTATCGAGGCGGCGTTTTCGGCCGCCTTGCAGGCAGAGCCGAACCTGTTCCAGGAAGCCTTCGACCGCCAGATCGTGATCGTCAGCCCGACCACCTTGCTGGCCACCTTGCGGGTTATCGACAGCCTCTGGAAGCAGGAGCGCCAGAGCCAGAATGCCCGGGAGATCGCCGAGCGTGCCGGTTGGCTGTACGACAAGTTCGTGCTGTTCATCCAGGACCTGGACGAGCTTGGCAGCCGCCTGCAGCAGGTCGACAAAGCCTATAGCGCGGCGCGCAACAAGCTCTGCGAAGGGCGCGGCAACCTGATCAGCCGCAGCGAACAGCTCAAGCTGCTCGGTGCCCGGGCCAGCAAGAGCCTGCCGGCCGACCTGCTCGAGCGGGCCATGAGCGAAGGCGACCCGCTGGCTGCCAGCGCCCTTACTGGACCAGGCTCAGATGCCGATTGAGCAGGGCGCGCAAGGCCGCCGGCTTGACCGGCTTGGCCAGGTAGTCGAGCCCTGCGGCATGCACCTGGGCGACCATCTCGCTGCGCCCGTCAGCACTGATCACCACGCCGGGGACCGGCTCGCCCAGGCGTGTGCGTAACCAGGCCATCAGCTCGGTGCCGACCTCGCCGTCGTCAAGGTGGTAGTCCACCAGCGCCAGGTGCGGGCGCAGGCCGCTTGCCAGCAAGGCTTCACACTCGGCGCGATTGCGCGCGATGGATACCTGGCAGCCCCAGCGGCTGAGCAGGCTGTTCATGCCGATGAGGATGCTGTCTTCGTTGTCGACGCACAGCACCTGCAGGCCTGCCAATGGCTGCCCGGCCTGTTCGGCAGGGCTGGCCACCGGGGCCGCCGGCGCCGTGGCCAGCGGCACGCTGACGCGGAACACGCTGCCCTTGCCCGGCCACGACTGCACCTCAAGCGGATGGCCAAGCACCTTGCACAGGCCATCGGCGATCGCCAGGCCCAGGCCCAGGCCTTTTTCCGCGCGGGTCTGGTGGCTGTCCAGGCGTTTGAATTCCTCGAAGATCACCTGCAGCTTGTCGTCGGCGATGCCGCTGCCACGGTCCCAGACCTCCAGCCACAAGCGCCCCTGCTGGCGGCGCACGCCGAGCAGAATCGGGCTTTTGCCATAGCGGAAGGCGTTGGTGAGGAAGTTCTGCAGAATCCGGCGCAGCAGTTTCATGTCGCTCTGCACCCGCAGGCGGCTGCCGCGCAGGCGGAAATCCAGGCCTTGCTGCTGGGCCAGAACCTTGAATTCAGCGCCGAGGGTGTCGAACAGTTCGTTGAGGGCGAAGGGTTTGACGTCCGGGGTGATCTTGCCGTTTTCCAGGCGCGAGATGTCCAGCAGGTCGCTGATCAGCTCTTCGGCCGAACGCAGCGAGCTGTCCATGTGCTGGACCAGTTGCTGGGCATCGGCCGACAAGCCATCGCCCTGATGCGACAGCGCCGCCGAGAACAGCCGCGCGGCGTTCAGCGGCTGCATCAGGTCGTGGCTGACCGCTGCGAGGAAGCGGGTCTTGGACTGGTTGGCGGCCTCGGCGTGGCTCTTGGCTTCGCTCAGTGCCTGGTTCAGTTGCGACAGCTCGTGGGTGCGTTCGGCGACCCGTTGCTCAAGGCTTTCGTTGGCGCCCTTGAGCGCCTGTTCGGCTTCGCGGAACGGGGTGATGTCGGTAAAACTCATGACAAAGCCGCCGCCGGGCATCGGGTTGCCGATCAGCTCGATCACCCGGCCGTTGGGGAACAAGCGCTCGGAGGTATGCGCACGGCCCTGGCGCATCCAGTGCAGGCGCCTGGCCACGTGCACCTGGGCCTCGCCCGGGCCGCACAGGCCGCGCTCGGCGTTGTAGCGGATAATGTCGGCAATCGGCCGGCCGACGCTGATCAGCCCGTCGGGGTAGTTGAACAGCTCCAGGTAGCGGCGGTTCCAGGCCACCAGGCGCAGCGACTGGTCGACCACGCTGATGCCCTGGCTGATGTTCTCGATTGCCCCTTGCAGCAGGGCGCGGTTGAACTGCAGCACTTCCGAGGCTTCGTCAGCGATGCGCACCACGTCCTCAAGCTGCATGTCGCGGCCTTCGATCGCGGCCTTGACCACTGCGCGGGTCGAGGAGGTGCCGAGCACGCCGGCGAGCAGGCGCTCGGTGTGTTCGATCCATTCGCCGTCGGCATTCTGGTTGGGGTTGAAACCCTTGCCCTGGCGGTAGGCGAAACGGATGAAGCTCTGTCGTGCGCGCTCTTCGCCGACAAAACGTGCGGCCAGGTGCAACAGGTCGTCGATCTGCACCGCCAGCAGCGAACGGCTGCTAGGGCGGGCGCTGGTCTGCTGGCCGATGAATCGTCCGGCCTGCCAGTGCTCGGACACCCGTGTGCGCGAGAGGATCGACACCCAGGCGAACAGGGTGAAGTTACCCGCCAGCGACAGCACCACGCCTTGGGTCAGTGGTGTGATCGGCAGGTTCAGCGGGTTGCCGTGCAGCCAGGCCAGGCCCGGGAATAGCTCCAGCGACCAGCCCAGGCTATGGGCGGCAATCGGCAGCACCAGGGTGTAGAACCACAGGAACACCCCGGCGGCCAGGCCGGCGAACACTCCGCGGCGGTTGGCCTGCTTCCAGTACAGGGCGCCGAGCATGGCCGGGGTCAGCTGGGTCACGGCGGCAAACGCCACCTGGCCGATGGTCGCAAGGCTTGCGGTAGAGCCGAGCAGGCGGTAGCTGACATAGGCCAGCAAAAGGATGACGACGATGGTCACCCGGCGTACCGAGAGCATCCAGTGGCGGAAGGCTTCGAACGGGCGCTCGGCGTTGTTGCGGCGCAGCAGCCAGGGCAGCAGCATGTCGTTGGAAACCATGGTCGACAGCGCCACGGCCTCGACAATGACCATGCCGGTGGCCGCCGACGCGCCGCCGATAAAGGCCAGCAGGGCCAGCGCCGGATGCGCCTCGGCCAGCGGCAGGCTGATCACGAAGGAGTCGGGCAGCACCGAGTCGGGCAGCAGCATCTGCCCGGCCAGAGCGATTGGTACCACGAACAGCGCGGCGAGGATCAGGTACATCGGGAACACCCAGCGCGCCAGGCGCAGGTCCTGGGGTTCGATGTTCTCCACCACGGTGACATGGAACTGGCGCGGCAGGCAGATGATCGCCATCATCGCCACGCCGGTCTGCACGATCATCGACGGCCAGTTGATGGTCTCGTTCCAGAAGCCTTCCAGGCGTGGCGCCAGTTGCGCCTTGCTGAACAGGTCTTCGAAACCGTTGAACAGGCCGAAGGTGACGAAGGCGCCGACGGCGAGGAACGCCAGCAGCTTGACCAGCGATTCGAAGGCAATCGCCAGGACCATGCCGCGATGGTGTTCGGTGACGTCCAGGCTACGGGTACCGAAGACAATCGAAAACAGTGCCAGCACTAGCGACACCACCAGCGCGGTGTCCTGCACACGGCTGCCAGTAGCATCGGCGCCTGCGCCGATCAGCAGGTTGACGCCGAGCACGATGCCCTTGAGCTGCAAGGCGATGTACGGCAGCACGCCGATCAGGCAGATCAGCGCCACCACCACCGCCAGGCTCTGGGATTTACCGTAGCGGGCGGCGATGAAGTCGGCGATCGAGGTGATGTTTTCCTGTTTACTGATCAGCACCATCTTCTGCAGCACCCAGGGCGCGAACAGCAGCAGTAGCACAGGGCCCAGGTAGATCGGCAGGAACGCCCAGAGTTGTTCGGCGGCCTGGCCGACGGCGCCGAAGAAGGTCCAGCTGGTGCAGTACACCGCCAGCGACAGGCTGTACACCCAGGCACGCAGGCGCGGCGGCAGCGGTGTGCTGCGGCGGTCGCCGTAAAAGGCGATGGCGAACATGATGGCCATATAGGCCAGGGCGACCACGGCGATCAGCCCACTGGACAGCGACATGACAACTCCGAAACAAAAGGGTGATTCAGCCTGACAGCGAACCTCGATCAATCAGTCTGGCACGCCGCAAAGGCTTCGTCAGCGCCGACGATGGTCGCAGTGGCAGAGCGTCGCAGGGCCTTAGCCGGGCAAGGCCAGGTCAAGCAGGCTGTAGAGCTGTTCCAGGGTCGGCGGGGCTTCGGCGAACAAGGTGCGGTAGACGGTCGGTGCGACCAGCAGATCCAGCAGGCGTTCGATGTCTGGCAGGGCCTCGCCGCGCGCCTGGGCGCGGTCGAGGATGACCTGCAGTTGCCCGCGCAGAATGTTGGTGCAGTAACCCGGGCAGGCGCTGCTGAGCACGTCGCGCATCAGGTTGCGGCCTGGTTCGGAGGTGATTTCGTCGAGGTACTGTTCGGTCCAGGCGCGCAGGTCGGTACGCAGCTCGCCGGTGTCCAGCGGCGCCACGTCAGGCAGCACGCGCTCGACGGCGACATCGGCGAGCAGGGCGGCCAATTCGCCCCAGCGCCTATAGATAGTTGACGGGGTGACGCCGGCGCGAGCGGCAATTTGCGGCACGGTCAGGCTCGCGCGGTCCTGCTCCTTGAGCAGTTCGCGTACCGCCGCATGTACCGATGCCTGCACACGGGCGCTGCGCCCACCCGTGCGGATACCTTCTTTAATCGCCATCGGTCGACCTTAACACAAAGGGTTTGCGTTAAGGAATGAAGGCGAGCAGACTGCGCAAAAGCTAAATAATTGCTTTAGCGGAGTGCTGATCATGTTCATGTTGTTCAAATCCCCGGCCTCACGGCGTTTTCGTCTGATGTTCCTGGCACTTGCCTTGCTCGGCTTTCTCGCCGCCTCGAGCACCCCGACGCCTTTGTATCACCTGTACCAGCAAGCCTGGCAGTTCTCGGCGGTAACCCTGACGCTGATTTTTGCGGTGTATGCCGTCAGCTTGCTGGCGGCGCTGCTGACAGTCGGTTCGTTGTCGGACTACCTGGGGCGGCGGCCGCTGATCTTCACTGCATTGGTGCTGGAAAGCGTCTCCATGCTGTTGTTCCTGCAGGCCGACAGTGTCGGCTGGTTGATTGCTGCGCGCATTCTGCAAGGCTTCGCCACTGGCATGGCTACCAGCGTGCTGGGCGCTGCGTTGCTGGATATCGATCGCGAGCAGGGGCCGTTGGTCAACAGCCTGACGCCCTTGCTCGGCATGGCCAGCGGCGCCCTGGGTACCAGCCTGCTGGTGGAATTTGCGCCGTGGCCGCTGCGTTTGGCCTACTGGCTGTTGCTCGGCTTGTTCGTCACGCTGGCGTTGCTGGTGTGGCATCTGCCCGAGAGCGTCAGCCGCCAGCCCGGCGCCCTGGCCTCCTTGCGTCCGGCCCTGCATGTACCGCCCCAGGCGCGGGCTGCAGTGTTGCGCATGCTACCGGTGAACGTCGCCGGTTGGGCGCTGGGCGGGTTCTTCCTGTCGCTGGCGCCATCACTGGCGCGCGAGGCCACCGGGGCGACCTCGAATTTGGTGGGCGGTGGCCTAGTGGCGGCGTTGACGGTGACCGGCGCCGTGGCGATCTACCACCTGCGGCTGCGTCCGGCCGGGCAGATCCTGCGCCTGGGCACAGGGGTGTTGCCGGTCGGGATGCTGTTGATCCTGCTGGCGTTGCATCGCGGTGAGCTGGGGCTGTTTTTCCTCGCCACTGTAGTCACCGGCATCGGCTTTGGCGCCAGCTTCCTTGGCGCGTTGCGTAGCATCATGCCGCTGGCCGAGGCCCACGAACGCGCCGGGCTGATGGCGACGTTCTATGTGCTGAGCTACCTGGCGTTCTGCGTGCCGGCCATGCTGGCGGGGTGGATGGTGCGCAGCTTCGGCCTGGTGCCGACCGGCGAGGTGTATGCCTTGGCGGTGATCATTTTGTGCGCCGTTGCGGCGGTTCTGAGTTTGCCGCTGCGGGCTTTGTCCCGCGGCTGACGGTACTGGCCTCATCGCGGGGCAAGTCGGGTCGCCGCACCGCCGCTCCCACTGGTTCATCGTAGACCCCGCGATGCTTTAATTCGGCGCTCGCCGGGCCCCCAGGTAATAGAACAGCGCCGCCAGCAACACCGAAAGAATCAGCAGGTAAAAGGTCGCCACCGGCACCAGGTGCGCCAGGGCAAAGCCGCAGATCACCGGGCCCAGCGCCGCGCCGAGGTTGGACAGGTTTTGCGCGCCGTAATACACGCCGCGCAGATGTTCCGGGGCGATGCTGTCGATGAACATGTACTCGGCGGGGATGACGATGATCTCGCCAAGGGTGAACACCAGCATCGCCAGGCACCAGGCCAGCAGCGTTTGCGCCAGCGAGAAGCCCAGCAGGCCAACCAGAAACAGCGCCATGCCGGCCATCAGCCAGGGCATCAACTGGCGGCTGCTGATGCGCCGGCCAATCACGTACTGCAGGGCAATTACCGTGACCGCGTTGGTGGCCACCAGGTAGCTGATGTAGCGCGCCGCCTCGCTGGCGCTGCTGGTCACCACCAGGTACTGCGACAGGTAGGCGGTGAACTGGCCGAACACCACCGCGCTCAAGGCGCCACCGAGGGTGAAGCAGATCAGCCGGCGATCTTTGACCAGTTGCACGCCAACGCTGAAGAAACCGGCCTGTTCGCCGCCTTCGACCCGCGCCCGCGCCGCTCGCTCGCCCCAGCGCTGGTAGCTCAGGCACATGGCCAGGCCCAGCAGCGCCGAGAGCAGGAACGGCAAGTGATCGTCCAGCAGCACCAGCGCCACGCCGACAAAGGGCCCGACCGCGTAGGCGACGTTGCTCAGGGTGTACTTGATCGAGAACACCTCGCTGCGTTCTTCCAGCGGCAGCAGTGCACAGAAGCCGGCTTTGGCGGCGATGTCCACCACCGCCAGGGCCAGATTGATCAGCACCAGGCAGGTGAAGAACAGGCTCAGTTCGCGGCTGACCACCGCACCGACAAAGGCCAAAGTAAAGGTCAGGGTCGCGGCGATGATCACCGTGTAGCTGCGCAGGGTGTCGATCAGGTAGCCGCCATACAGGCTCAGCAACGAGGCGACAATCAGCGCGCCGCCGATCATCAGGCCGATGCCGCTGATATCCAGGGCGAAGTTCTGCGCCAGGTAGACCACCAGGTAGGGCAGGGTGATTGCACGGGCGAGGGTGAGGATGAAGGTAGTTGCCAGCAGCAGGCGTACCTGCGCCGAGTAACCTTTGATAGCGGTGAGCATTGAGTGGCCACGTCCTTGTTGTTATCGCTGCCGAGCATACGCCGCGGGCAGTGAAATCTGTATATCTGTAAAACCGATAACAGATAGAGAAAATACCCGTTATATAGATATATTTTCCCGGCCTAAGATGGATACAACCTCACCGGAGGACAGGAGAATCCATCATGTCTTGCAGCCAAACCCGCACCTCGCCGTTACGCCCGCTGAGCCAGCTGGCGCACCCGCGTGAAGTGATCCGTCAGTTCACCCCCAACTGGTTCGCCGCGACCATGGGCACCGGCGTGCTCGCCCTGGCCCTGGCACAGGTCGATGTACCCGGCCTGCGTGGCCTGGCCGAATCGCTGTGGTTGTTGACCATCGGCCTGTTCGTGCTGTTTACCCTGCTGTACACCGCGCGGTGGGTCATGTTCTTCGACGAAGCGCGGCGGATTTTCGCCCATTCCACCGTATCGATGTTCTTCGGCACCATCCCCATGGGCCTGGCGACCATCCTCAACGGCTGCCTGGTGTTCGGCATCAATCGCTGGGGCGAAGGGATCCTGCCGTGGGTCGAAGCGCTGTGGTGGTTCGACGTCGGCCTGGCGCTGCTGTGCGGGGTGGCCATTCCCTACCTGATGTTCACCCGCCAGGAACACAGCATCGACCAGATGACCGCGGTGTGGTTGCTGCCGGTGGTGGCCGCGGAAGTCGCCGCTGCCAGTGGCGGCCTGCTGGCGCCGCACCTGGTGGATGCCCATGCGCAGTTCCAGGTGCTGATCACCAGCTACGTGCTGTGGGCGGTGTCGTTGCCGGTGGCGTTCAGCATCCTCACCATCCTCATGCTGCGCATGGCCCTGCACAAATTGCCGCATGCCAACATGGCCGCATCGAGCTGGCTGGCCTTGGGGCCGATCGGTACCGGTGCGCTGGGCATGTTGCTGCTGGGCGCCGATGCCCCGGCGATCTTCGCCGCCAACGGCCTCGGCAGCCTGGGTGAAATCGCCCGTGGCCTGGGCCTGATCGCCGGTATCGTGCTGTGGGGCGCCGGGCTCTGGTGGTTGCTGACCGCCGTGCTGATCACCCTGCGCTACATCCGCCATGGCATGCCGTTCAACCTCGGCTGGTGGGGCTTTACCTTCCCGCTCGGGGTGTACACCCTGGCCACCCTGAAGCTGGCGGCCTGGCTGGGCCTCGGTTTCTTCCAGCACATGGGCATGCTACTGGTGCTGGCGCTGGCGGCAATGTGGTTGCTGGTCACGGCCCTGACCCTGCGTGGCGCCTGGCGCGGTGAGCTGTTTGTATCGCCGTGCATTGCCGGGCTGAACAAGTAGATTGCATTTACCTGGGTGTTTGTGGCTTTGTGCGGCCTGCGCGTATCCAATAACAAAGCCCCACTCAGGTACACGGACGATGAGTCAGTCTTCACAATTCAGCCTGCTTGGCAAACGGCGCTTCTTGCCGTTCTTCGTCACCCAGTCGCTGGGTGCGTTCAACGACAACCTGTTCAAGCAGTCGGTCATCCTGCTGTTTCTCTACAAGATCGCCAGCCCCCACGGTCAGGACACTGCCATCTGGGTCAATGCCTGCGCCTTGATGTTCATCCTGCCGTTCTTCCTGTTCTCGGCGCTGGCCGGGCAGTTTGGCGAGAAGTACGCCAAGGACGCTTTGATCCGCGTGATCAAGCTGGCCGAGATCGCCATCATGGCGGTCGGCGCCATGGGCATCATGACCCAGATGCCGGGGCTGATGCTCCTGGCGTTGTTCGGCATGGGCACCCACTCGGCGCTGTTCGGCCCGGTGAAGTACTCGATCATGCCCCAGGCCTTGCGCGAAGAAGAGCTGGTCGGCGGCAATGGCCTGGTGGAAATGGGCACCTTCCTCGCGATCCTGGCCGGCACCATTTGTGCCGGGGTGCTGATGTCCAGCGCCCATTACGGCGTCTGGGCGTCGTCGGCAGTTCTGCTGGTGGCGGTGCTCGGCTACCTGTCCAGCCGCGCCATCCCGCGCGCCGCTGCGTCCACGCCGGCGCTGAAAATCAACTGGAACATCGCCAGCCAGACGATCGCCACCTTGCGCATGGGCCTCAAGCAGACGCCAGCGGTGTCGCGCTCGATTGTCGGCAACTCGTGGTTCTGGTTCGTCGGTGCGGTGTACCTGACGCAAATTCCCGGTTACGCCCAGCAATGGCTGCATGGCGACGAGACCGTGGTGACCCTGATCCTGACCCTGTTCTCGGTGGGCATCGCTGTCGGCTCGCTGCTGTGCGAGCGCATGAGCGGGCACAAGGTGGAAATCGGCCTGGTGCCGTTCGGCTCCTTTGGCCTGAGCCTGTTCGGCCTGCTCTGGTGGTGGCACTCCGGCGAGATCCAGCCGGCGGCCGCGCCGTATGACTGGCTGGCGGTGCTGGGTATTGGCCAGGCCTGGTGGGTGCTGGGGTCGATTCTCGGCCTGGGCGTGTTCGGCGGCTTCTATATCGTGCCGCTGTATGCGCTGATCCAGTCGCGCACCCCCGAGGATCAACGCTCGCGGGTAATTGCTGCCAACAACATCCTCAACGCGCTGTTCATGGTGGTCTCGGCGATCTTCAGCGTGGTGCTGCTGAGTGTCCTCAAGCTGAGCATCCCGCAGTTGTTCCTGGTGGTGTCGCTGCTCAATATTGCGGTGAACTTCTACATCTTCCGCATCGTGCCTGAATTCACCATGCGCTTCATGATCTGGCTGCTCAGCCATTCCATGTACCGCGTCGAGCACCGCGACCTGCAGCAGATTCCGGACCAGGGCGCAGCGCTGCTGGTGTGCAACCATGTGTCGTTCGTCGATGCGTTGCTGATCGGTGGCGCGGTGCGCCGGCCGATCCGCTTCGTCATGTACTACAAGATCTACCGCTTGCCGGTGCTCAACTTCATTTTCCGCACCGCCGGGGCGATCCCGATTGCCGGGCGCAATGAAGATGCCCAGACCTACGAGCGGGCCTTCAAGCAGATTGCCGCGTACCTGGCCGATGGCGAGCTGGTGTGTATCTTCCCTGAAGGCAAGCTGACCAGTGACGGTGAAATCGACGAGTTCAAGGGCGGCCTGCGGCGGATCATCGAGCAGACGCCGGTGCCGGTGATCCCGATGGCGTTGCAGGGCTTGTGGGGGAGTTTCTTCAGCCGCGATCCGGCCAAGGGTTTCTTTCGCCGCTTGTGGTCGCGGGTGACCCTGGTGGCCGGTTCTGCCGTCCCGGTGGAAGCGGCAGAGCCGGCGTTGTTGCGTGAGCGGGTCAGCGCCTTGCGCGGCGACTCACGCTGACAGGGCAGGGCGGGGTCAGCTGGCGCTGACCTTGAGCCCGACCAGGCCACAGATGATCAGCGCCACGCTGACCAGGCGCACCAGGGCCATGGATTCGCCGAACAGGATGATCCCGGCGATCACCGTGCCGACGGCGCCGACCCCGGTCCAGATGGCATAGGCGGTGCCCAGCGGCAATTCCTTCATGGCCAGGCCCAGCAGGCCGAGGCTGATGACCATGGCGCCGACGGTGAGTACGGTGGGTAGCGGGCGGGAAAAGCCGTCGGTGTATTTCAGGCCGACAGCCCAGCCGACTTCGAACAGGCCGGCGAAAAACAGGATGATCCAGGACATGCAGAGTCTCCATCAAGTGATGGGGCCGTCCCCGGAATGGTCACGCGGTGCGTCGTGAGGCCGTCCTCACAGGGGGCATAAGCTATCAGCTGCAAGCGACAAGCTGCAAGCAAAGGCAGCGCGGGTGGCTGTTGCTCTCTCTTGCAGCTTGAAGCTTGAAGCGTGCAGCTTAAAGTCAGATCCCCTGTGGGATCTCTTCCCCGCCCAATGCCTCGAACAGCGCCGGCAGGAACTCGCCAAAGGTCAGCATCATCAGGGTGAAGCTGGCATCGAGCTGGCCCAGGGCCTCGTCGCCGCCGTCTTCTTCGGCCTGGTCCTGCAGCAGCTCTTCAAAGCGCAGGCGCTTGATGACCATCTTGTCGTCGAGCACGAACGACAGTTTGTCCTGCCAGGCCAGCGACAGTTGCGTGACCACCTTGCCGGTACCCAGGTGCAGCTGGATCTCGTCGCTGGTCAAATCCTGGCGCTTGCAGCGGACGATGCCGCCGTCTTCATGGGTGTCGCGCAGCTCGCACTCGTCCAGTACATAGAAGTCCGGCGCCGCTTGCTGGGTTTTGACCCAGTCGGTCATGGTCGCGCTCGGGGCGATCTTGACGGTCACCGGGCGCACCGGCAGCGAGCCGATGACTTCACGCAGGGTCGACAGCAGGTCTTCGGCACGCTTGGCGCTGGCCGAGTTGACCAGGATCAGGCCTTGCTTGGGGGCGATGGCGGCGAAGATCATCGAGCGGCGGATAAAGGCACGCGGCAGGAAGGCCTGAATGATCTCGTCCTTGATCTGGTCACGCTCCTTCTTATAGACCTTGCGCATCTGCTCGGCTTCGATCTCGTCGATCTTCTCTTTAACCGCATCGCGCACGACGCTGCCGGGCAAGATGCGTTCTTCTTTACGCGCGGCGATCAGCAGGAAGTCACCGCTGACATGCACCAGGGGCGCGTCTTCACCTTTGCCGAACGGGGCGACGAAGCCGTACGTGGTCAACTCCTGGCTGGCGCAGGGGCGAGCCGGCTTGCTGGCCAGAGCGGTTTCCAGTGCCTCGGGGTCGAACGGGATGTCCTGGGTCAGGCGGTAGGTCAGCAGGTTTTTGAACCACATGGGGTGAATCTCTCCTCAACACATAAGGAGGGCATTAAACTCCGAGCGGGCGCTTCAGGCCAAGCACCGCTAAGTCTTTGGAACGCCTGAAAAATTTTTTTTAAAAAGTGCTTGCCAGAGTGTTCGGTGCTCCGTAGAATGCGCGCCACACCGAGACGAAGGGTGATTAGCTCAGCTGGGAGAGCATCTGCCTTACAAGCAGAGGGTCGGCGGTTCGATCCCGTCATCACCCACCACTTCTCAGTGTATCGCGCAGCGGTAGTTCAGTCGGTTAGAATACCGGCCTGTCACGCCGGGGGTCGCGGGTTCGAGTCCCGTCCGCTGCGCCATATTTAGCTTCAGGGCCCACTGAACACCCTGAAGCCACAAAGAAAGCGACCTTAGGGTCGCTTTTTTTGTTTCTGGAATTCGTCCAGAATCCACCAGTACGCTGGGACGCTACTGTTTTTCTCCGTGCCAGCCCCACTTCTGAGCAAGAGATCACACATGCAGGATGCAAGCACCTCCCCGGCGCCAATGCTGGGTATCGACCTGGGTACCACCAACAGCCTGGTGGCGGTCTGGCAGGACGGCCGGGCACAACTGATCCCCAACGCCCTGGGCGACGTGCTCACGCCTTCAGTGGTCAGCCTCGACGAAGACGGCAGCATCCTGGTTGGCAAGGCCGCGCGTTCACGCCTGACCACCCACCCGCAACGCACGGCTGCTGCCTTCAAGCGTTTCATGGGCAGCGAAAAAAAGATCAGCCTCGGTGAGCAGGCCTTCAGCCCGGAAGAGCTCTCGGCGCTGGTGCTCGGTGCGCTCAAGGCCGATGCCGAAGCCTTCCTCGGCTGCCCGATCAGCGAAGCGGTGATTTCCGTACCGGCCTATTTCAGCGACGAGCAGCGCAAGCGCACCAGCTTTGCCGCCGAGCTTGCCGGGCTGAAAGTCCAGCGCCTGATCAACGAACCGACCGCCGCGGCCATGGCCTACGGCCTGCACGAGCAGAAGTTCGAACGCACGCTGATTTTCGACCTCGGTGGCGGTACCTTCGACGTCACGGTGCTGGAATACGCGCTGCCGTTGATCGAGGTGCATGCCTCGACCGGCGACAACTTCCTCGGTGGCGAAGACTTTACCGGCGCTTTGCTTCAGGCCTGCCTGCAAGACTGGCAGCTCAAGCCGACGATGCTCGCGCCCCAGGCCCTGGCCAGCCTTGCCGACGCCATCGAGCAGCTCAAGTGCAAGCTGGGCGAAGGCGAGCAGCACCTGAGCTGGAACGGTGATGGCGTCAGCCGCCAGTGGCTGCTGGATGAAGCCCGCGCGCAGAAGATCTGGGCGCCGTTGCTGGCGCGGATTCGCGCGCCGATCGAGCAGGCCCTGCGCGATGCGCGGCTGCGTGCCAGTGACCTCGACAGCCTGGTGCTGGTCGGCGGCGCCACGCGCATGCCGGTGGTCCAGCAGATGGTCTCGACCCTGTTTGGCCGCCTGCCTTACCGCCACCTCGACCCGGACACCATCGTTGCCCTCGGCGCTGCCACCCAGGCGGCATGCAAGGCGCGCGATTCGGCGATCGAAGAGCTGATCCTCACCGATGTCTGCCCCTACACCCTGGGAATTGCGGCAATGGATGGCGACTACCAGACCGAGATCTTTGCGCCGATCATCGACCGCAATACGGTGATCCCGACCTCACGGATCAAGCCGTTCTACAGCACCCATGTTGAGCAAAAAGCCATCAGCATCCGTGTCTACCAAGGTGAACGGCCGTGGGTCGAAGACAACATCTTTGTCGACGCCTTCACGATCCCGCTGACCCCCAACGGCAAGATCCAGCGCCTGGACGTGCGCTTCAGTTATGACATCAACGGCCTGCTGGAAGTCGATGTGACCTTGCCGCAGACGCGCGAGCAATTCAGCCACGTGATCGATCGCAGCCCCACCGGGCTTGACGACGAGGCGCGCCAGGCCAGCCATGAGCGCCTGGCCGGGCTGAAGATCCACCCGCGCGACGCCTTGCCCAACCGCACCTTGCTGGCCCGCCTGGAGCGGGCCTGGGCGCAGAGCCTGGGGCCTGAGCGCGATGCGATCGGCGACTGGCTCAAAGAGTTCAGCGCGATCCTGGCCGGCCAGGAGTCGAGCGAGATCGCCGGGGCTCGCCAGCGCCTGATCGAGGCGCTGGACGACATGCGTTACTGACCGTTGAGCCGCCGCAGGGCGGCCTGCAGGCCACCCTCCAAGGTGTCCTGCGGCTGATTGCCGGGCGGCACGCCGTAGCGGTTGGGCAGCGGTTCGCCCGGCAGCAGCAACAGCACCAGCGGCAAGAACTGCAGGAACGGGATCAGCATCACGAAGATGATCATCATCGGGATGCCCCGGCCAATGTCGTGCAGGCGGCGCAGCGTGGCGCTGCCAAGCACACCGACGAACAGCAGGCCGAAGAATATCTGCTCGATCGCGCTGCCGGCCATCAAGGTCAGGATCGGCCCGAGAAGGACACTCACGGCCACCTGCACACCATAACCCTTGCGGCCCAGGCGGCTGCCCAGTTTCCACAGGTGCGAGGCCGGTACCGGCTGGCTGCCGGAGTTTTCCAGCAGCAGGCGTTCGGACCACGACAGCAAGGCGGTGAGCGCTGCGCGAATGCCGGCGTCCATGCCCGGGTAATCCTTGCCGCGCTGCAGCTCTTTGAGCACTTTGGCCCGCGGCACCCCGGCGCGGCCGTAGCGGGCCAGGTCCTTGAGGCTGTCGAGCATGCTGTAGAACAGCGTGCTGTTGATCAGTTCGTCTTCTTCCAGCACCTTGCGTGGCGGGCGCACCGGCTCGCCCTTGATCAGGCCGTTGCGAAACGGCTCGAACCAGTCATCCGGGCAGGTCAGGGTAGAGATGCGTCGCAGCAGGCTGCCATGCTGTTCGGCGTTCAGGATCGGGTCGTGATAGAGGACGGCGCACAGCACCATCATGCCCAGCACGTCTTCATCAAAGGCGCGCGGGTCGTTCTCAAGGCAGGCGTAGAGTTTCAGGTTGCTGGGCAGCTTGGCGCTGTCCAGGGCTTGTTGCACCGTCGACAGGCGCTGGCCGATAAAGCACTGCAGCGGATCGTTGTCATCCAGCCAGCCGAGCAGGCCATCGACATTGCCTTGCTGGCTTTGCAGGCGCAGCAACAGTTGCTGCAGGCGGGCGAACGGATGCTCCGCCGGGTAGGGCAGGCTGGCCAGCAACTGCGCCGGCACCATCGCCAGCCAACGCTCGGGCTGTTCGACCAGGGCAAGCATGAACAGGTTCTGCCGGTGCCAGGTCCACAGGCCGTCATCGGCAGGCGGGCGCGGCAGTTCGATGCCGGCTTCGGCGAGGTCGGACAGCAGCTGAAGGGCAAAAGGCGTCGGCATCAGGTTGGCCGGCTTGATCAGCGCGGTCAGCTTCGGCAGGGTGGCGGCCGGGTAGCTGCGCATGCGCCGCAGCCAGTCGCGGGCGACTGTCTGGCATGGGCCTTCCTGCAGCACCTCGGGCAGTTGCGGTTGCGCCGCCGGGCTGTTGATAAAGGCGGTCAGGGCCAGGGCCAGCGGTGACTGCTCGAGCCAGCGCAATTGCTGTTCGGCCTGGTACTTGAAGCCTTCGATAATCAACTGGTCGAGCGGATCGTCGCCCAGCGGTTCGGCGATGATTTGCCGCAGCAGGCCGCTGTCACCGCGGTGCAGGGCCCAGGCGTGGCGGTACAGGCGCTGCAGCTGGCGATCCAGTTGGTCGTCGAGCAGCCAGGCCAGCAGCGGCAGTTCGTCCTTGCCGTCCAGGCGCCACTTGATGAACTCGCCGGCGATACCTTCCTGCTCGTCACGGGCGGCGTCGAACCAGCGCGTCAGGGTTTCCGGGCGCTGCGACGGGCTGCCCCAGATCTGTGCCGGATCGTTGAGGTCTTGCGGCCATTCATACACCGGCTCCAGGCGGTCGAGGGCCTGGATCAACAGCGCCAAGCGCTGCGGTTGATGCTTGGCGCACAGGTTGAGCAGCCAGCGTGCGGCTTCCGGATGCTGGTGCTCGCGCCACAGGCGGGTCCAGCACTGGCGGGCGAGTTCTTCCTGGCCGGTGTCGCTGGCCTGGCAGGCGAGCAGGTACAGCAGGTCGATATCGTCCGGCGCCTGGCGTTGCTGTTCGGCGATCAGGGCAAAGAAGCTGCTGCTGCCGATGCCGGCCTGGCACAGCTTGACCAGCAGGCGCTGGATATAGGCCGGGTCATCCGGGAACGGCTGGCAGGTGTGCAGGCTGACGAAGCTTTCGAACTCGAACAGCGGCCGGGTGTGGTAGAGGAAATCCAGGTTCCGGGCATACCACAGGGTTTCGACTTGCACTGGCATCGACCAGTGCTTCATCAAGCTGGTGTCGAACGGGTCCGGTTCGCTGATGCGCTCGAGGAATTCGTCAGCCTGGCGCGGATCTTCCAGGCGCAGCACTTCGTTTTCCCAGCCCAGGTGCCGGGCCATCAGTTGCACGCAGGCGTGCGACAACGGCCCGGTTTCCATCAGCCGGTACAGCAAGTGCCAGCTGACCTGCTCCTGGTCACCCAGGGTCAGGCCGCTGAAACCATCGATGAAGGCCTGCCAGGCCGGGGGATCGAAGCGCCGGGCTGGGTCGCCGAGCAACTTGGAAAAGTCGCTCATGGTCTGTTCGATCAGGGCATTGCGCACCGGCGCCGAATCGTCGTGCTGTGCATCCTCAGCGGCCTCATCCGGCTCGTCGCGGGCCAGGCGCAGGGCGTGCTCGTAAGCCTCGCGCAAGGCCTGGAAACCCTGCGGGTCGGTTTCCGGGTGGTGCTGCGGCAGCAGTGCGCGGTAGGCGCCGCGGATGACATCGGGATCGTTGGTCGGCTCGATGCCCAGGTGAATCCAGCAACTCATGACCAGCCTCCTTGCAGGGTGTCAGGGCGTTCCGGCAGGTTCAGCGGCAGGTCCCAGGGGATGCTGGCGAAAAAGCCCAGGGCGTCGTGGCTCAGGTTCATCATGATGCAGCGGTTCCAGTGTTCGCTGCCCTGGCGTTCCAGGCATTGCGCCAGTTCTTCGTCGCTGGCGCTGGAGCAGTTCCACAGCGCCTTGCCGAACAGGTAGCCGGCCAGGTAGCGGTCCCAGCCGTTGTAGTAGTGGCGGGCGCGCACGGCCAGGCGGCCTTGCAGATAGTGGCTTTCATGAATGCTCAGGTAGCCTTTGCGCAACCCGGCACGCAGCAGGTAGCCCATGCGTCCCAGGTCCCAGGCGCGCACGCCACCCTGGCCGCAGTCGCCGAGGGTGCGCCGGGCGAATTCGTACTGGATGCGCTGGCGCGGGGTCAGCGCTTCGAGCACCTGCGGCCATTCGCTGGGCAGGCAGCGGGCGGCTTGCCAATAGGCGTCCTTGAGCTCCAGGGCATGGCCGGTGTCGGCCATGCTGAGCATGTTCAGCAGCTCCTGGCGATTGTGGATGCCCCACCACTTCTTGAGGTCGGTCTCGTCTTCGTCGTAAGTCTCGAAGTAGGTCGCGGCGGTGTAGCTGGCGCCGTTGAGGGCGGCCATGGGGGCGGAAAGGGCGTACAGCCAGTGCTGCTCGATTTCTTCCATGAAAAAGCTCCGGGGCCGGTAGGAAAATGTGCGGGTGCCGGCCGTAATGGCGCGGATTGTAGAGAGCCGCGCGGTGCGCGGCAAACTGACTTAAGCGTGGACCAGCATGGCGCGCTCTTCTTCGCGCAGGGTCAGCACTTCGAAACCTTCGGCGGTGACGGCGATGGTGTGCTCCCATTGCGCGGACAGGCTGCGGTCGCGGGTGATCACCGTCCAGCCGTCCTTGAGCGTGCGCACCCCGCGCCCGCCCTGGTTGATCATCGGTTCGATGGTAAACACCATCCCCGGCTTGAGCTGCAGGCCGCTGCCCTTGTGCCCGTAATGCAGAACCTCGGGCGCCTCGTGCATCTGCCGGCCGATGCCGTGGCCGCAGTATTCGCGCACCACGTTGTAGCCCGCTGCCTCGGCATGGCGCTGGATGGCGTGGCCGATATCGCCCAGGGTCGCGCCCGGACGCACCTGGCGAATGCCTTGCCAGAGCGCGGCATAGGTGGTGTCGACCAGTCGCTGGGCGGCTGCATCGATCTGCCCCAGGCAGTACATCTTCGACGAGTCGGCAATGTAGCCGCCTTGTTCCAGGGTAATGTCGACGTTGACGATCGAGCCGGCCTTGAGCACCTCATCGGCATGCGGCACGCCGTGGCACACCACATGGTCGACCGAGGTATTGAGCGAATAGGCAAAACCGTACTGGCCCTTGCTCGCCGGGCGCGCCTTGAGCACATCGACGATAAATGCCTCGGCCCGGTCGTTGATCTGCAGGGTGCTGACCCCGGGAGCAATGAAGCTGTCGAGGTGGGCGAACACCTGGCTGAGCAATTGCCCGGCATTGCGCATCAGGGCCAGTTGTTCGGCGTTTTTCAAAACCACTTGGTTCATGGGAGGAGGTTTTTCATCTCTCGGAATGTCTGCCCATGATAAGGCCTGGCCCGCTGGCTGTGCCATCCGATGGTGCAGGCCGGCCCAATGCAGTGCGGCCGGGCAGGCGCCCTGAACGCCTGAACCGCGCCGCACAAGGCGCTGCCAATTGTGGCGCGACCCTTGCTACAGCCTGAGCATCCGGCAATCAACGCTGATTGCCCCGTTCACGACAAAGGCGCCGTGTTGCCCCCGCTTGTTCATTCAGGCCGGGGCAGCAGGGCGCCTTTTTGTTTGCGCAATCAGGAGGTAGGCCGATGAGCAGCACCAGCGTGCGCAGCGTGTGCCCGTATTGTGGCGTCGGTTGTGGCATCGTCATGAACGTCGAAGGCGGGCGGGTGACCAAGATCAGTGGCGACAAACAGCACCCCAGCAACTTTGGCCGCCTGTGCACCAAGGGCCTCACCGCCCATCAACCGTTGAGTGCGTCCGGGCGCATGACGCATGCCTATGTGCGCGAGCAGCGCCAGCGCGACCCGGTGCAGCGCGCCATCGACACTGCTATTGAACAGGCGGCCCGGCGCCTGCGGGCCATTATTGACGAGTATGGCCCGGACGCCCTGGGCTTTTATGTCTCCGGGCAGATGTCGCTGGAGGCCCAGTACCTGATCAACAAACTGGCCAAGGGCTTTGTCCGCAGCCGCCATATCGAGTCCAACTCGCGCCTGTGCATGGCCAGCGCCAGCAGCGGCTACAAGCTGTCGCTGGGCGCCGACGGGCCGCCCGGCAGCTACCAGGATTTTGACCGCGCCGAGGTGTTCCTGGTGATCGGCGCGAACATGGCCGATTGTCACCCGATCCTGTTTTTGCGCCTGCTCGACCGGCTCAAGGCCGGGGCCCGGTTGATCGTCGTTGACCCGCGGCGCAGCGCCACCGCCGACAAGGCCGATTTGTTCCTGCAGATCAAACCGGGCAGCGACCTGGCGCTGCTCAACGGCCTGCTCTACCTGCTGCTGGAAAACGGCCAGTGCGACGCCGGGTTCATCCAGCGCTACACCGAAGGCTGGGAGGACATGCCGGCCTTTTTGCAGGACTACACACCTGAGCGAGTTGCCGCCCTCACCGGGCTGAGCGAGGCCGATATCCGCCAGGCCGCCGAATGGATCGGCCAGGCCCCGGAGTGGATGAGTTGCTGGACCATGGGCCTGAACCAGAGCATCCATGGCACCTGGCACAGCAACGCCCTGTGCAACCTGCACCTGGCCACTGGCGCTATCTGTCGGCCGGGCAGCGGGCCGTTCTCGCTGACCGGCCAGCCCAACGCCATGGGCGGGCGAGAAATGGGCTATATGGGCCCGGGCTTGCCGGGGCAGCGTTCGGCATTGGTCGATCGCGATCGCGCCTTTGTCGAGCAACTGTGGCAGATCCCCGCTGGCAGCCTGCGCAGCGAAGCCGGTGACGGCACGGTGGCGCTGTTCGAAAACCTCGCCGCCGGGCAGGTCAAGGCCTGCTGGATCATCTGCAGCAACCCGGTGGCCAGCGTCGCCAATCGCCAGCAGGTGATCGAAGGGTTGCAGGCGGCTGAGCTGGTGATCACCCAGGACGCCTTTCTCGACACCGAGACCAACCGTTACGCCGATATCCTCCTGCCCGCCGCGCTGTGGGCCGAAGGCGAGGGGGTGATGGTCAATTCCGAGCGCAACCTGACCTTGATGAACCAGGCCGTCGAGGCGCCGGGGGAGAGCCTGCCCGACTGGCAGATCATCGCCCGAATCGCTTGCGCCATGGGTTATGCCGAGGCCTTCAGTTACGCCAATGCCGAAGAGGTGTTCGACGAGCTGCGCCAGGCCTGGAACCCGGCCACCGGTTACGATGTGCGCGGCGTCAGCTACGCCGGTTTGCGTGAGGCGCCGCGGCAGTGGCCGTGCGAGCCTGGGCGCAACAATGACCGCAGCCCGTTGCGCTATCGCAACGACGGCGTCAGCCAGGCCCTGCGCCACGACGGCCAAGGCGAAGTACCGGCCATTGCCTTCCCCACTCGCAGCGGCAAGGCACGCTTTTTCGCCCGGCCCTGGCTGCCCGCCGCCGAGCTGCCGGACGCCGAATTTCCGCTGGTGCTCAACACTGGTCGGGTCCAGCACCAGTGGCACACCCTGACCAAGACCGGCAAGGTGGCGGCGCTGAACAAGCTCGACCCCGGGCCGTTCGTAGAGATTCACCCGGACGATGCCGAACGCCTGGGCATCGCTGACAAGGATCAGGTGCAGATCCGCTCCCGACGCGGGCAGGCGCTGCTGCCTGCACGGATTACCGCTCGGGTGCTGCCGGGCAACTGCTTTGCGCCGTTTCACTGGAACGATGTCTATGGCGAGAACCTGGCGATCAATGCCGTCACCAGCGACGCGGTCGATCCGCTGTCGCTGCAACCGGCCTTCAAGTACTGCGCGGTGGCCCTGAGCCGGGTTGCCGGCGAGCGCATCAACGCCACCCAGATCGATCGTCAAACCATTGCCGTGCAGGACCAGCACCTGCTGCTCTGGGCCTCGCAGACCGGCAACAGTCAGGCCCTGGCCGAGCAGTGCGCCGCACGCCTGCGCCAGGTCGGCTTGCCGGTGCAGTTGAGTTGCATGCAAGACCTGGCCCTGGAGCAACTGGACCGCCCCGCCAGCCTGCTGCTGATCGCCAGTACCTTCGGCGACGGCGATGCGCCGGACAGCGGCGCGGCGTTCTGGCGCGGCCTGCATGGCGAGCATGCCCAACGCTGCGTCGGCGTGCCTTATGCGGTGCTGGCCCTGGGGGATTCCAGCTACGAGCAGTTCTGCGGCTTTGGTCGCAAGCTCGATCAGCGCCTGGCCGAACTGGGCGCCAAGCGCTTGCTGGAACGGGTCGATTGCGAGGGCGATTTGCATGAATCGACGGGGCAATGGCTGCAGGCACTGCTGGGCAAACTGGGCCACGGCGAACTGCTGCTCGAAGCGCCAACGCCAACGGCCAGCGGTTTCAGCAAGACCCGGCCGTTGCCAGCCACCCTGGTCGGCAACCGCCTGCTTAACGGCCCTGGCGCGGTCAAGGAAACCCGGCAACTGGTGTTCGATCTGGGCGACAGCGGGTTCACCTATCACGCCGGCGACGCCTTGGGTGTATGGCCGCGCAACTGTCCGGCGCTGGTCGATGAGCTACTGACCGCCACCCGCTTCGATGGCGGGCACTGCGTCAGCCTCAAGGGCCAGGCCGACATGCCCTTGGCCGAGGCATTGCTTGAGCACCTGGAGATCGCCCGCATTACCCCGCAGTTGCTTGAGGCTTTCGCCCCGGGTGATGCGCAACTGCGCGCATTGCTTGAGCCGCACAACAAGGCTGCGCTCAAGGACTGGCTGTGGGGCAAGCAACTGATCGACCTGGTGCATGCGTGCAAGCCCCAACTGAGCCTGCAGGCTTGGCTCGACCTGCTCAAACCCATGCAGCCGCGGCTGTACTCGATCAGCTCAAGCCAGAAGCTGCATCCGGATCAAGTGCACCTGACGGTTTCCACTGTCCGTTACGGCCAGCGCAAGGGCGTGTGCTCGACCTACCTGGCCGACCGCAGCGAGCCTGGCCGGGTCGAGATATTCGCGCAGCCGACCACACACTTTCGCCTGCCTGGCGACAGCACGGCGCCGGTGATCATGGTCGGCCCCGGCACCGGTGTGGCGCCGTTTCGCGCGTTCCTGCAGGAACGTCAGGCCGAAGGGGCCCGCGGTCGCAACTGGCTGCTGTTCGGCGAGCAGCAGGCGGCCACCGATTTCTACTACCGCGACGAGTTGCTGGCCTGGCAGCGCGACGGTCACCTGACCCGCCTGGACACCGCCTTCTCCCGCGACCAGGAGCAGAAGATCTACGTGCAGCAGCGCATGCTCGAGCAAGGCGCCGAGCTGTGGCGCTGGCTGGAGGAGGGCGCGCACTTCTATATCTGTGGCGATGCCGGGCGCATGGCCCGCGATGTTGATACGGCGCTCAAGCAACTGGTGCAGCAGCACGGTGGCATGAGTGTGGAACGGGCCGAGGCTTATGTCAGCGAACTGAATCGCGCCAAGCGTTACCTGCGTGACGTGTACTGAAGTGCCCCATAAGGGGGAGCGCTGCACCAGCCTGGGTCGATAACGGCGCCAGTGGATCGTGCACAAGCCCCGGCTTCAAAGGCTTTGGCAGTTGGCACGCTCCCTGCTTTTACAGATTTACAACGTCCTCGCGGGTCAATGGCGATTCGCAACCGGGACTACAAAAAACGACCAGGCAAAGGCGCCTGGAGCTTCGGCTCCAGGCGCCTTTTTTAGTTTTTCGGGGTTGGCCCCCAGCAGCAAAGCCAGCGTGATTGGCCTTGAGTGAGGAACGGGTATGAATGGGTTTACCAGCATCGAAGCGCGGCAACAGCTGATCATCGTCGGCAACGGCATGGTCGGTCATCACTGCGTCGAGCAACTGATCGAACGCGGTGCCCTGGGCCGTTTCCAGGTGCGGGTGTTCGGTGAAGAGCGCCAGCGCGCCTACGACCGCGTGCACCTGTCGGAATACTTCAGTGGCAGCGATGCCGAAACCCTGGCCCTGGGCGAGGCAGGCTTGTACACCCGGCACGGCATTGACTTGCACCTGGGCGAGCCGGTGCTGGAGATCGACCGCGAACGCTGCGAGGTAGTCACCTGCGCCGGGCGCTACCCTTACGATCAACTGGTGCTGGCCACCGGCTCCTATCCGTTCGTACCGCCCATTGAAGGCTCGCAAGGGGCGGCGCGGCTGGTCTATCGCACCCTTGATGATCTCGATGCGATCCGCACCGCGGCCGCCAGCGCTCGCCGTGGGGTGGTGGTCGGTGGCGGCCTGCTCGGCCTGGAAGCGGCCAATGCCTTGAAGTCGCTGGGCCTGGAAGCTCATGTGGTGGAGTTCGCCCCGCGCTTGATGCCGGTGCAACTGGATGGCGAGGGCGGCGCGGCCTTGCGGGCGCAGATCGAAGCCCTGGGGGTTGGCGTGCACCTGTCGCGGGCGACCCAGGCCATCGTTGCCGGTGAAGACTATCGCTACCGGATGAACTTCGAGGGCGGCGAGTTCCTTGAAACCGACCTTGTTGTGTTCTCCGCCGGTATCCGCCCGCAGGATGCCCTGGGCCGCAGCAGTGGCCTGGAAATCGCCCAACGCGGCGGTGTGGTGATCGACAGCGCGTGCCGCAGCAGCGACCCACGGATCTTCGCCATCGGCGAATGCGCGTCGTGGAACGGCAGCGTGTTCGGCCTGGTGGCGCCGGGCTACAGCATGGCGCGTACAGTGGCGGCGACGCTGGCCGGTGAAGACGCGGGCAGTTTTACCGGGGCCGACATGTCGACCAAGCTCAAACTGCTCGGTGTCGATGTCGGCTCCATTGGTGATGCCCACGGCGTGACCCCGGGTGCGCGCAGCTATCGCTTTATCGACGAAGCGGCGTCGGCCTACCGCCGGCTGGTGGTCGATGCCAGTGGCAAACGGGTGATCGGCGCGGTGCTGGTTGGCGACAACAGCTATTACGACACCCTGCTGCAATACGTGCAGAACAGCATTGCCCTGCCCGCCGATCCGGCCGCGCTGATCCTGCCGCAGTCGGCCGGCGCGCCGGCACTGGGCGCCGATGCCTTGCCCGCCAGCGCGACTATCTGCTCCTGCCATAACGTCAGCAAGGGCGCGATCTGCGCCGCCATCGACAGTGGCTGCGGCGAGCTTGGCCAGCTCAAGCAGCAGACCAAGGCCTGCACCGGTTGTGGTGGTTGTGCGGCGCTGCTCAAGCAGGTCTTCGAGCATGAATTGATCGCCCGCGGCGTCAGCGTCGACAAGAGCCTGTGCGAACACTTCGCCTACACCCGCCAGGAGCTCTACGCGCTGGTGCGGGTCGAAGGCATTGTCAGTTTCGACGAGATGCTCGCCAAGCATGGACGCGGGCACGTCGGCTGCGATATCTGCAAACCCACGGTCGGCTCGATCCTCGCCTCGTGCTGGAACCAGCCGATCATGGAGCCGTCGCTGGTGCCGCTGCAGGACACCAACGACACCTTCATGGCCAATATGCAGAAGAACGGCACCTACTCGGTGGTGCCGCGGATTCCCGGCGGCGAGATCACCCCCGAGAAGCTGATCGTCATCGGCGAAGTGGCGAAAAAGTACGACCTCTACACCAAGATCACCGGCGGCCAGCGCATCGACCTGTTCGGCGCCCAACTGCACGAATTGCCCGAGATCTGGGCCGAGCTGATTGGCGCAGGCTTCGAGACCGGCCATGCCTACGGCAAGTCGACGCGTACGGTGAAATCCTGCGTCGGCAGCACCTGGTGCCGTTATGGCGTGCAGGACAGCGTGCAGATGGCCCTGACCCTGGAAGACCGCTACAAGGGCCTGCGCTCGCCGCACAAGCTCAAGTTCGCGGTGTCCGGCTGCACCCGTGAATGCGCCGAGGCGCAGAGCAAGGACATCGGCGTGATCGCCACCGAGAAGGGCTGGAACCTGTACATCTGCGGCAACGGCGGCATGCGCCCGCGCCATGCCGAGTTGTTCGCCACCGACCTGGACGACGCCAGCCTGATCCGCACCATCGACCGCGTGCTGATGTTCTACATCCGCACCGCCGACAAACTGCAGCGCACCTCGGTGTGGCGCGAGAGCCTGGAGGGCGGGCTGGACTACCTCAAGCAGGTGATCCTCGACGACAGCCTGGGCCTTGGCGCAGAGCTCGAAGCGCAAATGCAGCTGGTGGTCGAGCGCTACGAATGCGAGTGGGCCAACGCCCTGAAAGACCCTGAAAAGCTCAAGCGCTTTCGCACCTTCGTCAACGACCAGCGCCCCGACCCGGGTGTGCACTTTGTCCGCGAACGCGGCCAGCGCCGGCCCATCGGCGCCGGCGAACTTCACTTGATCCCGACCACCGAGGAGGTGCTTTGATGAGCCCGTCCAATGCAGCAGTAAGTGTTCAAGCGCAACCCTGGCAGAGGGTTTGCAGCCGTGCCGACCTGGTCGCCCAGTCGGGGGTGGTGGTGTGGTTCGAAGGGCGCCAGGTGGCGCTGTTCTACCTGCCCGGGCAGGCCACGCCGGTGTTCGCCGTCGACAACCATGACCCCAAGTCCGGTGCCAATGTGATTGGTCGTGGATTGGTGGGCGAGCTCAAGGGCGAGCTGGTGGTGGCGGCGCCGTTGTACAAGCAGCATTTTTGTTTGCGCGATGGGCGCTGCCTGGAGGATCCGCAGCAGGCGTTGCAGGTGTGGCCGGTGCGCATCACTGGCGAGCAGGTGGAATTGGGCCGCTGTTGATGGCCTCATCGCGGGTCAAGTCGGGTCGCCGCACCGCCGCTCCCACAGGTAGCGTAGGCCTTTAGAGGCGCGAGCTGATCCATTGGCGATGCTGCTCACACTTCACCTTTGCGCCTTGTCGGCGAATGGACCGGCGATGCACGAGTAGCGAAAGCAAAAAAGCGCTCTGCTTCTAGATGTATGTAATTGCAGACGCCACCGATCGTCCCTTGCAGAAGGCCGAGTGGAACCCTTGCGTAGTGGGGCGACGGCCATGGATGGCCGGCGAGCGCCGCAGGGCCAGGGACGGCCCTTCGGCGCGCCCCCACGGGAGCAAGGGTGGAAGGAGGGAACCCGGAGCGCAGCGCAGGGCCGATGAAGGGACAGGGCGTTTTTGGTTACTTTTGCCGCCAAGCAAAAGTGACCCGCCGTAAGGGCGGAAGGCGCCGGCAGCGCCTCATCATCAAATGGATCAGCTCAAACACAGCCTAGCTGCCCCAATACTTGCAAGCTGCTTAAGACAGTTGCTCCCACAATAGGCCTGCATGCACCGGACCTGTAGGAGCGGGCCTTGCCCCGCGATCGAGCGCGAAGCGGTCGCAGTCCGGGCCGAGCCCCGATAAACTCCCCGGATGAACCTCGACACCCGGATCAAATTCCGCCACCTGCTGTGCTTTCTCGAAATCGCCCGCCAGGGCAGTTTCGCCAAGGCCGCCGATGCCATGGCGATCAGTCAGCCAGCGATCTCCAAGACCCTCAAGGAGCTTGAAGCGCTGCTTGAAACGCGGCTGTTCGAGCGCAGCAAGCAGGGCGTCGAGCTGACCCCGGCCGGGGTGCGTTTCATGCGCTACGCCGGCCCCAGCGTGCAGGCCTTGCGCGAAGGCGTCAGCACCTTGCGCGGTGAAGAGCATGCGCCGCCGCAGGTGCGGGTCGGCGTGCTGTCGACCGTCGAAAGCCTGCTGATGCCCGAAGTGCTGTGCCGTCTGCACCAGCGCCATGAGGCGCTGGTGGTCAGCGTCGCCACCGGCCCCAGCGCGCACCTGCTGGGGCAGTTGCACGTCGGTGAGCTGGACCTGGTGATCGGGCGCATGACCGACAGCCCGCAGATCCAGGGGCTGATGTTCGAGCACCTGTACAGCGAGTCGATGTCGCTGGTGGTGCGCCCTGGCCATCCTTTGCTTGGCCGCCAGCCGCTCGAGCGCAGCCAGGTCGGGCGCTACCCGCTGGTGTTGCCGCTGGCCGGCACGACCATCCGCAAGCACGCCGACAGCCTGTTCGTGCAGTGCGCCATCGAGCAACCCGCGCAGCGCCTGGAAACCCTGTCGCCGGCCCTCAGCCGTCGTTATGTACAGGGCAGCGATGCGGTCTGGGTGGCGCCACGCGATGCGGTGCGCGTTGACCTCAGCCGGGGTGAATTGTGCGAGCTGGACCTGGGCGTCAGCGAACCGGGCGGCTCGGTCGGCATCTGCAGCAATGCCGCCTTGCCGCTGGCCTTGCCGGCACAGTGGCTGTGCGAAGTTTTGCGCGAAGTGGCGGCGCAGTACCGCGACGGCGGTTATCCCTGAGCATCGATACAAACTGCTACAAAACCTCATCGGCGGATTTGCCCAACCGCCCGGTCCCGTCAATACTGGCCACTGGCTGCAGCCGAGGATGAAGAAGGTTTAATCTGGCTGAACTTATCCGGGTTTTCTTGCTCTCATGCCGGTAGCCATTGGTCGTGGCCGCCTGATAAGCTCGCGGCTTTACTCGATTGCCCTATTGGCGCATGAACAAGGAAATAGCATGAAACAGCATCGGTTGGCGGCTGCGGTTGCCCTGGTTAGCCTGGTACTGGCGGGTTGCGATTCGCAGACCAGCGTCGAGCTGAAGACTCCGGCACAGAAAGCCTCCTACGGTATTGGCCTGAACATGGGCAAAAGCCTGGCTCAGGAAGGCATGGACGACCTTGATTCGAAAGCTGTTGCTCAAGGTATCGAAGACGCCGTTGGCAAGAAAGAACAGAAGATCAAGGACGAAGAGCTGGTTGAAGCCTTCTCGGCCTTGCAGAAGCGCGCTGAAGAGCGCCTGGTGAAAATGAGCGAAGAGTCGGCTGCCGCCGGCAAGAAATTCCTCGAAGAAAACGGCAAGAAGGCTGGCGTGGTCACCACCGCTTCGGGCCTGCAGTACGAAGTCATCAAGAAGGCCGACGGCGCCCAGCCAAAGCCGACTGACGTGGTTACCGTCCACTACGAAGGCAAGCTGATCGACGGCAAGGTCTTCGACAGCTCCGTCGAGCGTGGCAGCCCGATCGACCTGCCGGTCAGCGGCGTGATCCCGGGTTGGGTCGAAGGCCTGCAACTGATGCACGTCGGCGAGAAGTACAAGCTGTACATCCCGTCCGACCTTGCTTACGGCGCGCAGAGCCCGAGCCCGACCATTCCGGCCAACTCGGTGCTGGTGTTCGATCTGGAACTGATCGCCATCAAGGACCCGGCCAAGGCTGAAGAGCCTGCCGATCCAGCTGCCGAGTAAGGCCAGCTGATACCTGCAACGCCCCGTCTCGACGGGGCGTTGTCGTTTCTGGGTTTTACCGAACCCATAGGGTCATGCACGGTCTTAGTCACTGCAGCTGTTGATGAATCAGGGCGCAGCGGGCAAAACGTTTGCGCGATTGAAACAGGTGTGTAAAAAACGCCCGATTTAACCCGGACCCTTGCCGGGCGGGCGCCTTGAGCCTGAAACTGAGCTCTGTTCACAAGGTTATCCACAATTATTGTGGATAACCTTCCTTGGCACTGGCCCTGGAGGCCGTATGAAAGCACCGTGGAATTTCGCCCGATTTCTGCCCCTGGCCGAGCGCCTGCTCAGCCGCGGGCGTTTGCCGGCGTTGATTTTTGCCGTGGCGCGCAAAGGTCCGCGGCTGGGCAAACTGCGCGAGGACGTGCGCCTGATGCAGGCGCTGTGCCTGGCCTGGTGGCGCGGCGAGTATCGGGCAATCAGCCCCAAGGCACTGATCACCGTAGTGGCGGGGCTGCTGTATTTTGTCAGCCCGCTGGATGCGATCCCCGACTGGCTGCTGGGCGTCGGCATGCTCGACGACATCGCCGTGCTGGCCTGGGTGATGAAGGCGGTGTCTGATGAACTGGCCGCGTTCAGCGCCTGGCGCAACCGCCAGGCACCGGAAAAACTGCGGGTGGTCGAGCGCCTGCCCGACACCCCCGAAGCCCTGCGCCTGGAACAGGAAAAAAGCTGATCACATCACGACCCTGCACACCCTTGTTGGCTGGTAATATAATTGGCATAAGGATTATGCCTACCGATTACATATCGTAATCCTACAAGGGGGTTGTAATGGGTATTCAGGTCATCAGCCGGGACGGTCAACCCGAGTACGCGGTTGTTCCCTGGGAGCAGTACCAGGCACTGCTTAAAGCTGCCGGGCAAGGCGAGCCACTTGCCGGCGCAAACACAGCTTCAAGCGCCACCGACAGCGCCAGCTTGCCGAACTTCAGCGAGCTGGCGCGTTTGCGTGAGGGCAAGGGCCTGGCGCCGGAGCAACTGGCGCGCAGCGTCGGTATCAGCCCTGTGTACCTGGCGCTGATCGAAAGCGGTGAACGCCAGCCGGATGCCGCGATTCGCCGCAGCCTGGCCTGGGAGCTGGGTGTGGCTGGCTGGAGCGAGCCGTCGTGAGCGTGCGCATCAGCCGCCAGCACTGGGAAGGCCTGCTCGGCGAGCTGGATGTCGCCCGCCGCCAGCGCCACCTGCTGACCTACCGGGCCTTGCTCGAGCGTCTGCAATTGCCCAGCCCGGCCATGCAAACGCTGACCGCGGCGCTGGAGCACCTGGCCGCGCTCGACGCCCGCGCCGAGCAGCCGCTGCGCAGCTCGCTGGTGATCAGCCAGGGCGCCAGCCGCTTGCCGCGCACCGGGTTCTTCGAATGCGTCGAGCGCCTGGGGCGCTTTTCCGGCCCGTCCGATGGCATGGCCGCAGCCTCCTGGCACGCCTCGGAAGTGGTGCGGGTGTTCGAGTACAGCTACCCCGAACACGAAGAAGCCTGAGCGCCAGGGGCGGTATCGATCAGGTACAGGCTGTGCCCAGGCACATCCTTGGCCTGGTGCTTGGCCTGTGAGGCCAACTCCGCCAGTTGCCCGGCATCGAGCCCGGCACAGGCTTGCGGGTGCAACTGCACCACGCCGATCGACAACGACAGCAGGGCAAATTCCTGGCGCCGGCCCTGGCGGTCGGTGGCGATGAAGCACCCGGCCTGCAGGTGCTCGGCCCGGTAGAAGCGCCGGCACTGTTTGTGAAAGTCCTCCAGCAACAACTGCAAGCGTTGTTGCCAATCATCTGAGCCGAGCACCAGCATGAAATCGTCGCCGCCGATATGGCCGACGAAATCGCGGCTGGGGTCGACCCGTTCGCCCAGGCACTGGGCCAGGCACAGCAATACCTCATCGCCACGGGCATACCCGTAGATATCGTTGAACGGCTTGAAGCTGTCGATATCGACGTAGCAGATCGCCGCTGCGCGTTGCTGTTGCAGCAGGCGGGTCAGGCACTGCTGGATCGGTACGTTGCCCGGCAGCAGGGTCAGCGGGTTGGCATAGCGGGCCTGTTGGATCTTCTGCTCGGTGATCAGCTTGAGCACATCGATCACCCGCCCCAGGCCCAGGTAGCGGCCGTTGTGGGTGATGATGAAATCTTCCTCGATGCGCTGGCGGGCGCGGCTGGTGAGCAGGCGGCTGACCTGTTGCAGCGATTGGCCCAGATCAACGGCGAGAAAGTCATCGCTCATCAAGCGGCTGATCGGCTTGCGCGCGAACAGGTCGGTGGCAAACGGCTTGAGCAGCGCGTCGGAGAGCGAATGGCGATGAACGATGCCGCACGGCTGCCCATGCGCGTCGAGCACCGCCAGGGAATTGAGGTTGGCCTGGCTGCGAAACAGTTCCAGCACCTGCGGGGTGGGCGCCTCGCGGTTCACCGCCGGTTGTTCGATCAGTAGCGCGGCGAGGTTGCCGCTGTCTTCATTGAGGCTCTGCAGCGCCTGTACCGGCTGCCCGAGCATGCTTTGCACATCGCGCGCCGCCTGTTCCTGCGGGCGGCCCAGCAGGTAGCCCTGGACCAGGTCGACGCCCATCTCGGTGAGCACCTTGAGCTCTTCGGCCAGCTCGATGCCTTCGGCAATCACCTGGGCCCGCGAGGCCCGGGCGATCTGCAGGATCGAGCCGACGAACTCGCGCTTGACCGCATCCAGGTGAATGCCGTCGATGAAGTGGCGGTCGATCTTGACGTAGTCCGGGCGCAGCTCCGACCACAGGCGCAGGCTCGAATAGCCGGCCCCCAGATCATCCAGGGCGATGGAAAAGCCCATGTCGCGGTAGTGGTGCAGGGCGTTGAACAGCAGCTGGAAATCGTCGGTGGGGGTCTGTTCGGTGAGTTCGATCACTACCCGGCTGGGCGGCACGCCCAGCTCGTGGAGCATCTTCAGGGTGCGCCCGGACTGGTACTGCGGTTCGAGCAGGGACTCGGGCGAGACGTTGAGGAACAGCTTGCCTTCAAGGTTCTGCTGGCTGAAGCGCCGGCAGGCGCTCTCGCGGCAGGCCACTTCCAGCTCGGTCAGGCGCCCGGCCTGGCGGGCCACGGCAAACAGGTTGATCGGCGAATGCAGCGGGCTGTTGGACGGGCCGCGGCTCAGCGCTTCGTAGCCGAGGATGCGCCGTTCGGAAAGGCAGACAATGGGTTGGAACAGGCTGTGCAAGCCGCTTTGAGCCAGGATGGTGCTCAACGCGCTGAGCTGTTCGTTGATGGTCATGGCAGGCCTACCTAGAAAAAAGGGACTGAGCACCCGCGGCGCTCAGTCCCTTATTTCACGACAGTCTGATGACTATTTGATGACGCAATGAAGCGCGGTCACATTATTTTGCCATCACCGGTTTACGGGTTGTTGCGCGCCACCTGCGAATTCAGCCCCAGGTAGTCCAGCAGGATCAACCCGGACTCCTTCAGGTAGGCGTCGTCTTCGGGCTTGGTATCGTCCGGCTCGACCGGCAGCGCGTCTTCGTCTTCCTTCTTCAGTTCCTTGAGCGGTTCTTCGCCCTTGGCCTTGCGTCGGGTGTTTTCCAGCGCCAGCTGTTTGCTTTCGATATCGGCGTGCTGGGCACGGCGTTCGGCCTCGTTGAGGCTGACGGTTTTCTCGTTCATCAGCTTCTGGGTCAGGGCCAGGCGGTCGCGAATGTAGACGAACTCCGGATCCTTGGCCGTACGGCTGTCGTGACGGGCCTTGAGCTGGGCCAGGAACGGCTTGAACGGGTCGACCGCAGGCTTGATCGCCGGGCGGATGGTGTCCCATGGCATGGCTTCGGGCAGGGCGCTTTCACCGATTTCCTTGGTGTCGATGATCGACGGGTAGTCGATGTCCGGCAGCACGCCCTGGTGCTGGGTGCTCTGCCCGGAAACCCGGTAGAACTTGGCCAGGGTCAGCTTCAGCTCGCCATGATTGAGCGGCTGGATGGTTTGCACCGTGCCTTTGCCGAAGGTCTGCCCGCCGAGGATCAGCGCGCGGTGATAGTCCTGCATGGCGCCGGCGAAAATCTCCGAAGCCGAGGCCGACAGGCGGTTGACCACCAGTGCCAGCGGGCCTTTGTAGAAGGCGCCGCTGTTTTCGTCTTCAAGCACGTCGACGCGGCCGTCGCTGTTGCGCACCAGCACCGTCGGGCCCTTGTCGATGAACAGGCTGGTCAGCTCGGTGGCTTCCTGCAGCGAGCCGCCGCCGTTGTTGCGCAGGTCGATGACCACGCCGTCGACTTTTTCCTTCTGCAGTTCGGTCAGCAGTTTTTTAACGTCGCGGGTGGTGCTCTTGTACTCCGGATCGCCGGCGCGGAAGGCCTTGAAGTCGAGGTAGAAGGCCGGAATCTCGATGATTCCGAGCTTGTAGTCACGGCCGTCCTGCTTGAGCTTGAGCACCGACTTTTTCGCCGCCTGCTCTTCGAGTTTCACCGCTTCACGGGTGATCGGCACGATCTTGGTGGTCTGGTCGTTAGGGGCGTTGCTGGCCGGGATGATTTCCAGGCGCACCACCGAACCTTTCGGCCCGCGGATCAGCTTGACCACTTCGTCCAGACGCCAGCCGATCACGTCGACCATTTCCTTGTTGCCCTGGGCCACGCCGATGATCTTGTCGGCCGGAGCTACCAATTTGGTTTTGGCCGCAGGACCGGCCGGCACCAGGCGCACGATCTTGACCTGGTCGTTGTCGCTTTGCAGCACGGCGCCGATACCTTCGAGCGACAGGCTCATGTTGATATCGAAGTTTTCCGCGTTGTCGGGCGACAGGTAGTTGGTGTGCGGGTCGTAGGACTGGGCGAAGGTGTTGATATAGGCCTGGAAGATGTCTTCGGCGCGGGTCTGGTCCAGGCGCGTGAGCTGGTTCTTGTAGCGCTTGGTCAGCAGTTCCTGGATTGCCTTGGGTTCTTTGCCGGCAATCTTCAGGCGCAGCACTTCATCCTTGACGCGTTTGCGCCAGAGGTCGTCGAGCTCGGCCTGGTTCTTCATCCACGGGGCGTCCTTGCGATCGATCAGCAAGGTCTCATGGGTGGTGAAATCGAAGTTGTCGACGCCCTTGCTCAGCTCGGCGAGGGCGAAGTCCAGGCGCGATTTGACCCGGTCCAGGTAGCGCTTGTAGATGGTGAAGCCGGGGTCGAGATTGCCGCTTTTGAGGAAATCGTCGAACTGGGTCTTCCACTTGTCGAACTCGGCGATGTCGCTGGCAGTGAAGTAGCTGCGCGCAGGATCAAGGAGTTTGAGGTAGCTGTCGTAGATGATCACCGAGCGCGCATCGTTGAGCGGCGGCTTGCTGTAGTGGTGGCGCTTGAGCAGCTCGACCACGTTCAGGCTGGCGACCACTTCATCGCGGTCGGGCTGGAGCTTATCCCAGCTGTTGGCGGCCCATGCACTGCCCGCCAATGGCAGACTGCCCAGACCGATCAACAGGGCGAGGGTGGTGCTTGGCAGAAAATGCTTCATGCTGATTCGACGTAGGGACAATTGATCACGCATATTAGGCCGTCTTTGAATTCGCCGGTTCCATGAAAACCGGACGCATAATGCAAAAAGCCCGGGGCTACAGCTCCCGGGCTCAGTCATGACTCAACTATGGAGGCACTGTGAAGGCATTGCAAGGCGTTGACGGACATGTGGAGTGGGTTGCGACGACAAGTCCAACTTGCGATATCGGTCAAGTACGAATTCGCGTGGCCGCCGCCGGCCTCAATCGCGCCGACCTGCTCCAGCGTGCCGGGCTCTACCCGCCACCACCGGGGGCCAGCGAATTTCTCGGCCTGGAGTGCTCGGGGGTGATCAGCGAAGTGGGCGCCGGTTCTTCCTGGCAGGTCGGCGATCGGGTCTGTGCCTTGCTCGCCGGTGGCGGCATGGCCGAGGAAGTGGTGGTCGATGGCCGCCACGTACTGCCGGTGCCCGAGGGCTTGAGCCTGCAGGAAGCGGCGGCAATCCCCGAGGTGTATGCCACGGCCTGGCTCAATGTGTTCCAGCTGGCCGCGCTCAAGCCCGGTGAGAAAGTCTTGCTGCATGCCGGGGCCAGCGGTGTCGGCTCGGCGGCGATCCAGCTGTGCAAGGCCTTTGGCAGCCCGTGCTGGGTCAGCGTCGGCTCGGCCGAGCGGCTGGCCTATTGCGAAGGCCTGGGGGCCAGCGGCGGCGTGGTGCGCGGTGAGGATCTCGAGGCGCTGAATGACTTTGCCCCGTTCAACGTGATTCTCGACCCGGTCGGCGCCAACTATGCCGAGCTCAACCTCAAGCTGCTGGCCCGTGACGGGCGCTGGGTGATCATCGGCTTGATGGGCGGGCGTAAAGCCGAGCTGGACCTGGCGCAACTGCTGGGCAAGCGCATACAGGTCCTGGGATCGACCTTGCGCACCCGCGATGACCAGTTCAAGGCAGACCTGCTCAGCGACCTCGGCCAGCAAGTGTGGCCGCTGTTCAGCGAAGGCCGGCTCAAGCCGCAACTGGCCAGGGCCTTCTCGATCAAGGATGCCGAGGCGGCGTTTGCCGAGCTTGCCGGCAATCAGGTGTCGGGCAAGCTGGTGCTGGTGATCGACGAGAGTCTGGTGTAGTCCGCCAATCGCTGGCAAGCCAGCTCCCACAGGTCAGGTGTATGCAGTACCTGTGGGAGCTGGCTTGCCAGCGATGCTTTTCATTTCCAGGTATGAATCGGCCACCTGTTCTTCTCGGCCTGCTCGCGCAACACCGGATCCGGATTGACCACATGCGGGAAATCCACCTTCAGCAGCAACGGCAGGTCGTTGCGTGAATCCGAGTAGAAACTCGCGCCTTCAAGGTTCTCTTCTTCCTGGTCGAGCCATTCCAGCAAACGGGTGATCTTGCCTTCGCGGTAGGTCAGCACACCGACGGTGTTGCCGGTATAGACACCATGAGCAACCTCAAGCTCGATGCCAAGAACTTCATCGATACCCAGGCGCTCGGCAATCGGCTTGACCAGGTGGGTGCCGGAAGCCGAAATCACCAGGATCCGGTCGCCGGCCTTGCGGTGGGCGGCGATGGTCTTGGTGGCGTCGCTGAAGATGATCGGTTCGATGAAATCTTCCACCCAGGGCGCTACAAGGTGCTCGACTTCTTCCGGGGTGCGGCCGATCAAAGGTTCCAGGCTGAAGGCCATGTAGTCTTCCATGCGCAGCTTGCCATGGCTGTAGGCGTCCATCAGTTCGTTGTTGGTGCGCATGAAAGACGCTGGATCGACCCAGCCCAGACGGCCCATCTGCTCGCTCCAGAGCGTGGCGCAGTCACCGTGGATCAGGGTTTCATCCAGATCGAAAATCGCGAGTGCCATATTCAGAAAAACTCCTGTGCAACCCTCAGGCGACTTCGCAGAGGGCGGTGGGATCGATCGACAAGGATACCCGCTGGCCGTCCGGGTGCAGGTCGGCGGACGAGCGGTTGAGCACATCGACCAGCAATTCTACCCCGCGCGCTTCAACCCGGTAGCGGATCACGTTGCCCAGCAGGCTGTGGCTGCGTACCAGCCCCTCCCGCTCGCCGTCCAGGCTCAGGGCGATGGCTTCCGGGCGAATTGCCAGGCGGCTGTTCACCGGGCGCTGCAGCAGGCGGCTGGCGCTGTCGGCGTCGAGCAGGTTGTAGTTGCCGATAAAGCCTGCGGCGAACACGTCCACCGGCGTGGTATAGAGGGTTTCGGCATCGCCGCTCTGGACGATGCGGCCCTGGTTCATGAGGAAGATGCGATCGGACATGGTCAGCGCTTCTTCCTGGTCGTGGGTGACGAAGATGGTGGTCAGGCCCAGCTCGCGCTGGATCGCGCGGATCTGCTCGCGCAGGTGCTTGCGAATCCGCGCATCCAGCGCCGACAGCGGCTCGTCGAGCAGCAGCAGGCGCGGGCGGGTGACCAGCGAGCGGGCCAGGGCCACGCGCTGGCACTGGCCGCCGGACAACTGGTGCGGGTAGCGCCGGGCAAAGTCCTGCAGCTCGACCAGTTGCAGCACTTCGCGGACCCGCGCCTGGCTGTCGTCGCTGTTGACCTTCTGCATGCGCAGGCCGAAGGCGACGTTCTGTTCGACGGTCATGTTGGGGAACAGCGCATAGCTCTGGAACACCATGCCGATCCCGCGTTTTTGCGGGCTCAGCGGCACCAGGTCGGTGCCATCGAGCAAGATGCGCCCGCTGTCCACCGCGGTCAGCCCGGCGATGCAGCGCAGCAGGGTGGACTTGCCGCAGCCGGACGGGCCGAGCAGGGTAACGAATTCGCCGCGTTCGATCTGGCAGTTGATGTCGTTGAACACCGGGCTGCCGGCATAGCTTTTTTGCAGGTTCTGTACGCTGACAAAGCTCATATCAGGACTTGTCCTTGTTCAGGCGGTTGGCTGCCCAGGTCAGCGCCAGCACGAAGAGGAAATAGGAAACCACCAGGGCACTGTTGAAGTGGCCACTGCTGTTACGCATGTTGTTGAGGTACACCTGCAGGGTCTCGTAGCGGGTGCCGACCAGCAGGTTGGCGAACACGAACTCGCCGAACAGGAACGAGAACGACAGCAGCAAGGCCACCATCAGGCCCTTGCGCAGGTTTGGCAGCACCACCAGGAACGCCGCCTGGAAGGTGCTGGCGCCCAGCAACTGGGCGGCGTCCATCAGGTCGCGCAGGTTGATCGCCTGCAGGTTGTTGGTGATTGCCCGGTACATGAACGGCAGGGCCACGGTGAAGTAGCAACCGATGAGGATCCACGGCGTGCCGACCATGGCCATCGGCCCCGAGCCGTAGAGCTGCAGCAGGCCCACCGACGACACCACCGGCGGCACCGCGAAGGGCAGCAGGATGAGGATGTTCATCAGCGCATCGAGGCGCGGGAAGTGGTAATGCACCACGAACAGCAGCGGCAATATCAACAGCACCGACAACAGCAGGGCGCCGACACACACCAGCAGCGACTGGCCGAAGGCGGCGAGAAAGCGCGGGTCGCTCCATAGCGCCAGGTACCACTTGAAGGTCAGGCCGCTGGGCAGCAGGCTCGCCGACCAGCTGGTGGCCAGCGAGTAGAGCAGGGTGCCGGCCAGCGGCAGCAAGAGGATGATGAACAGCAGGTAGACCACCAGGCGGTGGTACAGCGACGAGGTGCCCGGTTCAGCGCGCGACATGGTAGCTCCGCTTCAATAGCCATTGATGGACGAAGGTCACCAGGGTCATCAGCCCGACCAGGATGACCGCCAGGGCGCTGGCCAGGTTCGGGTCCAGCGAGATGTCGCCGGCCACCAGCGCGGCGATGCGGATCGGCAGCACGTTGAAGTTGCCGGTGGTCAGCGCATAGACCGTGGCATAGGCGCCCAGGGCGTTGGCCAGGAGGATCACGAAGGTGCCCAACAGCGCCGGGGTCAGCACCGGCAGGCCGATGTGCCGCCAGTATTGCCAGGCGCCAGCGCCGAGCAGCTCGGCGGACTCGCGCCAGTCTTCGCGCAGGGCGTCGAAGGCCGGGTAGAGCAGCAGCACGCCGAGGGGGATCTGGAAATAGGTGTAGAGGATGATCAGCCCGGTCTTGGAGTAGAGGTTGAAGTCTTCGATGATCCCGGCCTGCTTCAGCAGCATGGTCAGCGCGCCGTTGAAGCCGAGCAGGATGATGAAGGCGAAGGCCAGCGGCACCCCGGAGAAGTTGCTGGTCATGTTGGCGAAGGCGTTGACGAAATCGCGCAGGCGCGAGTCGACCCGGCGCAACGAGTAGCTGCCGAGGATGGCGATGAGGATGCCGAACAGGCTCGACCAGAAGCTGATCTCCAGGCTGTGCTGGATTGCCTGGCGGTAGAACCTGGAACTGAATATCTTGCTGAAATTGTCCAGGCCCCAGCTAGATTCCACCTGCACGCTGTGGAGCATGACCCAGGCCAGCGGGGCGATCTGGAAGATAATGAAAAACACCGCGAAAGGCACCAGGCAGAGCAGGGCCAGCCATTTGCCGCGCTTGATCGAATTCACTTGAGCAGCTCCCGGCATACCGGTTTGTCGTGGGGCACGCCGAGCAACTCGCAAATGGTGCCACACAGTTCGGTCTGCAACGGCTTGGCCGCCGGGTCGAGGCTGAACGCCTGGCCAAAGACGAACAGCGGCACTTCGCGCTCTTCGGCCAGCAGGCCGTTGTGCGAGCGGTCGTTGTTCATGCCGTGGTCGGCGGTCACCAATACCTGATAGCCCTCTTCGAGCCAGGTGCGCAGGTAATCGGCCAGAAGGATATCGGCGCTGCGCGCGCTGTTGCGGTACTGGCTGCTGTCCAGGCCGTGGCGGTGGCCGGCGTCGTCGATGTTCATCGGGTGCACCAGGAGAAAATTCGGTGCATGACGGCGGCGCAGGTACTCGGCGTCGGCGAACAGGTGCGAATCGGGGTAGTGGTCGGCGTAATAGAACAGCCCGTGCTGGATCGGCAATTTGGGGGCGTGGGTGTGGCGGTCGCGCAGCGGGTCGAAGGGCGAGCGGTTGTACAGCTCGCTCATCCAGTGATAGGCCGCCGCGGCTGTGCCCAGGCCGGCTTCGCGGGCGTAGTGGAACACGCTGCGCTGGTTGGACAGGCGGTTGACGTTGTTGTGGACGATGCCGCTGTCGATCGGCGCGACCCCGGTGAGGATGCATTCGTACAGCGGCCGTGACAACGACGGCAGCTCGCATTCGACCCGGTAAAGCGCCGCACGGTCGGCTTCGACATAGGCATGCAGATGGCCCATGGCGTGGTGCGCGACCTGATGGTTGAGGCCATCGAGCAGGACCAGGATGACGTTGTGGCTCATAGGAACTCCGCAATTGTGCTGACCTCATCGCTGGCAAGCCAGCTCCCACAGACGTTGTGGGAGCTGGCTTGCCAGCGATTGGGGGTAACAGGTATTGCCTGACACCCCCTGAAGGTTCACTCCATCTCGATGATCACTTGCTCCTGCCACTTCTGCGGCAGGGCCTTGGAGGTCGCTTCCCAGGCTTCGGCATTCTTGATCGGCTGCGCGGCGCCGTACTGCTCGTTGGGCAGCAGCTTGGCCTGTACTTCAGCCGGCAGTTTCAGGTGCTCGGCACGGATCGGCCGGGCATGCCCCTTGGCCAGGTTGATCTGCCCGGCATCGCTGAAGATGTATTCGCGGGTCAGCTTGGCGGCGTTGGGATTTTTTGCGTACTTGTTGATGATGGTGGTGTAACCGGACATCACCGAGCCGTCAGACGGGATCAGCACCTCGAAGCGCTTCGGGTCGATCTGCTGGCGGTAGCTCAGGCCGTTGAAGTCCCAGACCACGCCGACTTCGATCTCGCCCTTTTCCAGGGTCTGGATGGTCGGGTTGGCCAGCGACAGGCGTTTTTGCTGGGCCAGCTTGGTGAACAGTTGCAGGCCCGGTTCGATGTTCGTCTCGTCGCCCTTGTAGGCGATGGCGGCTGCCAGTACGCCGTTGGCAGCCTGGGCGGCGGTGCCGACGTCACCGATGGCGACCTTGTACTTGCCCTTTTCCAGGTCATGCCAGGTTTTCGGTATGTCTGCCTCCTTCACCAGTTGCTTGTTGATGATGAAGGCAATGGTGCCGGTATAGGCCAGGGCCCAGTGGCCGTCTTTGTCCTTGGCCCAGTCCGGGACCTGCTCCCAGGTGCTTGGCTTGTACGGCTGGGTCACGCCCTTGGCCACCGCGATCGGGCCGAAGGCGGCGCCGACGTCACCGATGTCGGCGCTGGCGTTGTCTTTTTCGGCGTCGAACTTGGCCACTTCCTGGGCCGAGCTCATGTCGGTGTCCATGTGCTTGAGGCCGTATTTTGTCGCCAGGTCGTCCCAGGTGCCTTTCCAGTTGGCCCAGGCATCGGGCATGCCCACGCTGTTGACTACGCCTTCCTTGCGGGCGGCGTCCTCGAGGGCCTTGAGGTCAGTGTCGGCGGCCATGGCCGCTGTGCACATCGCGATACTCGAGCCTAACAGTGACGCCAGAAAAAGCTTTTTCATCCGAAGCTCCTTGATGGGTGCCGTACAACACGCAATAGGTGTTGTTGGACGTTGTTGCGGTTCGGTTGGTCTAGGTCAGCAATACCTGAGCCAAGGTAGGCCTGTTGCATGACAATTTGATGTCCAGGCATTGCCCCGGCCGGGCTTTTGCCCCTGGAAATCAAGCGTAGACCACCCTCACTGTCATCTGGCATTCATCTGCAGTGCCTAGGCTTGCACTATTCTCATAGCCCTACGGCGCCAGATTGGGGCGCTACCGGGGCTGGACTAGTCCAGATAGGTAACCTTTGATGCAGCCACTGCCACCGCGAGCAGTAACAGCCATCTGTCATGCCCTGCAGGAGCAGATTGAGCATGGCCTCCTGTCGCCCGGCTGCAAGCTGCCGGCCGAGCGCAAGCTCAGCGAGGTGTTCGACACCACGCGCATCACCCTGCGTGAGGCGCTGGTGCAACTGGAGGCGCGGGGATTGATTTACCGCGAGGAACGCCGCGGCTGGTTCGTCGCGCCCGAGCGCCTGACCTACGATTTGATCGAGCGCAGCCACTTTCATGCCATGGTCCGCGAGCAGGGCCGCGAGGCGCGTACCGAGTTGTTGTCGGCGCGCCTGCAGCCAGCAGCGGCAGCGGTGTGCGCGCGGCTGCAACTGGCGCCGCTGTCGAGCGTGATCCAGATCTGCCGGTTACGCCGGATCGATGGCCGGGCGGTGCTGTATGCCGAGCACTACCTGAACCCCGAGTACTTCCCGGGCATTCTTGAGCACGACCTGAGCCGCTCGCTGACCGAGTTGTATGCCGGCCACTACGGCATCGAGTACGGACGGGTGCGCTTCGAGATCCTGCCGACCGCCTTGCCGGTGGCGGCGGCCATGGCGCTCAAGGTCTCGGCCGGTAGCCCCGGCCTGCACATTACCCGGGTCAACAGCGACCAGCACGGGCGGCTGATCGACTGTGACCTTGAGTATTGGCGCCATGACGCAATCCGCATCAAGGCCCAAGCCGGTTAGGACTTGGCCGCGCTTTCGCTGAACGGTGTGCTGGCGTCGGTGGTGATCACCTGCACGCTCAGGCGCGGGGTGGCCAGGTCCAGGCCGGATTCGTCGAGCTGGCGTTTGAGCGCCAGGTTGAAGGCCCGCGACACTTCCCACTGCTTGATCGGCGCGGTCTTGAAGCGCGCACGCAGGATCGCCGAGCCCGACTCGAAGCTCTCCACCCCTTGCAGCTCCAGCGGCGACCAGATGTTGCGGCGCATCAGCGGGTCGTTGCGCATCTTCTGCCCGACATCGCGGATCAGGGTGATTGCCTGGTCGATGTTCATGCTGTGCGGGATGGCCACGCGAAAGATCGCGTAGCCGAACTCGCGGGAGTAGTTCTTGATGCTCTTGATCTCGCTGAACGGGATGGTGTGGACGATGCCGTCGATATCGCGCAGGCGCACGGTACGGATGGTCAGGCCCTCGACCGTGCCCAGGTGGCCGCCGACATCGACGTAATCATCGATGGCCAGGGAGTCTTCGATGATGATGAACAGCCCGGTGATCAGGTCGGCGACCAGCGATTGCGCGCCAAAACCGATGGCCAGGCCGATGACACCGGCACCGGCCAGCAGCGGGGTGACGTTCATGCCCATGTTGGCCAGGGCGACGATCACCGCAATGATGAAGATCGTCACGAACAGCACGTTGCGGATCAGCGGCATCATGGTTTGCGCACGAGCGTTGGCCAGGCCTTTGCGCGAGCGGGTGAGGGCGTGGTGCACGGCGGTGTCGGCGAGAATCCACACCAGCCAGGCGGCGATCAGGGTGCCGGCCAGGCCGAACAGGCGCACCGCCACCTCATGGCCTTCGCCCTCGGTGAAGGTGATCAGCGAAAAGCCCCAGACGCGCAAGCCAAGTTCGATGAACACCAGCCAGATGCCCAGGTGCACCAGGGTGTAGCCAAAGCTGCGCAAGCGCTCCGAGTACACCGCCTGGCGGCGGTTGGCCCGTTGCGGCTTGAGCCCGTGGCGACGGACCAGGCCGTTGATGACCATGCACAAGATCAGCAGCACCGTGCACATCAGTGACTGGCGCAGGGCAGTGCTGGTGTCGCCGGCGGAAATGAACGTGGCAAACAGCGAAATCGCCACCAGCACCAGCGCCGGCAGGTACCAGAAAGTGCCAAGGATTTCGATGGTGTCGCTCAAGGCCCGGCGGGTCAGCCGTCGTGACAGCGGCTGGTTGCGGATCAGGTGGGCGATGGGCCGGCGAAAGCGCAGGATGAACAACCCGGTCGACAGCCCGGCGAGGATGTTGGCCAGGGTCGCCAGGGTGTGCGAGAGGTGATCGCCCAGGGCGCTGGCCATGCGCGGGTCGTTCATGGCCTCGCCGAAGGCGGCGAAGCTGCCAATCAGCCACAGCGGGCGGAACGCCTGGTGGCGCAGGATGTGCAGGGCGCGGTGGCGGTGCGGGCCGTCAAGCAGGGAGAAGGCGATGACGCAGATTGCCGAGAAGCAGGTACCGACCACCAGCGCGTAGGCCAGGACCATGGCCATCGACTTGCCCAGTGACGAGGGCAGGGCAAAGCTCAGGTACACGGTGATCACCAGCGCCACCAGCCAGGGCCCGAGCTTGCGCAGGGCGAAGCGCACCAGGTCCCAGGTGCGCGGGTGTTGCGGCAGTTCTTCGGTCAGGCCAAAGCGCAGCCGGACCTGGTGGCCGACCCAGTTCAGGGCGTAGGCCAGCAGGCTCCACAGGGCGATGATCGCGGCAAAGCCAAAGAGGATCGGTGGCCATTCGTGCCAGGGCACCAGGCGGGCGTCGAGCTCGATCTGCGCCAGCTCCAGCTCGCGGGTCCAGCGGTTGAACGGGCTGGCCTCACCGCTGAACTGTTTTTCCAGCTCGCCGAAGGTCGTGCCGATAAGGCCCAGTACGCCTTGTTCGGCGCTGGGTTGCGCCTGTTTGGTGCTGTCGCGCAGCTTTTTCAGGTCGGCCAGCAGCTTGGCCCGCTGCTGGTCGTTTTCCAGGCTCTTGATGACTTCGTCCAGTGACTGGCCCAGGGGTTCGCTAGCTTCGGGCTGGGCCTTGCTGCCGCCGCCGAGCAGGCCCGGCAGGCCGGCGGCGTGCGCGGGCGCAACGAAGAGCAAGGGCAGGAGCAGGAGAAAAACGCGGAAAAAGACAGGCACCGGACAATCAACCTCAAAACGATCAATCGCCCGAGTGTAGTGTATTTGTCAGTTGAGTTTCTCGAGGATCTTCCAGCACATGATGCCGATCATGCCCAGGGTGCCGACCCACATCATCAACACGCCGATATTGCGATCGCGCAGGTTGAAGCCTACGGTCAGCAGGATCAGGCCGGCGATGACCGGAAGGAACAGAGAGGCAAAGGCTGACATGCGGCAAGGTCCTTACTTGAGAGTTATGGCTCAAGCATAGCGGGATTCGCCGGCGAGGGGTTGATCGGGGTCAGGCTGGCGGGCCTCATCGCTGGCAAGCCAGCTCCCACAGGTTCGGCGTGTGGGAGCTGGCTTGCCAGCGATGCAGGCGCCGCTCAGTTACGGCAGGTCGCGACTGCGATAGAACGCCGTCAGCACCTTGACCAGGTGCGCCAGGTCCTGGCTGCCGCACAGCTCGCGGATCGAGTGCATGGCGAAGGTCGGCAGGCCGATGTCGACGGTGCGCACGCCCAGGTGGCTGGCGGTGATCGGGCCGATGGTCGAGCCGCAACCCATGTCGCTGCGCACCACGAAGCTTTGCACCGGTACTTCCTCGGCCATGCACAGGTGGCGGAAGAAGCCGGCGGTTTCGCTGTTGGTGGCGTAGCGCTGGTTGTTGTTGACCTTGATCACCGGGCCGGCATTGAGCTTGGGCCCGTGATTGCCGTCGTGCTTCTCGGCATAGTTGGGGTGCACGCCGTGGGCGTTGTCGGCCGAGACCAGCAGCGAGCGCTGGATCGCGCGGACGAAGTCGTCGCCGTCGGGCAGCAGGCGGCGCAGGGTCTGTTCGAGCATCGGCCCGTCGGCGCCACAGGCCGAGCAGGAACCCACCTCTTCGTGGTCGTTGCACACCAGCACGCAGGTTTCATCGCTGTCGGCGTTGAGCAGCGCCTGCAGGCCGGCATAGCACGACAGCAGGTTGTCCAGGCGTGCGCCGGCGATGAACTCGCCATGCAGGCCAATCAGGGCGGCGCTCTGGGTGTCGTAGAAGCTCAGTTCGTAGTCCAGCACCACATCGGCGTTCAGGCCGTGCTCGCGGGCCAGCTGGTCGGTAAGCAGGGCACGAAAATCGACGCGCTCGTCACCAGCCACCTGGGCCAGGATCGGCGGCAGCTCGGTCTGCGGGTTGATCGCCCAGCCTTCGTTGGCGGTGCGATTGAGGTGGATAGCCAGGTTCGGGATCACTGCGATCGGCAGCTTGAAATCGACCAGCTGGCTTTCGACCTTGCCGTCACGGCGGAAGGTTACCCGCCCGGCCAGCGACAGGTCACGGTCGAACCACGGCGCCAGCAGGGCGCCACCGTAGACTTCCACGCCCAGTTGCCAGAAGCCCTGGCGCTGCAGTTCGGGCTGCGGCTTGACCCGCAGGCACGGGCTGTCGGTGTGGGCGCCGACCAGGCGGATGCCGTCGAGCAGCGGCGAGTGACGGCCGAGCTTGAAGGCGATGATCGAGGAATCGTTGCGGGTCAGGTAGTAGCGACCGCCGGCCACGGTGGCCCAGCTGTCGCGCTCGTCCAGGCGCTGGTAACCGGCGGCATCGAGGCGCTGGGCCAGGGCGGCGGTGGCATGGAACGGCGTAGGGGAGGCCTTGAGGAAGTCGATCAGGCCTTGATTCAGTGCATCGCGCATAGGTCACTCCAGACAGCAGTGGCGGCATTTTAGCGGGTGAGCTGCAAGCTGCAAGCTGCAAGAGGCGGCGCAACTCAATGCAGGGTGACTGCTTGAAGCTTGAAGCTTGCCGCTGGCGCCGTCAAAACGGCGCCGGACACTCGAAGCGCAACCGCTCCCCGGACACCGGGTGGGTAAAGCTCAGCATGCTTGCATGCAGGCACAGCCGCTCATGGGCCGCCAGCGCCTCGGGGCAGGCATACAGGCGATCACCCAGCAACGGATGACCGATCGACAGCATGTGCACGCGCAACTGGTGCGAGCGCCCGGTGATCGGCGTCAGCTCGACCCGGCAATGATCGCCACAGCGCTCGACGATGCGCCAGAAGGTCAGGGCATGCTTGCCCTGCTCATGGTCGACCACGTGCCGTGGCTTGGTCGGCGGGTCGTAGCGCAGCGGCAGGTCGATGCTGCCGCTGTCGAGCTGCGGCTGGCCCCAGCACAGTGCGGTGTAGGCCTTCTCGGTTTCGCGGTCGTGGAACTGCCGGGACAGTTCGCGATGACTGTCGGCGTCGCGGGCCAGGAGGATGATCCCCGAGGTTTCCCAGTCCAGGCGGTGGACGATCAGGGCATCGGGGTAGCCGTTTTCCTGCAGGCGGGTGATCAGGCAATCCTTGTTGTCTTCGGCCCGGCCCGGCACGGACAGCAGCAGGGTCGGTTTGTTGACCACCAGGATGGCGTCATCTTCATGCAGGATGTGTACGTTGGACAGCGGCATTGCGTGTTCCAAAATAGCTGTGGGAGCGGGCTTGACCCGCGACGCGATATGACTGGCAGATCGCAATCGCGGGTCAAGCCCGCTCCCACAGGGTGCCCGAAAACGCTATCAGCGATCGGGCAGGGTGATGTTGAGTTCGAGGATCGAGCAGCTGCCCTGGTTCTCCAGAGCGACCTGCACATCATCGGAGCCGATGTTGACGTACTTGCGGATCACTTCCACCAGTTCCTTCTGCAGGGCTGGCAGGTAGTCCGGAGTACTGCGCTGACCGCGCTCGTGCGCCACGATGATCTGTAGACGCTCTTTCGCGACCGAGGCGGTGCTTACTTTTTTGCTGGCACGAAAGAAGTCAAAAAGGTTCATTGGTTAGTTGCCTCCAAACAGGCGCTCGAAGAATCCCTTCTTCTTCACATCAAGGAACCGATGTTCCACGTTTTTGCCCAGCAGGCGGTCAACGGTATCGCTATAGGCCTGGCCAGCATCGCTCTGGTCGTCAAGGATGACCGGTACGCCCTGGTTGGATGCCTTGAGCACCGCCTGGGATTCAGGGATCACGCCCAGCAGGGCCACCGAGAGGATTTCCTTGACGTCTTCGACGCCGAGCATTTCGCCCTGGCTGACGCGCTCCGGGTGGTAGCGGGTGATCAGCAGGTGTTCCTTGATCGGGTCTTCGTTGCGTTCGGCGCGGCGCGATTTGCTCGCCAGCAGGCCCAGCATACGGTCCGAGTCACGTACCGAGGAGACTTCCGGGTTGGTCACGACGATCGCTTCGTCAGCGAAGTACATGGCCAGGTGGGCGCCTTTCTCGATACCGGCCGGCGAGTCGCAGACCACGTATTCGAAGTCCTCTTTGAGCTGCATCAGGACTTTTTCCACGCCTTCCTGGGTCAGCGCGTCCTTGTCGCGGGTCTGGCTGGCGGCCAGCACGTAGAGGTTCTCAAGGCGCTTGTCCTTGATCAGCGCTTGCTGCAGGTTGGCTTCGCCGTTGACGACGTTGACGAAGTCGTACACCACGCGGCGTTCGCAGCCCATGATCAGGTCGAGGTTACGCAGGCCGACGTCGAAGTCGACGATGACAGTCTTGTGGCCGCGCAGTGCGAGGCCGGTACCAATAGCGGCGCTGGTGGTGGTCTTACCCACACCACCCTTGCCGGATGTAACCACGAGAATCTTGGCCAAGGTGTTTCACCCCTAAAGAAAAGGACGTCGAGTCCCAAAAAATACAAAAAACGGCAACATCGAAAAAAGTTGCGCAGAAAATGGCGGCAAGTATCCGTTAAAGACGGGTGATGTTCAACACGTCACCGGACAGGCTGACCTGTACCCCGGCCCCCCACAGCGGATCGCGGCGCAGGTCTTCGGAGACCTTGTATTGCCCGGCGATCGAGACCATCTCGGCGGTCAGCTGCTGGCAGAAGATCCGCGCCCGGGTATTGCCCTTGATCCCGGCCAGTGCCCGCCCACGCATTGCACCGTACACATGGATGTTGCCATCGGCGAGAAGTTCCGCGCCCGGGCTGACCGACGACACTACTACCAGATCGCCACCCTGAGCGTAGATCTGCTGGCCGCCGCGTACCGGGGTGGTGATGATCTTGGTCGGGCGGATGGCCGGCTCCGGCGGCGCCACGGGGGCGGGCGCAGGCTCGGGCTTCTTCACTTCCGGCTCCGGCTCCAGCGGCCGCTCACGGGCACCGGAGGGCGGCAGCACCGGCAGGTCGATGGCGATCGCCGCGGCAATGTCTTCGATACGGCTGGCGCGGATGGCCAGGGTGCGCAGGCCGTGATGGCGGCAGACGCGCATCAGCCCGGGCAGGTCGACCGCGCCTTCGCCGGCCGGGAGCTTGTCCAGGGCCAGTACCAGCGGGGTATTGCTGAAGAAATTCGGCGCCTGGGCGACCTTGGCCGCCAACTGCCGGTCGAGGCCTTCGAGGTTGTTCCTGGCGAGCTCGAGCACGGTAATGGCGAGCATGCTGCCCTTGAGCTGGAACACGGGGTCTTGGTCTGGCGTTTGGGTTTGGCTCATGGTCTGCATTAGGGCGGCTTGTTACGAAAAAGTGCCCAGACTTATAACGAGAACACCGGTTGGCCGCAACCCGTGCCGAACCGTTGTAGAATGCCCGGCCCTTGTCTTTCCGGAATCTTTAATGGATCGCCCGCGTTTTCGTCGTTACTTTCTGCACCCGCGCTTCTGGCCGCTGTGGCTGGGCCTGGGCCTGCTGTGGCTGATCGTGCAACTGCCGTACCGGGCCTTGCTGGTGATCGGCCGTGCCCTGGGGGCGCTGATGTACCTGGTGGCCGGCGAACGCCGCTACATCGCGGCGCGCAACCTGGAACTGTGTTTCCCCGAGCTACCGTCCGTCGAACGGCAGCGCCTGCTCAAGGAAAATTTCGCTTCCACCGGCATCGCCTTCTTCGAAATGGCCATGAGCTGGTGGTGGCCAAAGGCCCGGTTGGCGCGCCTGGCGCACATCGAAGGGCTCGAGCACCTGCAGGCCGCCCAGCGTGATGGCCAGGGTGCCATCCTCATGGCCCTGCACTTCACCACCCTGGAGATCGGCGCCGCGCTGCTGGGGCAGGAACACACCATCGACGGCATGTACCGCGAGCACGGCAACCCGGTGTTCGACTTCATCCAGCGCCGTGGCCGCGAGCGGCACAACCTCGATTCGCTGGCGGTAGAGCGCGAGGACGTGCGCGGCATGCTCAAGCTGCTGCGCGCCGGCCGTGCCATCTGGTACGCACCCGACCAGGACTACGGCGCCAAGCAGAGCCTGTTCGTGCCGCTGTTCGGCATCGAAGCGGCGACCGTCACCGCCACCACCAAGTTCGCCCGCCTGGGCAAGGCTCGGGTGATCCCCTTCACCCAGCAGCGCCTGGCCGATGGCAGCGGTTACCGGCTGGTGATTCATCCGCCGCTTGCGGATTTCCCTGGTGAGACCGAAGAGGCCGACTGCCTGCGCATCAACCAGTGGATCGAAACGGCGCTGCGCGAATGCCCGGAGCAGTACCTGTGGGCGCATCGGCGCTTCAAGTCGCGTCCGCCGGGGGCGCCGAAGCTCTACGAAAAACGGCGTTGAGGCTATCGCGGGGCAAGTCGAGTCGTCGCACCGCCGCTCCCACAACTGTGTGTGGGAGCGGGCTTGACCCGCGGTGAATTCACCAAAAATCCAGGAAGGTAAAATGGCTGAACCGATCACCGGCTTGATCCTCTCTGGCGGCGGCGCCCGCGCCGCCTACCAGGTCGGTGTGCTGGCCGGCATTGCCGACCTGCTGCCGCCCGGTGCCGCCAACCCCTTTCCGGTGATCGTCGGCACCTCGGCCGGCGCCATCAATGCCGTGACCCTGGCCAGCGGCGCCACTCATTTTGCTGACGCGATCCGCCGCCTGACCAGTTTCTGGCAGGGCTTTCGCAGCCATCAGGTGCTGCGCAGCGACTGGCCCGGGGTGATCCGCCAGGCCAGCCGCTTCGTCGGTCACAGCCTGCTCGGCCTCGGCGCGCCGGTTCCGGTGGCGCTGCTCGACAGCTCGCCGTTGCGCACACTGCTCAGCCAGCACCTGGACCTCAACGGCATCGGCCACGCCATCGAGCAGCAGCACTTGCGCGCGGTGGCGGTGACGGCCTTTGGCTACGAGTCCGGCCAGGCGGTGACCTTCTACCAGGGCAAGGGCGCCATCGACCCCTGGCTGCGCCACCGGCGTATCGGCCTGCCGACCCGCCTGAGCGTCGAGCACCTGCTGGCCAGCTCGGCGATCCCCTTGCTGTTCGCTCCGGTCAAGCTGGGTGAGGAATTCTTCGGTGATGGCGCGGTGCGCCAGTCGGCGCCGATCAGCCCGGCCCTGCACCTGGGCGCCAGCCGGGTACTGGTGGTCGGGGTCAGCGGCAACCCGCAGCGGCCCCATGAAGGCGAAATGCGCCAGCGCATCTTCAGCGGCCAACAGCCGAGCCTGGCGCAAATCGGCGGGCACATGCTCAACAGCACCTTCATTGACAGCCTGGAAGACGATATCGAGCTGCTGCAGCGGCTCAACCACCTTAGCCACCTGATGCCCGAGCACCTGGAACGCCGGCGCCTGGGCCTGGCACCGGTCGAGGTGCTGGTGGTCGCGCCCAGCCAGCCGCTGGACGAGATCGCCGCCCGCCACCGGCGTGAGTTGCCGGCGGCGCTGCGGCTGTTTTTGCGTGGCCCGGGGGCGACCAAAACCAGCGGCGCCGGGGTGCTCAGCTACCTGCTGTTTGAAGCCGGTTATTGCAGCGAGCTGATCGAACTCGGGCGCCGCGACGCCCTGGCCAAGCGCCGCGAGCTGTGCGGCTTTCTTGGCCTGCCGGCGCCCAACTGAAGCCGCTTACTCGGCGATCTGCAGCTTGCGCGCCTCGGTGTAGACGTAGCGTACTTTCTCGTACTCGAACGGCGAGTTGAGCTGGCCATAGCGGAAGCTGGTGGTGTAGCGCTTGTCGACAGCGCGCAGTACCCAGACTTCCGGATGGTTGCTGCTGACCTCGGCGACGTTGAGGAAGTTGATCCAGTTCTCGGCGCCGTAGTCCACCGCCAGGCCACCGGTATCGCGCAGGTTCGACGGGCCGAGGATCGGCAGCATCAGGTACGGGCCTTCGGGTACGCCGTAGAAGCCCAGGGTCTGGCCGAAATCCTCGCTCTGGTGCGGCAGGCCCATTTTGCTTGCCGGGTCCCACAGGCCGGCGACGCCGATGGTGGTGTTGAGCAGCAGGCGCGCGGTGATTTCCATCGAGCGCTTGCCCTTGAGCTGCAGCAGGCTGTTGAGCAGGTTCGGCACATCGCCGACATTACTGAAGAAGTTGCTCACGCCGCTGCGCACAAAGTGCGGGGTGATGTAGCGGTAGCCGTTGACCACCGGCAGGAACACCCATTGGTCGAAGCGGTAGTTGAAGTGGTAGATGCGCCGGTTCATCGATTCCAGCGGGTCGTAGACGTTCAGCGCCGCCAGGGTCGAGCGTTCGAATTCGCGCTGGTCCAGGCCGGGGTTGAACTTGAGTGCCTTGAGCGGTTCGGTGAAGCCATCGGCATCGACCGGATCGGCTTCGATGACGCTGGCGCGCGGTGCGGTTTCTTCAGCCGCCTGGGCCAGGCCGCAGGCCAGCAGCGCGCTAATGATCAGTAGGCGTTTAACCACGGAAGAACTCCAGCATGGCGTCGCTGTTGACGCGATAATTGAGGTTGCCGCAATGGCCGCCGTGGGGGTACAGGGTCAGGCGATCGCCGAAGGCGCTGCGCAGGAAGCCCAGGTCGCCAGGGCCGAGGATGACGTCGTCGGCGTTGTGCATCACGGCGATTTTCGGGCTCTGTTGCAGGTAGTCCTTGAGCGCGTAGAGGCTGACCTGGTCGACCAGTTGCAACAGGCTGCCGCCGTCGGTGCGGGCACGCCACATGGGGATCACCTGCTCGGTCAGGTAGCAGTCGAAGTCGCATTGCAACGCGCGCTTGAAGAACGGCGTGAGGCTGCTGCCTTCGGTGATCGGGTACTTGGGCGGGATGATCAGGCCGCGGCGGTTGATCAGGTCGGAGGTAAAGGCGATATCGGCCGCCGAGAAGCGGAACGAGGTGCCGATGACCATTGCCATCTGCTCGTTGGACAGGTGCTGGCGTGACTGCTGGAAGTCGTACAGCAGCGCATCGTTGAGGTCGATGTAGCCCTTCTGCTGGAAGTAGCGGGTCAGCTTGTTGAGCACCAGCTCATAGAAGGTGGTGCTGTTGTTGACGCCCTTGACCTCAGTCTGCACCAGCTTGTCGAGGTTGCTGATCGAGGTGTAGAGGTTGACCGGCGGGTTGAGCAGCAGCACGCGCTTGAAGTTGAAGCTGCGCCGGGTTTCATCCAGGTGGCTGACAAACGCCGCATCCAGGGCGCCGAGGCTGTAGCCGCTGAGGTAGTACTCGCTGACCGGCAGGCGCGGGTGCTGAGCGCGCACGCCCTGCATCACCCGGTAAAGGTCTTCGGCGTCTTCCTTGGTCACCCCGGGGGTGGCGTAGCGCGAGGCCGCGGTGATGAAGTCGAAGCTGGTCGGCGATGACAACTGCACCACGTGGTAGCCAGCCTTGTAGTAGAGCTTTTTCAGGTACTCGTTGATGCTGCTGGAGTAGGGCGCGCCGGTGCCGGCAATCAGGAAAATCAGCGGCGCCTCGTGGTCCTGGCGGGCCAGGCGATACTTGAGCTTTTTCACTGGCCAGAAATTGTCGGGCAGGGTGAAGGCCCGCTCCGGGCGCATGTTCAGGCTGTAGTCGGACTGGGTGATGTCGTCGTCGCTAGGCAGCTCCGGGCGTAGCTCCGGCGGCGTCGTGGCGATGGTCGCCTCGAACGGGTTGGTCAACGGATAGCCGTAACTGGCCGCGTCGATGGTTTGTGCCCAAGCGCACGCACTCGAGATAAAGCCACCCAACAGGGCAGCGAGGCGCAGAGAACGAAGCATGACGGATCCCCAAAAATGCAGCAGCAAAGTGCGTTACGCAGGCTAGGACCATGGTGGCCCCGGCAAAGTTGCCTGGCGCTCCGGCATTTATCGTCCCAGATGTTGCCGCCGTCCAATGAGGATTCGCAACAATTGGTTCCATTTATCTACAGGACAAAGTAGCTGAGGCTGGCGCTTTTGCCTTGCATAGACGCCCCGGACGATTATGCTGGGCGCCGATTTTCATGTTTCTGGAGTGTCGCATGTCCCGCCGTTTACCGCTGATCGCATTGCTGGTGTTTCTGCCCTTGTGGCTGGCGGCAAGCTATGGGCTGCGTTATGTGCTGATGGAAGATGCCCACTGGGTGGCGACCTGCGCCGACCAGGCACAACTGTGGGGCTGCCAGGCGCGTTCGCTGATGGGGTTGATGATTCACTTCAGGATCGTGGCCTGGTCGGCCCTGGGCCTGGCACTGCTGGCCATGCTGGTGCCAGGGCGCGCGGGTTGGCGCCTGGCGGTGGCGGCACTGGTGTGCGGCATTCCGGCGTTGGTGTTGTACACCGCGAGCATTGCCGTGTTTGCAGTGGTGCTGGCGGGGTTGCGCTTGGTGCGGCGCTCCAGCTGACATTGCGGCGCTGCCATCGCTGGCAAGCCAGCTCCCACAGGGATCTTGTGGGAGCTGGCTTGCCAGCGATGGGGTGCGAAGCAGCCCCGGTTACTGCTGAACCCGAACCCGCAAGCTACGCCACAACGCCGCCACCATCAGCACGCTCACCCCGGCCCAGACCAGCGCCTGCTGGTTGCTCAGCCCTTCACGGTACAGCTGCGGGGCGATGCCGGCGCCGATGATCAACGCCAGCAAGGCCGCTTCGCCCCAGCGTGCCGCCACCGGCCGCAGCAGGTACACCACTGCCGGCAACAGCAAGGCGGGGCTGGGGAAGCTGCGATAACGCGGGTCGAACACCAGCGCCAGCATGCTCACCGCCGCGGCAAAACCCGCCGCCAGCAACCACCAGCCGCCACGCGCTTGGAGCCAGGCGAAGGCCCGCTGGCGCCAGCCCTGGCGTTGCGACAAGGCCAGCGCAGCATGGGCGAGCACCAGCAGGTTCAGGCCCACCAGCACAATCGCCCAGACCCACTCGCCGACAAAGCGGCTGTTGATGCGCAACTGTTCGCCCCACAGGCCCAGGCTGGCCGCAGCCAGGGCCGCCAGCAGTGGCAACAGCAAGGCGCTGCGAGTGCCGCGTACGCGCCCGGCCAGCAGCAGGGTGGCGGCGAACAGCACGACACCTGCGCCCAGCCACTGCGGCCAGAACACCAGGTTGCTCACCGGCCCTTCAAGGATGCCCTTGTCCTGGCGGTCGGCGTCATACAGGCCCCAGTAGCCGCCCACGGCGCCTTCGCTGGCACGTTTCCAAGGCTGGTCGAAAGCTTCGATCAGGTTGTACTGCCAGCCGTGCTGTTCGGCCATGGCGACGAAGCCGCGAATGAAGCGTGCCTCGTTGACCCGGCTGGGCAGGGCGGTTTCGCGCTGGCGGCCTTCGCTCGGCCAGCCGGTTTCGCCAATGACGATCTCCTTGGGCGCGAAGCGGTTGCCGAACACCTGGCGGATCTCGCCGACGTGCACCAGGGCATCGTCGATGCTCTTCGGGTCATCTTCCCAGTAGGGCAGCAGGTGGATGGTCAGGAAGTCCACCGCCGGAGCGATCTCGGGGTGTTGCAGCCAGAACTCCCAGACATCGGCGTAGGTCACCGGCACGCTGACCTGGCTTTTCACCTGGTTGATCAGCGCCGCCAGTTGCGGGCCGGTGACTTCCTTGCGCAGCAGGGTTTCGTTGCCGACGATCACCGCCTTGACCACGTCCGGGTTGGCATTGGCCGAGGCGATCAGGGCCTTGACCTCTTTTTGCGAATCCACCGGGTTGGCGTTGATCCAGGCGCCGAGCATCACCTTCAGGCCATGCTTGCGGGCAAGGTCGGGGATGGCCTCAAGGCCGGTCATCGAGTAGGTGCGGATGCACTCGAAACGCTCGGCCAGCAAGGCCAGGTCGGCGTCCATGCGCGCCGGGCGCAGCTGGAACGGTTGGTCGAACGGCGACTGGTCCTTGTCGAACGGGGTGTAGGAGGCGCACTGCAGCTTGTGCGACGCGCTGGCCGCATCCGGCAGCACCACCGGCTTGCCCAGGCCGTACCACAGCCCTGCGAGGGCGAACAGGCCCAGCAGGCAGGCGAACAGGTAGGGTAATAGCGGGAAGCGCGCAGTCGAGGACATGGAACAGACCGTCTGGAAACAAAGCCGTCAATAGTACCCGCAAATGGCGCCGGCCAAAGCCTTGGGCTACAAAGATCGTCAGGGTGGGTGTTGCTTGATGTAACGATTTCAATGGCTGGCGATGTGATGTCGTTTCTCGTTGTCCCGAGGTCGCTACCAGAGCAGGTCAGCGACCATGCGCGGTTGATGATGCAGCTTCCGTGACGTGACGAGGGGATGCTTGGATGAAAATGCGACGACTCCTGGGGGTGGGCACCGCCCTGGTACTGGCCATTGGCGCGGGGCAAGCGCTGGCCAAGGAAGTGAGCATCGGCTATGTCGATGGCTGGTCCGACAGTGTGGCGACCACCAACGTCGCCGCCGAAGTCATCAGGCAGAAGCTCGGCTATGACGTCAAACTGCAGGCCGTGGCCACCGGCATCATGTGGCAGGGGGTGGCCACCGGCAAGCTCGACGCCATGCTCTCGGCCTGGTTGCCGGTAACCCATGGCGAATACTGGACCAAGAACAAGGACAACGTGGTCGACTACGGCCCCAACTTCAAGGATGCCAAGATCGGCCTGATCGTCCCCGAATACGTCAAGGCCAGCTCGGTGGCCGACCTCAAGACCGATGACAGCTTCAAACAGAAAATCGTCGGCATCGACGCAGGCTCCGGGGTCATGCTCAAGACCGACCAGGCCATCAAGGACTACGACCTCACCGGCTACAAACTGCAGGCAAGCTCTGGCGCGGCGATGACCGCAGAGCTTGGCCGCGCCTATGCCAAGCAGCAATCGATCGCGGTGACCGGCTGGGTGCCGCACTGGATGTTCGCCAAGTGGAAGCTCAAGTTCCTCGAAGACCCCAAAGGCGTGTATGGCGCCGCCGAAACCGTCAACAGCATCGGCAGCAAGGAACTGGACAGCAAGGCGCCGGAAGTGGCGGCGTTCCTGAAGAAGTTCCAGTGGCAGTCCAAGGATGAAATCGGCGAGGTCATGTTGGCCATTCAAGAGGGCGCAAAACCTGAAGCCGCAGCCAAGGACTGGGTGGCCAAACACCCGGAGCGCGTAGCCGAGTGGACCGGCAAATAATGGCTTAAAGCCTCTATCTGGCACCTTCCAGGGCCGCACCCGCGAAACGCCGGTGCGGCCCTTGTCGTTTCAGGCTGTTACCGAATCGGTAAAAGAGTTTTGCATCTAAGACTAAGGTCGTCTGGAGTGCGTTCGAAGGCAGCATAAAGTGGAGTGGGTACTACCTAATCTGTGCTGCGAGGACAAAAACAATGAACGACAGCATTTACCTCTCGATACAAAACAGCCCGCGGTTCAAGGAGCTGGTTTCAAAACGCGAACGTTTCGCCTGGATTCTCTCGGCGATCATGCTCGGTCTTTACGCCGCCTTCATCCTGTTGATTGCCTATGGCCCGCATATTCTCGGTGCCAAGCTCAGCCCTGACTCGTCGATCACCTGGGGTATTCCCCTTGGTGTCGGTCTGATCATCTCGGCTTTCATCCTCACGGCCATCTACGTGCGTCGCGCCAATGGCGAGTTCGACGAGATGAACAAGGCGATCCTCAAGGAGGCTCAGCAATGATCCGGCGTCTACTGGCAACCCTGGCCTTCGGCGTTTTTGCACCCGCCGTCTGGGCCGCTGACGCCCTCACCGGCGCGGTGCAGAAACAACCCTTGAACGTCTCGGCGATCGTCATGTTCGTCGCCTTCGTCGGTGCCACCCTGTGCATCACCTACTGGGCGTCCAAGCGCAACAAGTCCGCTTCCGACTACTATGCCGCCGGCGGGCGCATCACCGGTTTCCAGAACGGCCTGGCGATTGCCGGCGACTATATGTCGGCCGCATCCTTCCTGGGTATTTCCGCCCTGGTGTTCACCTCCGGTTACGATGGCCTGATCTACTCGATCGGCTTCCTGGTCGGCTGGCCGATCATCCTCTTCCTGATCGCCGAGCGCCTGCGCAACCTGGGTAAATACACCTTTGCCGACGTCGCCTCGTATCGCCTCGGGCAGAAGGAAATCCGCACCCTGTCGGCCTCGGGCTCGCTGGTGGTGGTGGCGTTCTACCTGATCGCGCAGATGGTCGGTGCCGGCAAGCTGATTCAGCTGCTGTTCGGCCTGGACTACCACGTCGCGGTGATCCTGGTGGGCATCCTGATGTGCATGTATGTGCTGTTCGGCGGCATGCTCGCGACCACCTGGGTACAGATCATCAAGGCCGTGCTGTTGCTCTCCGGTGCCAGCTTCATGGCGCTGATGGTGATGAAGCACGTCAACTTCGACTTCAACGCGCTGTTCTCCGAAGCGATCAAGGTTCACCCCAAAGGTGAAGCGATCATGAGCCCGGGCGGGCTGGTCAAAGATCCGATCTCGGCGTTCTCGCTGGGCCTGGCGCTGATGTTCGGTACCGCTGGCCTGCCGCACATCCTGATGCGCTTCTTCACTGTCAGCGACGCCAAGGAAGCGCGCAAGAGCGTGCTGTATGCCACCGGTTTCATCGGCTACTTCTACATCCTGACCTTCATCATCGGCTTTGGCGCGATCCTGCTGGTCAGCACCAACCCTGAGTTCAAGGACGCTGCCGGCGCCCTGATCGGCGGCAACAACATGGCGGCGGTGCACCTGGCCGATGCCGTGGGTGGCAGCGTGTTCCTCGGCTTCATCTCGGCAGTGGCCTTCGCCACCATCCTGGCGGTGGTTGCCGGCCTGACTCTGGCCGGTGCCTCGGCGGTGTCCCACGACCTGTATGCCAGCGTGATCAAGAAGGGCAAAGCCAACGAGAAGGATGAAATCCGCGTGTCGAAGATCACCACCGTCGCCCTTGGCGTGTTGGCGATCGGCCTGGGCATCCTGTTTGAAAGCCAGAACATCGCCTTCATGGTCGGCCTGGCGTTCTCCATCGCTGCCAGCTGTAACTTCCCGGTACTGCTGCTGTCGATGTACTGGAAGAAACTGACCACCCGTGGAGCCATGATCGGTGGCTGGATGGGCCTGATCAGTGCCGTGGCGCTGATGATCCTCGGCCCGACCATCTGGGTGCAGATCCTCGGCCACGAGAAGGCGATCTACCCGTACGAGTACCCGGCGCTGTTCTCGATGATCATTGCCTTTACCGGTATCTGGTTCTTCTCGATCACCGACAAGTCCAAGGCCGCCGATGATGAACGTGCGCTGTTCTTCCCGCAGTTCGTGCGCTCGCAGACTGGCCTGGGTGCCAGCGGTGCGGTGTCTCACTAAGTAAGCAAAAAGGCAGCCTTTGGCTGCCTTTTTGGCTGCAAGCTCCAAGTCACAAGCCGCAAGTTGAAGCCGTACGCGTACTGCTTTGACTTGCGGCTTGCTGCTTATGGCTTGCAGCTTTTCTATATCTTGCCGAGCAACAACAGGATCAGCAGGATGATCAGCACCGTACCGATGATGCCGGATGGCCCATAGCCCCAACTTCTGGAGTGCGGAAAGACGGGTAAGCCACCGATCAACAGCAGAATCAGGATGATGATAAGTATGGTGCCCATGGCAGTTTCCTTGTTTGGCTTGAGAAGTAGGCGTTACGCTGCAATCCATCTCTTCGGTCATGTGTTTCATGCCCGCCTGTTAATTCCGACTGCTGCCAGTGGCTAAAAGTTTTATCCCATCTTTATTAGTCACGTTCACCGCTGTTTGCCCCGGCTATTCAGCATCCTGATACTGCGTGGGTGGCGGCCTTGGCTTCGCTACACTGGCCTGAACTTTCCAGAACAGTACAAGGCAGCTGCTATGCAAAAGCGCATGATGATTACCGGTGCCGGCTCGGGGCTTGGGCGCGAAATTGCCTTGCGCTGGGCGCGCGAGGGCTGGCAACTGGCCCTGGCCGATGTCAACGAGGCCGGCCTCAAGCAAACCCTGGCGCTGGTACGCGAGGCCGGCGCCGACGGTTTCGTGCAGCGCTGCGATGTGCGTGACTACAGTCAGCTCACCGCCCTGGCCCAGGCCTGCGAAGAAAAGTTCGGCGGCATCGATGTGATCGTCAACAACGCCGGGGTGGCCTCGGGCGGGTTTTTCGCCGAGCTGTCGCTGGAGGACTGGGACTGGCAGATCGCAATCAACCTGATGGGCGTGGTCAAGGGCTGCAAGGCTTTCCTGCCACTGCTCGAGCGCAGCAAGGGCAGGATCATCAACATCGCCTCGATGGCCGCCCTGATGCAAGGCCCGGCGATGAGCAACTACAACGTCGCCAAGGCCGGGGTGCTGGCCCTGTCGGAAAGCTTGCTGATCGAGCTGCGCCAGCAGGAGGTCGCGGTGCACGTGGTGTGCCCGTCGTTCTTCCAGACCAACCTGCTCGACTCGTTCCGTGGCCCGACCCCGGCGATGAAAGCCCAGGTCGGCAAGCTGCTGGAAAGCTCGCCGATCAGCGCCGCCGATATCGCCGACTACATCCACCAGCAAGTGGCCGCCGGCGAGTTCCTGATCCTGCCGCATGAGCAGGGCCGCGAAGCCTGGAAGCTCAAGCAGCGCAACCCGCAGATGCTCTACGACGAGATGGCCAGCATGGCCGAGAAAATGCGCGCCAAGGCGCGGCCGTCCCAGGCTTGAGCGTCGCCATCAGGTATTCTTGGCCATCCTTTGAACAGCCTTGAGTACCTGGTGTGATCAATTACCTGTGGTTTTTCCTCGCGGCGATCTTCGAGATCGGCGGTTGCTATGCCTTCTACATGTGGCTGCGCCTGGGCAAGAGCGCCTGGTGGATTGCCCCGGCCTTGCTCAGCCTGACCCTGTTCGCGCTGATCCTCACCCGGGTCGAAGCGGCGTATGCCGGGCGCGCCTATGCCGCCTATGGCGGTATCTACATCGTCACTTCGCTGTTGTGGCTGGCGCTGGTCGAGCGGGCGCGGCCGCTGGGCACTGACTGGATCGGCGCGTTGTTGTGCGTGCTGGGGGCCAGCATCATCGTCCTCGGGCCACGTTTGCAGAGTGCCTGAAGGGTCGAAAACTCAAGAAATCTGTAGGCAAAATCGCCCAGCTAAGTGGGATGGGTCTAATTCGCCGTCGGAGCATTGAAGGCGTCCGGCACCCCGTGCAGTCTCCGAATTCCCTGATTTGTGGAGGATCGGAGCATGTTGGTAATAGGCCGCGAAATAGGCGAAATCATCGCCATCGACGATGACATCAAGATCAAGGTGTTGTCGGTGGACGGCAACACCGTGCGCTTCGGCATCAGCGCGCCGCGGCACATCGAGGTGCACCGGGCGGAGATCTACAAGCGTATCGTCGAGCAACTGGCCAAGCAGGCCGGTTGAATCAGTCGAGCAGTTCCTTGGGCACGTCGTGCTTGGCCAGCAGCTGGCATTGCTGGCTTTCAAGGTCGAACAGAATGAACGCCTGTTTTTTTGCCAGCGCCTGGCGCACCCGCAGCACGCGGGTTTCCAGCGGGGTGTCGTCACCGTTGTCGGTGCCGTCGCGGGTGACGAAATCCTCGATCAAGCGGGTGAGGGTTTCGGCTTCCAGTTGGTCGTAGGGAATCAGCATGAACAGGACAGGTCTGGCGAAAAGGTAGCGCCATGCTACGCCAAACCTGTCCTGGCTGTGTAGGCGCTAGTTTTTGTTGCCGACCAGGCTGTCGACGGCCGGCACCCGGGTATCGCTTTCCATCTGTGCATCGTGCTCAAGCTGGTGGCTGAAACTTTCCAGCGAACTGCCGGTGGCTTGCGAGTCGCTGGCAAACACCGGCGGGCTGAGCAGGTAGGCGGTCAGCAGGCGGCTCAGCGCCGCCAGGCTGTCGATGTGCGTGCGTTCGTAGCCATGGGTGGCGTCGCAACCGAAGGCCAGCAGGGCGGTGCGAATATCGTGACCGGCGGTGATCGCCGAATGCGCGTCGCTGAAGTAGTAGCGAAACACATCGCGGCGAGCCGGCAGTTCGTGTTCGCGGGCAAGTTTGAGCAAGTGGCGCGTCAGGTGATAGTCATAGGGGCCGGCCGAATCCTGCATGGCGACGCTGACCGCGTGTTCGCTGGAGTGTTGCCCGGGCGCGACCGGGGCAATATCGATGCCGACGAACTCGCTGACGTCCCAGGGCAGGGCGGCAGCGGCGCCGGAGCCGGTCTCTTCGGTGATGGTGAACAGCGGGTGACAGTCGATCAACGGCTGTGCGCCGCTTTCAACAATGGCCTTGAGCGACGCCAGCAGCGCCGCGACACCGGCTTTGTCATCCAGGTGGCGGGCGCTGATATGGCCGCTTTCGGTGAACTCGGGCAGTGGGTCGAAGGCGACGAAGTCACCGATGCCGATGCCCAGCGACTCGCAATCGGCGCGGGTGGTGCAGTAGGCATCCAGGCGCAACTCAATGTGCTCCCAACTGACCGGCATCTGATCGATGGCGGTGTTGAACGCGTGGCCGCTGGCCATCAGCGGCAACACGCTGCCGCGCAGCACGCCGCTGTCGGTGAACACGCTGACGCGGCTGCCTTCGGCAAAGCGGCTGGACCAGCAGCCCACCGCCGCCAGCGACAGCCGGCCGTTGTCCTGGATCGCCCGCACGCTGGCGCCGATGGTATCCAGATGGGCGGACACCGCCCGGTCGGGCGAGCTCTTGCGGCCCTTGAGGGTAGCGCGGATGGTGCCGCGGCGGGTCAGTTCGAAGGGGATGCCGAGCTCCTCGAGGCGCTCGGCAACATAGCGCACGATGGTGTCGGTAAAGCCGGTGGGGCTGGGAATGGCGAGCATTTCCAGCAGGACTTTCTGCAAGTACGTGAGGTCCGGTTCGGGAAGCTGTTGGGGCATGCGAACTCCTGTGCTCATGGCGCGGGTCGACTGTGGGGGAACAACAGGTCGACGAAGCGCTCGGCAGTCGGTTGCGGTTCATGGTTGGCCAGGCCGACGCGTTCATTGGCTTCGATGAACACGTAGTCGGGCTGGTCGGCGGCCTTGACCATCAGGTCCAGGCCCACCACCGGGATGTCCAGGGCGCGGGCGGCGCGGATGGCAGCGTCGACCAGCACCGGGTGCAGGCGCTCGGTGACGTCCTCCAGGCAGCCGCCGGTGTGCAGGTTGGCGGTGCCGCGCACAGCCAGGCGCTGGCCGGCAGGCAGTACGCTGTCGTAATCGACCCCGGCAGCGTGCAGGGTGCGCTGGGTTTCGTGGTCCAGGGGGATGCGGCTTTCACCGCCCGTTGCCGCCTGACGCCGACGGCTCTGGGCTTCGATCAGGGCGCCGACGGCGTGCTGGCCGTCGCCGACAATCTGCGCCGGGTGGCGGATGGCGGCGGCGACCACGTCGAAACCGATGACCACGATGCGCAGGTCAAGGCCGGCATGAAAGCTTTCCAGCAGCACGCGGCTGTCGAAGCGCCGGGCGCTTTCTACCGCTGCACTGATTTCATCGAGGGTGCTGAGGTTTACCGCCACGCCGTTGCCTTGCTCACCGTCCAGCGGCTTGACCACCACCGCGCCATGGTCTTCGAGGAAGGCCAGGTTGTCATCGGCATTGCCGGCCAGTTGCTGCGCCGGCACCTGCAAGCCTGCGGCGCTCAGTACCTTGTGGGTCAGACTTTTGTCCTGGCACAGGGTCATGCTCACCGCCGTGGTCAGGTCGCTCAGCGACTCGCGGCAACGTACCCGCCGACCACCATGGATAAGGGTGAACAGGCCGCCATCGGCATCGTCGACCTGCACCTCGATACCGCGCCGGTACGCCTCCTCGACGATGATCCGCGCATAGGGGTTGAGCCCGGTTTCAGGGCCTGGGCCGAGGAACAGCGGCTGGTTGATGCCGTTCTTGCGCTTGACCGCGAAGGTCGGCAGGTTGCGAAACCCCAGCTTGGCGTACAGGCGTTTGGCCTGGCGGTTGTCGTGCAGCACCGAGAGGTCGAGGCAGGTCAGGCCGCGGCTCATGAAGTGCTCGATCAAATGCCGCACCAGCACTTCGCCGACACCGGGGCGGGTGCACTGTGGGTCCACCGCCAGGCACCAGAGGCTGCTGCCGTGTTCCGGGTCGGCAAAGGCCTTGTGATGATTCAGGCCCATGACGCTGCCGATGATCGCGCCGCTGTCTTCGTCTTCGGCCAGCCAGTACACCGGCCCGCCCTGATGGCGCGGGGTCAGCAACTCGGGGTCGATCGGCAGCATGCCGCGGGCCTGGTACAGGGCGTTGATCGCCTGCCAGTCGCTGTCGCTCTGCGCCCGGCGGATACGAAAACCGCGAAACACCCGTTGCGCCGGGCGGTAGTCGCTGAACCACAGGCGCAGGGTGTCGGACGGGTCGAGGAACAATTGCTGCGGGGACTGGGCCAGCACCTGCTGCGGCGCCGCCACGTACAGGGCAATGTCGCGCTCGCCGGGGCGTTCGTCGAGCAGGGCGCTGGCCAGGCTGGCCGGGTCGGGGTAGGTGTGGCCGATCAGCAGCCGCCCCCAGCCGCAGTGCAGCGAACGCGGCTGGTCGTGGGGCTGGCTGCCATCGCCGGCCAGTTGCGCCTGCAGTCGCTCATAGGACGGCACCTGGCCGCGCAGCAGGCGCTGGCCGTAAGGTGAGGCATGGGCTTTCATCGATCAGATTCCTTGTTCGCTGAGCCACAGGTTCAAGGCAGCCAGTTGCCAGAGCTTGGAGCCGCGCAGCGGCGTCAGCTGGCCGTGGGGATCGCTGAGCAGGCGGTCGAGGGCGGCGGGGTTGAACAGGCCGCGGTCCTGGCTGGGGTCAAGCAGCAACTCACGCACCCAGTCCAGGGTTGCGCCCTGCAGGTGCTTGAGCCCCGGTACCGGGAAGTAGCCCTTCTTGCGGTCGATGACTTCACTGGGGATGACCAGCCGCGCCGCTTCCTTGAGCACCTGCTTGCCACCGTCGGGCAGCTTGAAGCGCGCCGGGATGCGCGCCGAGAGCTCGACCAGGCGATAGTCGAGGAACGGCGTGCGCGCTTCCAGGCCCCAGGCCATGGTCATGTTGTCGACCCGTTTGACCGGGTCGTCGACCAGCATCACCGTGCTGTCCAGGCGCAGGGCTTTATCCACCGCATCGCTGGCGCCGGGCTGGGCGAAGTGCTGGCGGACAAAGTCGCCGGCGGCGTCGTGATCGAGCAGCCAAGGCGCTTGCACGGTGGCGACATAGTCGTCGTAGCTGCGGTCGAAGAACGCCTCGCGGTAGGCTGCGAACGGATCGCGCGCGCCGTCCACCTGCGGGTACCAGTGGTAACCGGCGAACAGCTCGTCGGCGCCCTGGCCGCTTTGCACCACCTTGCAGTGCCTGGCCACTTCCCGCGACAGCAGGTAGAAGGCAATGCAGTCATGGCTGACCATCGGCTCGCTCATGGCGCGAAAGGCGGCGGGCAACTGCTCGATGATCTCCCGCTCATCGATGCGCAACTGATGATGACGGGTACCGTAGTGGCGGGCGATCAGGTCGGAGTACTGGAACTCGTCGCCGCGCTCGCCGCCGGCATCCTCGAAGCCGATGGAGAAGGTCGACAGGTCATCGACACCGACCTCGCGCAGCAGGCCGACGAGCAGGCTCGAGTCGACACCGCCGGACAGCAACACACCGACATCCACCGCAGCGCGTTGACGAATCGCCACCGCCTCGCGGGTACTGTCGAGGACGCGGTCGCGCCAGTCTTCCAGGCTCAGGTCCTGTTCATCGGTGCGCGGGCCATAGTGCAGGTGCCACCAGACTTGCTGCTCGCAGCGGCCCTGGGCATCGATGCGCATCCAGCTGGCCGGTGGCAGTTTCTCGATATTGGCCAGCAGGGTGCGTGGCGCTGGCACCACGGCGTGGAAGTTCAGGTAGTGGTTGAGCGCCACTGGGTCGAGCACCGGGTTGATGTCGCCGCCCTTGAGCAGCGCCGGCAGGCTCGAAGCGAAGCGCAGGCGTTCGCCGGTGCGCGACAGGTACAGCGGCTTGACCCCGAGGCGGTCGCGGGCGAGGAACAGCTGCTGGCTGTCACGTTCCCAGATCGCCAGGGCGAACATGCCGTTCAGGCGCGGCAGCAAGTCGGCGCCCCAGGCGTGATAGCCCTTGAGCAGCACCTCGGTGTCGCCATCCGAGTAGAAGGCATAGCCGAGGCTTTCCAGCTCACTGCGCAGCTCGGGGAAGTTGTAGATGGCGCCGTTGAAGGCCAGCGACAGGCCCAACGGGTTATCGACCATGGGCTGCGCCGAGCCGTCGGACAGGTCCATGATTTTCAGCCGGCGATGGCCTAGGGCAATCGGCCCCTGGCTATGGAAACCCCAGGCGTCAGGGCCGCGAGGTGCCAGGTGATGGGTGATCCGCTCGACCGCGGCGAGGTCCGCCGGGCGTGGTGGGTGGGCAACAGGGGTGAAACGAAACTCTCCAGCTAATCCGCACATAAGTCCTTACCGGTTTTGCCGTTGGGGAAGGTGCCCGAAACCCGGGCACATGGAAACTGACCGGTGCGGATAGCGAGAGTTTTAGATCAATCGGTTATAAGCGGTAGCTGCAAGCGACAAGCTTCAAGCTGCAAGAGCACGCCGGGTCAATCAGCTTTTAGTGTGTGGCTTGGCGCTTGTCGCTGCTTTTTTATTCCTGATCAATTCACGCAACATGAAGCGATTCGGGTGGCAGGCTTCGGCCACGGCGCGGGGCACCGGCAGCGGTGCGTTGTCGGCCCAGGCGGCGATCATTTCGCCCGCCAGTGGCGCGGTGATCAGCCCGCGCGAGCCATGGCCGCTGTTGATGAACAGGCCTTCGAGCCAGGGGCAGGGGGTGGCGGGAATTTGCCGGGCATCGCGGGCCAGCACGGCGTAGTCGTGGTTGAACTGCGCCTGTTCGGCCAGCGGGCCGACAATCGGCAGGTAGTCGGGGCTGGTGCAGCGAAACGCGGCGCGGCCCTGCAGCGTATGCGGGTCGAGACTGTGGGCGCCCAGGCGCTGGGCCAGGTCGCTGGAGATCGCCTCAAGCAGGCCAAGGTTGCCGACGTGCTCGCCGGGGGTGGGCGTGAGGTCGGTGCTGTGAAAGTCGAAGCTGGCGCCGAGGGTGTGCTCGCCATTGCGCGGCGGCGCGACATAGCCGTCGGCGCACACCACCGTGGTCAATGCCTGGCTTTGCGCTGTCACGGGCAGGCGGGTGACCTGCCCGCGAATGCGCTTGAGCGGCAACCCGGCGCAAGGCTCGAAGTTGTGGATCTCGGCGGCGGTCGCCAACACCACCAGCGGCGCGCTGGCCAGCAGTTTGTCGCTTTCCCAGGCTTGCCAGAGGCCGTCGACCTTACGCAGTTGCAGTACCTGATGATGGGTCAGCAGGGTGATGTTCGGGTGCTGCAGTTGCGCCTGGCACAGCGCCGGCGGATGCACCCAGCCGCCTTCAGGGTAGAACAGCCCGCCGCTGTCCAGGGCAACCCCGGCCAGTTGTTCAGCCTGCTCACGGTCCAGGCGTTGCAGCAATTGCGGGTTGAAGGCTGCGGCCAGTTGCTGCTGGCGCTGGTCTTCCTTGGCGTCGAAGGCCAGCTGCAGCACCCCGCAGCCATCCCAGTCCTGGCCGCGCTGCAGGCGTTCGAGCAGCCGCCGGGTGTAGCCGAAACCGCTGAGGATCAGGCGCGACAACGCCGTGCCGTGTGCAGACAGCTTCAGGTACAGCACCCCTTGCGGGTTGCCCGAAGCTTCTGCTGCTGGCGTCGCATGGCGCTCCAGCACCTTTACCTGCCAGCCGCGGGCGGCGAGGCTGGCGGCGCTGGCGCACCCGGCAAGGCCTGCGCCGATCACCAGCGCCTGGCGTGGGCCGCGCAGGGCAGGCGGCCGGGCAAACCACGGCGCGCTGGCGGCCGGTTGCGGCTGCTCGGCCGGCCAGCCATTGAAGGCGCCGCGCAGCACTTCCCATTTCTTGCCGATGCCGGGAATGCGCTTCATGCTAAAGCCCACGGCGATCAGGCCGCGGCGCACCCAGCCGGTGCTGGTGAAGGTGCCGAGGGTGGTGCCGGGCGCTGACAGCCGGCCGATCTCGGCGAACAGCTCCGGGGTCCACATTTCCGGGTTTTTGGCCGGGGCAAAGCCGTCGAGGAACCAGGCATCCACCTGTGCATCGAGCTGCGGCAGTTGCTCCAGCACGTCGCCGATCATCAGGGTCAGGCGCACCCGGCCCTGCTCGAACGCGAACGGCTGGAAGCCTTCGTGCACTGCCACGTACTGGCTCAGCAACTGGCTGCTGAACGGCGCCAGCTGCGGCCACAGGGCCAGGGCGCGACTGAGGTCGGCGCGGGTCAGGGGGTATTTTTCGACGCTGATGAAGTGCAGCCGCGCATCAGCCGGGGCGCACTCGGCAAACAGCTGCCAGGCGCAGAAGAAGTTCAGGCCGGTGCCGAAGCCGGTTTCGCCGATCACCAGGCACTGGCCCGGCTGCATTGCGCTGAAACGCTGGCGCAAGTCGTTCTGGTCGATGAACACGTGACGGGTTTCCTCCAGGCTCTGCTCCTTGGAGAAATAGATGTCGTCGTATTGGCGCGAGTGCGGTCGGCCCTGGTCGTCCCAGTCGATCTGGGCGTATTGGGTTACTTCGGTCATGTTCGGCTCAGCATTGGCAAGAGGGCCATTTTAGCTGATCGGCGCCAGGCTGTTTGACCTGTGGCAGGCTTTGTTTTGTGCCGACAAAGGTTTCGACAATCCGCTAGTCTTGCTTATCCAAGTAGGGAGCCTGGTATGTTCGAATCCGCTGAAATTGGTCACGCCATCGACAAAGACACCTATGACGCCGAGGTCCCGGCGCTGCGTGAAGCGTTGCTGGAGGCGCAGTTCGAGCTCAAGCAGCAGGCGCGTTTCCCGGTGATCGTACTGATCAACGGCATCGAAGGTGCCGGCAAGGGCGAGACGGTCAAGCTGCTCAACGAATGGATGGACCCGCGCCTGATCGAGGTGCGCACCTTCGACCAGCAAACCGACGAAGAACTCGCCCGTCCACCGGCCTGGCGCTACTGGCGGGCACTGCCGGCCAAGGGGCGGATGGGCGTATTTTTTGGCAACTGGTACAGCCAGATGCTCCAGGGCCGCGTGCATGGCCAGTTCAAGGATGCCGTGCTCGACCAGGCCATCCGCGGCGCCGAGCGCCTCGAAGAAATGCTCTGCGATGAAGGCGCGCTGATCTTCAAGTTCTGGTTTCACCTGTCCAAGAAGCAGATGAAAGCCCGCCTCAAGGCGCTCAAGGACGATCCGCTGCACAGCTGGCGGATCAGCCCGCTGGACTGGCAGCAGTCCGAAACCTACGACCGTTTCGTGCGCTTTGGTGAGCGGGTGCTGCGCCAGACCAGCCGCGACTACGCGCCCTGGCATGTGATCGAGGGCGTCGATCCGCATTACCGCAGCCTGGCTGTGGGCAAGATTCTGCTCGAAGGGCTGCAGGCCGCGCTCAAGTCCGATCACGGGCCGATCCACCAGGCCAACATCGCGCCGCTGGGTGAAAGCATCGACCAGCGCAGCCTGCTCGGCAGCCTCGACCTGAGCCTGCGCCTGGACAAGGACGACTACCAGGAACAACTGATTACCGAACAGGCGCGCCTGGCCGGCCTGCTGCGTGACAAGCGCATGCGCCGCCACGCCCTGATTGCCGTGTTCGAAGGCAACGATGCGGCGGGCAAGGGCGGTGCCATTCGCCGGGTGGCGGCAGCCCTCGACCCGCGCCAGTACCGCATCGTGCCGATCGCTGCGCCCACCGAAGAAGAGCGCGCGCAGCCGTACCTGTGGCGCTTTTGGCGGCACATTCCGGCGCGTGGCAAGTTCACCGTGTTCGACCGTTCCTGGTATGGCCGGGTACTGGTCGAGCGGATCGAAGGCTTTTGCAGCCAGGCCGACTGGATGCGCGCCTATGGCGAGATCAACGACTTCGAAGAACAACTGAGCAATGCTGGCGTGGTGGTGGTGAAGTTCTGGCTGTCGATTGACGAACAGACCCAGCTCGAGCGCTTTCAGGAGCGCGAGCAGATCCCGTTCAAGCGCTTCAAGATCACCGAGGAAGACTGGCGCAACCGCGACAAGTGGGGGCAGTACGCGGAGGCTGTGGGCGACATGGTCGACCGTACCAGCACCGAGATTGCGCCCTGGACCCTGGTCGAGGCCAATGACAAGCGCTGGGCGCGGGTCAAGGTGTTGCGCACCATCAACCAGGCGCTGGAGGCGGCGTTCAAGAAGCACAAGAAATGATAGCGGGGGCTGCGAAAGCAGCCCCAGCAGGAACTCAGGGAATGAAGTACTGAATTCTTTTCCGCATTCTTGCCTGTCTCGCCACCAACCCAGCCCGTAGAATCCAGTTTCCCCCCACCAAAGGGCTATCGAGGCTGGTTATGCATATTTCTTCCGGACGCTGGGTCTACGGTCTGTCCTTGTCGCTGCTGACCGCCGTGCTCTGGGGCATCCTGCCGATCAAGCTCAAACAGGTGCTGCAGGTGATGGACCCGATCACCGTGACCTGGTTTCGCCTGCTGGTGTCCGGCGGCCTGTTGCTGGCCTGGCTGGCGGCAAGCAAGCGCCTGCCCTCGTTCAATGGCCTCGGGCGCAAGGGCTGGGGCCTGGTGCTGCTGGCCACCTGCGGGCTGGTGGGCAACTATGTGCTGTACCTGGTCGGGCTCAAGCTGCTCAGCCCCGGCACCGCCCAGCTGGTGGTGCAGATGGGCCCGGTGCTGTTGCTGGTGGCCAGCGTGTTCCTGTTCAAGGAACGCTTTAGCCTGGGGCAGGGCATGGGCCTGGTGATCCTGCTGCTGGGCTTTGGCCTGTTCTTCAATCAACGCCTGGATGAGCTGCTCACCTCCCTGAGCGTCTACACCACCGGCGTGCTGACCATCCTCCTGGCGACCTCTATCTGGGTGTTCTATGCCCTGAGCCAGAAGCAGCTGCTGACGGTATGGAACTCGATGCAGGTGATGATGGTGATCTACCTGTTTTGCGCAGCCTTGCTGAGCCCTTGGGTGCATCCGTTGGAGGCGCTGCAATTGAGCCCGCTGCAAGGCTGGCTGCTGCTTGCCTGCTGTTTGAACACCCTGGTGGCCTACGGCGCGTTTGCCGAAGCCCTGGCGCACTGGGAAGCCTCCAAGGTCAGTGCGACCCTGGCGGTGACGCCGCTGATCACCTTTGTGGCGGTGGCCCTGGCAGCCTGGTTCTGGCCCGACTTTGTCCACGCCGAGCAGATCAACACCCTGGGCTACATCGGTGCGCTGGTGGTGGTGCTGGGCTCGGCGCTGACCGCCCTGGGCCCGTCGATCATGGCCGGCTGGCGGGCCAGGCGCGTTCGCCTGGCCCGGTGATTCAGCCCTTGGCGCCCGGTTCGAGCATTTTTTCCGGGCGCACCCACTGGTCGAACTGCTCGTTGCTCAGGTAACCCAGGCTCAGCGCCGCCTCGCGCAGGGTGGTGCCTTCGCTGTAGGCCTTCTTGGCGATTTCTGCCGCCTTGTCGTAGCCAATGTGCGGGTTGAGCGCGGTCACCAGCATCAGCCCGCGCTCCAGGTGCGCGGCCATCTGTTCGGGATCCGGTTCGATCCCGGCAATGCAGTGCTGCTGGAAGTTGCTACAACCGTCGGCCAGCAGTTCGATGGACTGCAGCAGGTTGTGGATGATCACCGGCTTGAACACGTTCAACTGCAAGTGCCCCTGGCTTGCCGCAAAGCCGATCGCGGTGTCGTTGCCCAGCACCTGGCAGGCCAGCATCGATAGGGCCTCGCACTGGGTCGGGTTGACCTTGCCGGGCATGATCGAGCTGCCCGGCTCGTTGGCCGGCAGGCGTACTTCGCCAATCCCGCCGCGCGGCCCGGAGCCGAGCAGGCGCAGGTCGTTGGCCAGTTTCATCAGGGCCACGGCGAGGGTTTTCAGGCCGCCGGCGAGGGTGGTCAGCGGTTCATGCCCGGCCAGGGCGGCGAACTTGTTCGGTGCGGTAACAAACGGCAGGCCGGAAAGCGCGGCGAGCTCGGCGGCGATGGCCTCGGCAAAGCCGTGCGGGGCGTTCAGCCCGGTGCCGACGGCGGTGCCGCCCTGGGCCAGCTCGCACACCGCCGGCAAGGCCGAACGAATCGCCCGCTGGGCGTAGTCGAGCTGGGCGACATAGGCCGAGAGTTCCTGGCCGAAGGTGATCGGTGTGGCGTCCATCATATGGGTGCGACCGGTTTTCACCAGGTGCTGGTGGCGCGCCGAGAGTTCCGCCAGGCCCGACGACAGTTCGGTGATCGCCGGCAGCAGCTTGTGCTGCACGGCCTGGGCGGCGGCGATGTGCATGGCGGTGGGGAAGCAGTCGTTGGAACTTTGCGAGCGGTTGACGTGATCGTTGGGGTGCACTGGCGTTTTGCCGCCACGGCCATTGCCGGCCAGTTCGTTGGCACGACCGGCGATCACTTCGTTGACGTTCATGTTGCTCTGGGTGCCACTGCCGGTCTGCCAGACGACGAGCGGAAACTGGTCGTCCAGTTGCCCGTCGAGCACTTCGTCGGCGGCTTGTTCGATCAGCCGGGCAATGTCCGCCGCAAGGTCTCCGTTGCGGTTGTTGACCCGTGCCGCGGCTTTCTTGATCAGTGCCAGGGCATGCAACACCGCCAGCGGCATGCGTTCCTTGCCGATGGCAAAGTTGATCAGCGAGCGTTGCGTCTGGGCACCCCAGTAGGCCTGGTCAGGAACTTCGACCTGCCCCAGGCTGTCAGTTTCGATACGGCTCATGCTGCGCTCACTCCCTTGTGGTCTGAATTCGCAGTTTAGGTCCTTATTTGGCGTAGCGGTTCCATCGCGCGTCGACCCACTTGAGCACTGTGCCACTGTCGGCGCAGAATGCTCTACTCTGGGGTACTACCTCCTCTGTCTATTGAAGGAATTCCGATGACCCGTCTTCGCGCCCTCTGCACTGCTGTAGCGCTGGTCTGCGCCAGCGGCCAGGTGCTTGCAGATACCGCCAGCCACAACGCCAGTGCTGAAAAATTCCTCATGATGGCGCATGCCGACAAGCTCGGTACTCCGGTCTACATGCAGGTGCAGCAGATGTTTGCCCAGCGTTTCGAACAGACCAAGGCCCCAGCCTCGAAGAAATCCGTGCTCGACAGCTACCAGGCCAAGGCCAACGCCGCCCTGGACCAGGCCATCGGCTGGAACAAGCTCAAGCCGGACATGGTCAAGCTCTACACCACCACCTTCACTGAAAGCGAACTGAAAGACCTGGTCGCCTTCTACCAGTCGCCTCTGGGCAAGAAAGTCCTCGAGAAGATGCCGCAGGTGACCCAGCAATCGGCGCAGCTGACCCAGCAGAAACTGGAAAGCGCGGTACCGGTGGTCAACAAGCTGCTGGCTGACATGACCAACGAGCTGGACCCGAAAGCGAAGGCCGCACCGGCCAAGAAGCCGTAAGCGGAGCCTGACATGACCATGCAGCAAAAGATCGAGCACCGCCTGCAAGCGCTGGCACCCACGCACTTGCAGGTGCTCGATGAAAGCCACATGCACAGCCGTGGGCAGCAGACCCATTACAAGGCGGTGCTGGTGAGCGAGCAGTTCGAGGGGCTGAACAGCGTCAAGCGCCACCAGAAAGTGTATGCCACCCTCGGTGAGCTGATGAGCGAGTTTCACGCCCTGGCGCTGCACACCTACACGCCGCAGGAATGGCAGAAAATCGGTGTCGCCCCGGCGTCGCCGACCTGCGCCGGTGGCAGCAAGCACTGATTTCCTCGTCAGGTTTTTGCTAGAATGATCAACGCGCCGCTTGTCGGCGCGTTTTTATTTGGCATCCGGTCCGCCCTTTGCGAGGGTGACCACCTGGAGAAGTTACTGCATGTCCCAAGCTATCGTCGTTGCGGCGCTGTACAAATTCGTCACCCTGAAAGATTACCTCGAGCTGCGCGAGCCGCTGCTCGAGAGCATGATGGCCAATGGCATCAAGGGCACCTTGTTGCTGGCCGAGGAAGGTATCAACGGCACCGTCTCCGGTACCCGTGAAGGCATCGACGGCCTGCTGGCCTGGCTGCGCAGTGATGCGCGCCTGGTGGATATCGACCACAAAGAGTCCTACTGCGACGAACAGCCGTTCTACCGCACCAAGGTCAAGCTCAAGAAAGAGATCGTCACCCTTGGCGTGGCGGGCGTTGACCCGAACTACAAGGTCGGTACCTACGTCGAGCCCCAGGACTGGAACGCGCTGATCAGCGACCCTGAAGTGCTGCTGATCGACACCCGCAACGACTACGAAGTGGCGATCGGCACCTTCGAAGGCGCGATCGACCCCAAGACCACCACCTTCCGCGAGTTCCCCGAGTACATCAAGGCCAACTTCGACCCGGCCAAGCACAAGAAAGTGGCGATGTTCTGCACCGGCGGCATTCGTTGCGAAAAAGCCTCCAGCTATATGCTCGGCGAGGGTTTCGAAGAGGTCTATCATCTTAAGGGCGGGATCCTCAAATACCTCGAAGAGGTGCCACAGGATCAAAGCCGCTGGCAGGGCGACTGCTTCGTGTTCGACAACCGGGTCACCGTGCGTCACGACCTGACCGAGGGCGATTACGACCAGTGCCATGCCTGCCGCACCCCGATCAGCGTGGAAGACCGTGCGTCCGAGCACTACTCGCCAGGCATCAGCTGCCCGCATTGCTGGGACAGCCTGAGCGAAAAGACCCGGCGCAGCGCCATTGACCGGCAGAAGCAGATCGAACTGGCCAAGGCGCGCAATCAGCCTCACCCGATCGGTCACAACTACCGCAAAGCTGCCGAGGCCTGATTGATGTCCGCACGCCTGCTGTATGTGATGGACCCGATGTGCTCATGGTGCTGGGGCTTTGCCCCGGTCGCCGAGGCCCTGATCGCCCAGGCACAGGCGGCGGGCGTGCCGACCCGGGTGGTGCTCGGCGGCCTGCGTTCCGGCAGCCGTGCGCTGGATGCCTCGACCCGCGGCTACATCCTTGATCACTGGCAGGCGGTACACGACGCCACCGGGCAGGATTTTCAATTCGAAGGCGCACTGCCTGACGGTTTTGTCTACGACACCGAGCCTGCCTGTCGGGCCCTGGTCACCGCCCGTAGCCTTGACCCGCAATACGTGGGTGCCTTGCTCAAGCTGATCCAGCAAGCCTTCTACCAGCGCGGCGAAGACGTCACTCGTGCGCCCTTGCTGGTAGAACTGGCCGAGCAGGCCGGTTACCAGCGCGCCGCCTTTGCCGAAGCCTTTACCAGCGCCGAACAGCGCGCGGCCACGGCGGCGGACTTCACCTGGGTCCAGGACCTGGGCATTGCCGGTTTCCCGACCCTGCTGGCCGAACGCAATGGCCAGCTGGCCTTGCTGACCAATGGCTATCAAGCCCTCGAATCGCTTGAGCCGCTGCTCGGCCGCTGGCTGCAGCAGGCCGCCTGTGCTTGACCTGCCGGGTTCACCCGACCCGGTACCAGGGCCAGGCCCTGTGCATGCTGATCGCTTGAGCTGGGCAGAAATCCGCCGCCTGGCCCTGCGCCATAAAAAAGCCCTGTGGATCGCCAACGGCGTGGCCGTGCTGGCGGCGTTGTGCAGTGTGCCGATCCCCTTGCTGCTGCCGTTGCTGGTCGACGAAGTGCTGCTCGGCCATGGCGATGCCGCGCTCAAATGGATGAACCAGTTCCTGCCCGGCAACTGGCAGGTTGCTGGCGGCTACATCGGCCTGATGCTGGTATTCACCCTGACCCTGCGCTGCGCCGCCCTGGCCTTCAACGTGGTGCAGGCCAAGCTGTTCGCCGGCCTTGCCAAAGACATCGTCTACCGCTTGCGCATTCGCCTGATCGAGCGCCTCAAGCGCATTTCCCTGAGTGAATACGAAAGCCTGGGCAGCGGTACCGTGACCACCCACCTGGTCACCGACCTGGACACCCTCGACAAGTTCGTCGGCGAAACCCTCAGCCGCTTCCTGGTGGCCATGCTGACCCTGACCGGCACCGCCGCCATCCTTATGTGGATGCACTGGAAGCTGGCGCTGCTGATCCTGCTGTTCAACCCCTTGGTGATCTTCGCCACGGTGCAGTTGGGCAAGCGGGTCAAGCACCTGAAGAAGCTTGAGAACGACAGCACCTCGCGCTTCACCCAGGCGCTGACCGAGACCCTCGACGCGATCCAGGAAATCCGTGCCAGCAACCGCCAGGGCTATTTCCTCGGCCGCCTTGGCCTGCGCGCCCAGGAGGTACGCAACTACGCCGTCGCCTCGCAGTGGAAAAGCGACGCGAGCGGGCGTGCCAGCGGCTTGCTGTTCCAGTTCGGCATCGATATTTTCCGCGCTGCGGCGATGCTCACGGTGCTGTTCTCCGACCTCTCGATCGGGCAGATGCTGGCGGTGTTCAGCTACCTGTGGTTCATGATCGGCCCGGTCGAGCAACTGCTCAACCTGCAATACGCCTACTACGCCGCTGGCGGCGCCCTGAGCCGGCTCAACGAGCTGCTGGCGCGGGCCGACGAGCCGCAATACCCCGGTGGCGTCGACCCGTTCAAGGGCCGCGACACTGTCGGCATCGAGGTGCAGGGCCTGCGCTTTGCCTACAACGACGAGCCGGTGCTCGACCAGCTCAACCTGTCGATTGCCCCCGGCGAAAAGGTCGCCATCGTCGGCGCCAGTGGCGGTGGCAAGAGCACCCTGGTGCAACTGCTGCTAGGCCTGTACAGCGCCCAGGCCGGGACCATCCGCTTTGGTGGCTCGACCCTGCAGGAAATCGGCCTGGAAACCCTGCGCGAGCATGTTGCGGTGGTACTCCAGCACCCGTCGCTGTTCAACGACACGGTGCGCGCCAACCTGACCATGGGCCGCGACTGCAGCGATGATGCCTGCTGGCAGGCGCTGAACATCGCCCAGCTCGACGCTACCATCGCCGCCTTGCCGCAAGGCCTGGACAGCGTGGTTGGTCGCTCCGGGGTGCGTTTGTCCGGTGGCCAGCGTCAGCGCCTGGCCATTGCGCGGATGGTGCTGGCCGAGCCCAAGGTGGTGATTCTCGACGAGGCCACCTCGGCCCTGGATGCGGCCACCGAATACAACCTGCACCAGGCCCTGACCCGTTTTCTCAGCGCCCGTACCACGCTGATCATTGCCCACCGCCTGTCGGCGGTGAAGCAGGCCGACCGGGTGCTGGTGTTTGACGGCGGCCATGTCGCCGAGGACGGCGATCACCAGCAATTGATCGCCGAAGGTGGCTTGTACGCCAAGCTGTACGGCCATTTGCAACAGAGTTAGGGCAAATTGGTTAGCAAGTGAGAAAAGCTCTGCAGGATTAATGGCAAATAGCCTAGGCTGTGCTTTGGTAGGTGGGATTCATCCGGCTCTGTTGCAAGGGACCTCATGAAGCGAAAACGGACTCTCGAAGCGCCAAAGTTGTTGGGCATTATCTGGCCATTTGTTGCTGTGGTGCTGTTTCAGGCCTTGCTCGGGAGCATCAGCCTGTACGCGCTGTCGGCAGTGCGTGGTTATGTGGCGGGCGAGAGCCTGTGGTCCAAGGGCCAGAAAGACGCCATCTATTACCTCAATCAATACGCTGACAGCCGCGACGAGGCGGTCTTCAAGAAGTATCGCAAGGCCCTCGCCGTGCCCCAGGGCGGCCATGACCTGCGCGTAGCCCTCGACTTGCCGAGCCCGGATATCGATGCCGCGCGCCGTGGCATCCTCCAGGGCGGCAACCATCCCGACGACGTTTCCAGCGTGATCTGGCTGTACCTGAACTTTCATCAGGTCAGCTATATGCAAAAGGCTATCGAGCTGTGGGCGGTCGGTGACGGATTTCTGCGCCAGCTGGACGAAGTGGCCGAGCAGATGCATAGCGGTTTTCGCACCGGCCAGGCCGACGCCCGCAGCGTTGCCGGCTGGAAGGCGCAGATTGCCGCGATCAACGATGCCGTGACCCCGGCCGCGCGGGCGTTCAGCGATGCCCTGGGCGAAGGCTCGCGGATGTTGCTGCGGGTGCTGCTGGTCACTAACCTCGCTACTGCGCTGTTTCTGATTGCCCTGGCCTGGATGCGCTCGAGCAAGCTACTGGCCCAGCGCCAGGCTTTTGCCAATGCCCTTGAGGTGGAGAAGGAGCGGGCGCAGATCACTCTTGAATCGATCGGCGATGGCGTGATCACCACCGATGTCGAAGGCTGCATCGCCTACATGAACCCGGCCGCCGAGCAGTTGACCCACTGGCATGCCGCCCAGGCCCAGGGCCTGCCGCTGGCGGCGCTGTTCAGCCTGCTCGACGAGAACGCCGAAAAAGACAGCCTGACCCTGGTCGAGCGCGTGCTTGAAGGTGGCCTCAAGGGTGGCAGCGAACACACCAAGTTGATCCAGCGCCTGGACGGCAGCACCGTGTCAGTGACGCTGGTGGGCGCGCCGATCATGGCCGAAGGCAAGGTCAGCGGTATTGTCCTGGTACTGCACGACATGACCCAGGAACGCCAGTACATCGCCAACCTGTCCTGGCAGGCGACTCACGACGCCCTGACTGGCCTGGCCAACCGTCGCGAGTTCGAATATCGCCTGGAGCTGGCGCTCAACGCCATGGCGCGCAAGCCGGCACGGCATTCGCTGATGTTCCTCGACCTGGACCAGTTCAAGCTGGTCAACGATACCTGCGGCCATGCCGCGGGCGATGAACTGCTGCGCCATATCTGCGCGGTGCTCCAGGCCGGCCTGCGCGAAGGCGACACCCTGGCGCGGCTGGGCGGCGACGAGTTCGGCATCCTCCTCGAAAACTGCCCACAGGAGCAGGCCGAGCGCATTGCCGAGAGCCTGCGACAGGCCGTGCAGAGCCTGCATTTCGTCTGGAAAGGGCGACCGTTCATGACCACCGTGAGCCTGGGCCTGGTGCATATCGCCCAGGGCCCGACCACCCTCGAAGCTTCGCTGCGGGCCGCCGACATGGCCTGCTACATGGCCAAGGAGAAGGGCCGCAACCGCGTACAGGTGTACCACGCCGACGACAGCGAGCTGTCCATGCGCTTTGGCGAGATGGCCTGGATCCAGCGCCTGCACGTTGCCCTGGAAGAAAACCGCTTCTGCCTGTATGCCCAGGAAATTGCCGCCCTCGGCCCCCATGAGGGCGCCGGGCATATCGAGATTCTGCTGCGCCTGCATGACGAGAGCGGGCGCATTATTCTGCCCGACAGCTTCATCCCCGCCGCCGAGCGCTATGGCCTGATGACTGCGCTGGACCGCTGGGTGGTGCGCAGTGTGTTCAAGGTCATCCGCCAGTGCCTGGACGAGCAGCGCGAAGGCCCGTTGGCCATGTGCGCGATCAACCTGTCGGGCAGCAGTATCGGTGACGACAAGTTCCTTGAATACCTGCAAAGGTTGTTCAGCGAGTTCGCCATTCCGCCGCACATGATTTGTTTCGAAATAACCGAAACCAGCGCCATCGCCAACCTTGGCAGCGCCATACGCTTTATCAACGAGCTCAAGGGCCTAGGTTGCCGGTTCTCGCTGGATGACTTTTGCGCCGGTATGTCGTCGTTCGCTTATTTGAAGCATTTGCCTGTAGACTTTCTGAAAATCGACGGAAGTTTTGTCAAGGACATGCTCGATGACCCGATCAACCGGGCCATGGTCGAGGTGATCAATCACATCGGTCACGTGATGGGCAAACGCACCATTGCCGAGTTTGTCGAAACCCCGTTGATCGAGCAGGCCCTGCAGGAAATTGGCGTCGACTACGCCCAGGGATACCTGATCGAGCGGCCACAGGTGTTCACCTGTGACAGCTTGCAGCGCAAACGGATTGCTGCAAGGCCCCTGTTGTTCAAGGCGCCGGGGACCTTTCGCTGAGATCCACCGATAATCACAAGGAACAAGGAGCTGACAGTGATTGACGCGTTCATACGTACTGGTCCATTGATGGACCCCAGCAGTTACCCGCTTTGGGCCCAGCAGTTGATCAAGGACTGCAGCGAGAGCAAGCGTCGGGTGGTGGAGCACGAGCTTTATCAACGCATGCGCGATGGCCGCCTCAGTGGCCGGACCATGCGCCAGTACCTGATTGGTGGCTGGCCGGTGGTCGAGCAGTTCTCCCTTTACATGGCCAAGAACCTCACCAAGACCCAGTACGCCCGCCACCCTGGTGAAGACATGGCGCGGCGCTGGCTTATGCGCAACATTCGCGTTGAACTCAACCACGCCGATTACTGGCGGTTCTGGGCCCAGGCCCATGGCGTCAGCCTCGAAGAGCTGCAGGCGCAGGAAGTTCCCAGCGAACTCAATGCCCTCAGCGACTGGTGCTGGCACACCTGTGCGACCGATGCGCTGGTAGTGGCGATTGCCGCCACCAACTACGCCATCGAAGGCGCAACCGGCGAGTGGTCGGCGGTGGTGTGCTCAACCGGTGTCTATGCCCAGGGTTTCCCGGAAGAGGGTCGCAAGCGCGCCATGAAATGGCTGAAGATGCACGCCCAGTACGATGACGCGCACCCGTGGGAGGCTTTGGAGATCGTCTGCACCCTGGCCGGCAACAACCCGTCGGCGGCGCTGCAAACCGAACTGCGCCGGGCCGTCTGCAAGAGCTACGACTATATGTTCCTGTTCCTTGAACGCTGCATGCAGCAAGAACAGGAACAGCGCCAGCAGCCCGCCCGGGCCCGGGCGGAGCTGGCCGAGGGCTGAGCTTACTGGGCGTTGAACGCCTGGCCGTTGATGCCTGTGCTGTCCGGGCCCATCAGGTACAGGTAGACCGGCATGATCTGCTCTGGCAGCGGATTGTTTTCCGGTGTTTCTGCAGGGTAGGCCTGGGCGCGCATGCTGGTGCGGGTGGCGCCCGGGTTGACACTGTTGGCCCGCACCGGCGCCACCCCTTCAAGCTCGTCGGCGAGGGTCTGCATCAGGCCCTCGGTGGCGAACTTCGACACTCCATAGGCACCCCAGTAGGCCCGGCCTTTGCGCCCGACGCTGCTGGAGGTGAAGATCACCGAGGCATCGGCCGACAGCTTGAGCAGCGGCAGCAGGGTGCTGGTGAGCATGAACATGGCATTGACGTTGATCTGCATCACGCGCATGAAGTTGTCGCCCGAGAGCTGCTCCAGCGGCGTGCGCGGGCCGATGATCGAGGCGTTGTGCAACAGGCCGTCGATATGCCCGAACTCGGCTTCGATCATCGCCGCCAGTTCGTCGTACTGGTGCGGCAGGGCGGTTTCCAGGTTGAACGGAATGACCGCAGGCTTGGGGTGGCCGGCCGCTTCGATCTCGTCGTAGACCTGGCTCAGGTTGGCTTCGGTCTTGCCCAGCAGCAAGACGGTGGCGCCATGGGCGGCATAGCTCTTGGCCGCAGCCGCACCGATGCCGCGACCGGCACCGGTGACCAGGATGGTCCGGCCCTTGAGCAGGTCGGGGCGGGCAGAGTAATCGAACATGGGGTTACCTCCTGGAAATGGGTGTGACTTCATCGCGGGGCTGTGGGAGCGGGCTTGCCCCGCGATGCGTGTCTGAAATCAGCAGCCGCAAAGCGCGTTGTCGAGCACCTTGCGCAGCTCCAGCGGATGGTCGACCACCACATCCGCACCCCAGTTGTTGGGGTTGTCATCTGGATGAATATAGCCGTAGCGCACCGCAGCAGTACGGGTGCCGGCATCGCGGCCCGACTCGATGTCGCGCAGGTCGTCGCCGACGAACAGCACGCTGGCCGGGTCCAGGTTGAGGGTCTTGCAGGCGAGGATCAGCGGCTCGGGGTCTGGCTTGCTGTTCTTCACGTGGTCCGGGCAGATCAACAGCGCCGAACGCTCGCTCAGGCCCAGTTGCTGCATGATCGGCTCGGCGAAGCGCACCGGCTTGTTGGTGACCACGCCCCAGATCAGCTTGCCTTTCTCGATGTCGGCCAGCAGTTCGGCCATGCCGTCGTAGAGCTTGCTGTGCACCGCGCAACCTTGCTGGTAACGCTCGAGGAATTCCAGGCGCAAGGCCTCGAAGCCTTCGTCCTCAGGGTCGAGGTTGAAGGTCACCGAGACCATGGCCTTGGCACCGCCCGAGACCACGTCGCGAATTTTCTGGTCTTCGATTGCCGGCAGGCCGCGCTCGGCGAGCATGGCCTGGCAGATGGCGATGAAGTCCGGCGCCGTGTCGAGCAGGGTGCCGTCCATGTCGAAAAGTACCGCTCGCAAACGCATGCTTATTCCTCGCGCAGGGTCTGGATCATGTAGTTGACGTCAACGTCGTTGGCCAGCTTGTAATGCTTGGTCAGCGGGTTGTAGGTCAGGCCGGTGATGTCCTTGACGGTCAGGCCGGCGTCGCGGCTCCAGGCGCCGAGCTCGGACGGGCGGATGAATTTCTTGAAGTCATGGGTGCCGCGCGGCAGCAGCTTCATGATGTATTCGGCGCCGATGATGGCGAACAGGTAGGCCTTGGGGTTGCGGTTGATGGTCGAGAGGAACACCTGGCCACCGGGCTTGACCATACGGAAGCACGCGCGAATTACTGAGGAAGGGTCTGGCACGTGCTCGAGCATTTCAAGGCAGGTGACCACGTCGAACTGCTCGGGCATCTCTTCGGCCAGGGCCTCGGCGGTGATCTGCCGGTACTCGACGTTGACCCCGGACTCGAGCTGATGCAGCTGGGCCACGGCCAGCGGCGCCTCACCCATGTCGATACCGGTCACAGTGGCGCCGCGCAGGGCCATCGCTTCGCTGAGGATGCCGCCGCCACAGCCGATGTCGAGGACCTTCTTGCCGGCCAGCTTGACCCGCTCGTCGATCCAGTTGACCCGCAGCGGGTTGATGTCGTGCAGTGGCTTGAACTCGCTTTCGCGGTCCCACCAGCGGTGGGCCAGGGCTTCGAACTTGGCGATTTCGGCGTGGTCGACGTTGCTCATGGAACAGTCCTCTGAAACTTGGATAATTTGCTTTTGCCCGCCAGCACTGGCTGCCGGACGTTTATTCGTTGCGCGCGCCGATCCGCTGGCCCCAGGCACAGGCGGTGGCGTACAGGGCCTGTTCGTCCAGGCGGGTCAGGCGCCGGTCGTCAAGCAGTGGCTTGCCGGCGACCCAGACATGCTTCACGCAGTCCCGGCCGCTGGTGTAGATCAATTGCGACACCGGGTCATACAGCGGTTGCTGGGCCAGGCCGGAAAGGTCGAACGCGACCAGGTCGGCGGCCTTGCCCACTTCCAGCGAACCGGTGATCGCCTCCAGGCCCAGTGCCCGGGCGCCGTTGAGGGTGGCCATGCGCAACGCCCGGTGGGCATCCAGGGCGCTGGCCGAGCCGGCCACGGCCTTGGCCAGCAGCGCCGCGGTACGGGTTTCGCCGAGCAGGTCGAGGTCATTGTTGCTGGCCGCCCCGTCGGTACCGACGGCGACGTTGACGCCGGCCTGCCACAAGCGCTCGACCGGGCAGAAACCGCTGGCCAGCTTGAGGTTGGACTCCGGGCAGTGCACCACACTGGTGTTGCTTTCTACCAGCAGGGCCAGATCCTCGTCGCTGACCTGGGTCATGTGAGCCGCCTGCAGGCGCGGCCCGAGCAGGCCCAGGCGAGCCAGCCGGGCCAGCGGGCGCTCGCCGCGGGTGTGCAGCGATTGCTCGACCTCCAGGGCGGTTTCATGGATATGCATGTGGATCGGCGCGTCGAGCTCTTCGGCGATGACGCGGATCTTTTCCAGGTTGGCGTCGCTGACCGTGTACGGCGCGTGCGGGCCCAGGGCCACGGTGATGCGCGGGTGGTGGCGCAGGTCGCCGAACAGCTCGATGCCCAGCTGCAGGGCTTCTTCGGTGCTGCGCGCACCAGGGATCGGGAAATCCATCAGGGGCACGGCGATTTGCGCGCGGATGCCGCTGTGGTGCACGCGCTCGCTGGCTACCTTGGGGTAGAAGTACATGTCGCTGAAGCAGGTGATGCCGCCTTTTACCTGCTCGGCGATGGCAAGGTCGGTGCCGTCGCGGACGAAATCTTCGTCGACCCAGCGCTCTTCGGCCGGCCAGATCTGCTCCTGCAGCCAGGTCATCAGCGCCAGGTCGTCGGCCAGGCCGCGAAACAGGGTCATCGCCGCATGGCCGTGGGCGTTGACCAGCCCCGGGCTGAGCAGGCAGCCCGGCAGCTCGCGGGTTTGCGCCGCGATGAACGCCTGGGCCTGGCTGCGCGGGCCGATGAACACGATCTGCCCGTCGCGCACGCCCAGGGCATGGTCCTGCAAAACCACCCCGGCAGGCTCGACCGGCACCAGCCAGGCAGGCAGGAGCAGCAGGTCGAGCGGCAAAGCGGGTTTGGGCATGTCAGGTTTCCCTGGGCGATAGAAGGTGAGGGCGAAGTATACCCGAGCGTCCGCGCCTGGGGCTCGCTATAATCGTCCGCTTTTGATGTCCGAATGATGGGGTGAGGCATGCGCGATCGACTAATGGCAGCAGAGAAGGTGAAAGCCATCGATTGGCGGGATGGCACCCTCTATCTGCTCGACCAGCGCGCGTTGCCGTCGGCGCAGGTCTGGCTGGTCTGCAAGGACGCCGCCGCAGTGGCCGAGGCTATCCGCACAATGGTGGTGCGCGGCGCCCCGGCCATTGGCATCAGCGCCGCCTACGGCCTGGCCATGGCGATTGCCCAGCGCCTGGCCGCCGGCGGTGACTGGGAAATGGCCCTGGAAGAGGATTTCGAGCTGCTGGTGCACGCGCGGCCGACCGCCGCCAACCTGTTCTGGGCCCTGAACCGCATGCGTGAGCGCCTGCTGCGGCTCAAGGATGGCGATGACGTGCAGGCCATCATGGCGGCTGAGGCCGTGGCCATTCATGAAAGCGACCGTGAAGCCAACCTGACCATGGCCCAGCTAGGCGTCGACCTGATCCGCAAGCACCAGGGCAACGAACAGGCCATTCTCACCCATGGCAACACCGGGGCCCTGGCCACCGGCGGCTTCGGTACCGCCCTCGGGGTGGTGCGCGGCGCTTACCTGGAAGGCATGATCGAGCGCGTCTATGTCGATGAAACCCGCCCGTGGCTGCAGGGCTCGCGCCTGAGCGCCTGGGAGCTGGCCGGCGAGGGTATCCCGGCTACCATCACTGCCGACTCGGCGGCTGCCCACCTGATGAAAACCAAGGGCATCACCTGGGTGATCGTCGGCGCCGAGCGCATTACTGCCAATGGCGATGTGGCGAGCAAGATCGGCACCTACCAGCTGGCGGTCAATGCCATGCACCACGGCGTGCGCTTCATGGTCGTGGCGCCGAGTTCGAGCATCGACATGAACCTTGAAAGCGGCGACGACATCCTCCTTGAAGAGCGCAGCCCCAGCGAGTTGCTGGAGCTCGGCGGCGAGTCGCTAGGCGCCGACTTCGAGGCGTTCAATCCGGTCTTTGATGTAACTCCGGCCGACCTGATCGACGTGATCATCACCGAGAAAGGCATCGTCGAGCGCCCGGACACGGTGAAGATGGCGCAACTGATGTGTCGCAAGCGTTTGCATTGAGTCTTTGCCGTCGTCTGCGGCCTGTTGTAGCGGCTAACGGGCGTTATCGACGAGCAGTAGGGTAGTAGTGCCGCAGGCTACTCCCACCCTCTGGGCGATTGTGGTAACATCCGACGGTTTCCAAGGCCGCCCTGCGGGGCTGTCTTTACTGCGCAGATCCATGGCATAACTCGTTGATTTGTCGTAAGTCGTTGCAAGGAGTCACTTTGCAGCGGCGAGCTTCGTTCGTCCCATATGGATGTGACGAGGTTTCACCAGAAAAAGGAATCAGGCTTCTCATGGGCGAACTGGCCAAAGAAATCCTCCCGGTCAATATCGAAGACGAGCTGAGACAGTCCTACCTCGACTACGCGATGAGCGTCATTGTCGGGCGTGCACTGCCCGATGCGCGTGATGGCTTGAAGCCCGTGCATCGCCGCGTTCTGTATGCGATGAGCGAACTGGGTAACGACTGGAACAAACCGTACAAGAAATCCGCCCGTGTGGTCGGTGACGTGATCGGTAAGTACCACCCGCATGGTGATACCGCCGTTTACGACACCATCGTACGTATGGCCCAGCCGTTCTCGCTGCGTTACCTGCTGGTCGACGGCCAGGGTAACTTCGGTTCGGTCGACGGCGACAATGCCGCCGCCATGCGATACACCGAAGTGCGCATGACCAAGCTGGCCCACGAGCTGCTGGCCGACCTGCATAAAGAGACGGTCGACTGGGTACCCAACTACGACGGTACCGAGCAGATCCCGGCGGTCATGCCGACCAAGATCCCCAACCTGCTGGTCAACGGTTCCAGCGGTATCGCCGTGGGCATGGCGACCAACATTCCGCCGCACAACCTCGGTGAAGTCATCGACGGTTGCCTGGCGCTGATCGACAACGCCGACATCACTGTCGACGAACTGATGCAGTTCATCCCCGGCCCGGACTTCCCGACCGCGGCGATCATCAACGGTCGCCAGGGCATCATCGAGGCCTATCGCACCGGCCGTGGCCGTATCTACATGCGCGCCCGCTCGATGGTCGAAGACATCGACAAGGTCGGTGGCCGCCAGCAGATCGTCGTCACCGAGCTGCCGTACCAGCTGAACAAGGCGCGTCTGATCGAGAAGATCGCCGAGCTAGTCAAGGAGAAGAAGCTCGAAGGTATTACCGAGCTGCGCGACGAGTCCGACAAGGACGGTATGCGTATCGTCATCGAGCTGCGTCGTGGCGAAGTGCCTGAGGTGATCCTCAACAATCTCTACGCCCAGACCCAGCTGCAGAGCGTCTTCGGCATCAACGTGGTAGCGCTGATCGACGGCCGTCCACGGGTGCTGAACCTCAAGGAGCTGCTCGAGGCCTTCGTTCGCCACCGCCGCGAAGTGGTTACCCGCCGTACCGTGTTCGAACTGCGCAAGGCGCGTGAGCGCGGGCACATCCTTGAAGGCCAGGCGGTTGCCCTGTCCAACATCGATCCGGTGATCGCCCTGATCAAGGCTTCGCCAACGCCTTCCGAGGCCAAGGAAGCGCTGATCAGCACGCCGTGGGAATCCAGTGCCGTGCAGGTCATGGTCGAGCGCGCCGGCGCCGACTCCTGCCGTCCGGAGAACCTTGATCCGCAGTTCGGTCTGCGCGATGGCAAGTACTTCCTGTCGCCGGAACAGGCCCAGGCCATTCTCGACCTGCGCCTGCACCGCCTGACCGGCCTGGAGCACGAGAAGCTGCTGGCCGAGTACCAGGAGATCCTCAACCAGATCGGCGAGCTGATCCGCATCCTCAATAGCGCCGAGCGCCTGATGGAAGTTATCCGTGAAGAGCTGGAGCTGATCCGCGCCGAGTACGGCGACGTGCGCCGTACCGAGATCCTCGATGCGCGTCTGGACCTGACCCTGGGTGACATGATTCCGGAAGAAGACCGGGTCGTGACCATCTCTCATGGCGGCTACGCCAAGACCCAGCCACTGGCCGCCTACCAGGCCCAGCGTCGCGGTGGTAAAGGCAAGTCGGCTACCGGCGTCAAGGACGAGGACTACATCTCGCACCTGCTGGTCGCCAACAGCCACACCACCCTGCTGCTGTTCTCCAGCAAGGGCAAGGTGTACTGGCTCAAGACCTATGAAATCCCTGAAGCCTCCCGTGCCGCGCGCGGTCGGCCGCTGGTCAACCTGCTGCCGCTGGATGAGGGCGAGTACATTTCGACCATGCTGCCGGTCGAGGAATACACAGAAGGTCACTTCATCTTCATGGCCACCGCCAACGGCACCGTGAAGAAGACCCCGCTGGAATCCTTCAGCCGCCAGCGCAGTGTCGGCCTGATCGCCCTGGAGCTGGACGAAGGCGACGTACTGATTTCCGCGGCCATCACCGATGGCGAGCGTGAGGTCATGCTGTTCTCCGACGCCGGCAAGGTGACCCGCTTCAAGGAATCCGACGTTCGCGCCATGGGCCGTACTGCCCGCGGTGTACGCGGCATGCGTCTGGCAGAAGGGCAGAAGCTGATCTCGATGATCATCCCGGAAGAAGGCAGCCAGATCCTTACCGCCTCCGAGCGCGGCTACGGCAAACGTACTGCCATTAGCGAGTTCCCGGAGTACAAGCGTGGCGGTCAGGGCGTAATCGCCATGGTCAGCAACGAGCGTAACGGCCGTCTGGTCGGGGCTGTGCAGGTGCTCGACGGCGAAGAAATCATGCTGATTTCCGACCAGGGCACCCTGGTCCGTACCCGTGTCGGTGAAGTCTCCAGCCTGGGCCGTAATACCCAGGGTGTGACCCTCATCAAACTGGCCAGCGACGAGACCCTGGTGGGTCTGGAACGGGTCCAGGAGCCATCCGAAGAGGAAGGTGACGAGGACTTCGACGCCGACGTGGATGGCACCGAAGTGGACGCCGATGCGGCGCCACAGGCCGATGCCGCTGCCGACGAAGAGGCACAGCCGGAATAACCTATTAGTAGCGCAATCCTGGTGGGGGAGGTCGCGGCAGTCGGGCACGGCTCGCTGCCCGACCGGCTCCTGCGGACATCAAGAGCAGAGCGAGAGTGGATGTGAGCAAACGAGCCTTTAACTTCTGCGCAGGCCCTGCTGCGCTCCCTGACGCTGTACTGCAGCGCGCCCAGGCTGAAATGCTGAACTGGCGTGGCAAAGGCCTGTCGGTGATGGAGATGAGTCACCGTAGCGACGACTACGTGGCCATTGCCGAGAAGGCCGAGCAGGATCTGCGCGACCTGATGTCCATTCCTTCCAATTACAAGGTGCTGTTCCTGCAGGGCGGTGCGAGCCAGCAGTTCGCCGAGATTCCGCTCAACCTGCTGCCTGAAGACGGCACCGCCGACTATATCGAAACCGGTATCTGGTCGAAAAAAGCCATCGAAGAAGCCCGCCGCTACGGCAACATCAACGTTGCTGCCAGTGCCAAGGCCTACGACTACCTGGCCATCCCCGGTCAGAACGAATGGAACCTGAGCAACAACGCCGCCTACGTGCACTACGCCTCGAACGAGACCATCGGTGGTCTGGAGTTTGACTGGGTGCCGCAGACCGGTGACGTGCCGTTGGTGGTCGACATGTCCTCGGACATTCTCTCGCGCCCGATCGACGTCTCCAACTTCGGCCTGATCTACGCTGGCGCCCAGAAGAACATCGGCCCGAGCGGCCTAGTGGTGGTGATTGTCCGTGAAGACCTGCTCGGCCGCGCCCGCAGCAGTTGCCCGACCATGCTTGACTATAAGGTCGCGGCCGACAACGGCTCGATGTACAACACCCCGGCAACCTATTCCTGGTACCTGTCGGGGCTGGTCTTCGAGTGGCTGAAAGAGCAGGGCGGCGTCGAGGCCATGGAGCAGCGCAACCGGGCCAAGAAAGACCGCCTGTACGGCTTCATCGACAACAGCGACTTCTACACCAACCCGATCAGCGTCAACGCCCGTTCGTGGATGAACGTGCCGTTCCGCCTGGCCGACGAGCGCCTGGACAAGGCTTTCCTCGCCGGTGCCGACGCCCGTGGCCTGCTCAACCTCAAGGGGCACCGTTCGGTCGGTGGCATGCGTGCCTCGATCTACAACGCCCTGGGCCTGGACGCGGTCGAAGCGCTGGTTGGCTACATGGCTGAATTCGAGAAGGAGCACGGCTGATGTCGGAGCAGGAACTCAAGGCGCTGCGGGTGCGCATTGACAGCCTCGACGAGAAGATCCTCGAGCTGATCAGTGACCGTGCTCGCTGCGCGCAGGAAGTGGCGCGGGTCAAAACCGCGACCCTGGCCGAAGGCGAGACGCCGGTGTTCTACCGTCCCGAGCGCGAGGCGCAGGTGCTCAAGCGCGTCATGCAGCGCAACCAGGGGCCACTGGGCAACGAAGAGATGGCGCGGTTGTTCCGCGAAATCATGTCTTCGTGCCTGGCCCTGGAGCAACCGCTGAAGGTCGCCTACCTCGGCCCTGAGGGGACCTTCACCCAGGCCGCGGCGATGAAGCATTTCGGCCATGCGGTGATCAGCAAGCCGATGGCCGCCATCGACGAAGTGTTCCGCGAAGTGGCGGCCGGCGCCGTCAACTTCGGCGTGGTGCCGGTGGAGAACTCCACCGAGGGTGCGGTCAATCACACCCTCGACAGCTTCCTCGAGCACGACATGGTGATCTGCGGCGAAGTCGAGCTGCGTATTCACCACCACCTGCTGGTGGGTGAGAACACCAAGACCGACAGCATCAGCCGCATCTACTCCCACGCCCAGTCGCTGGCCCAGTGCCGCAAGTGGCTGGATGCCCATTACCCGAATGTCGAGCGCGTGGCGGTGTCGAGCAACGCCGAAGCGGCCAAGCGGGTCAAGGGCGAGTGGAACTCGGCGGCCATTGCCGGTGACATGGCGGCTGGCCTGTATGGCCTTACGCGCCTGGCCGAGAAGATCGAAGACCGGCCGGACAACTCCACGCGCTTTCTGATGATCGGTAACCAGGAAGTGCCGCCGACCGGCGACGACAAGACCTCGATCATCGTCTCCATGAGCAACAAGCCGGGCGCTTTGCACGAGTTGCTGGTGCCGTTCCACGAGAATGGTATTGACCTCACTCGTATCGAGACCCGTCCGTCGCGCAGCGGCAAATGGACCTACGTGTTCTTCATCGATTTCGTCGGCCACCACCGCGATCCGCTGATCAAGGCCGTGCTCGAGCAGATCAGTCAGGAAGCCGTGGCCCTGAAGGTGCTGGGTTCCTACCCGAAAGCGGTACTCTGAGGTATGAATGGCGTGCATGCAGTTTTGAACAGGGTCCAGCTCCGTGGTTGAAGTCGTGGTAAACAAGCCTGGGCCGATCATCGGCCGGCTGGTGGTGGTCGGGTTGGGCCTGATTGGCGGGTCTTTCGCCAAGGGCTTGCGTGAAAGCGGTCTGTGCCGCGAAGTGGTCGGTGTCGACCTTGATCCGCAGTCGCGCAAGCTGGCGGTGGAGCTGGGCGTGGTCGACCGCTGCGAAGAAGACCTCGCTGCCGCCTGCGTCGGCGCAGATGTCATTCAGCTGGCCGTGCCGATCCTGGCCATGGAAAAGCTCCTCGCGCGCCTGGCTCAACTGGATCTCGGCCAGGCGGTGCTGACCGACGTCGGCAGTGCCAAGGGTAATGTCGTGCGCGCCGCCCGCGAGGCCCTCGGTGCGCGATTGCCGCGTTTTGTACCCGGGCATCCGATTGCCGGCTCCGAGCAGAGCGGGGTGGAGGCTTCCAATGCTTCGCTGTTCCGCCGCCACAAAGTCATTCTCACGCCGCTGGCTGAAACCGAGCCGGCCGCGCTGGCGCTGGTCGATCAGCTCTGGCGTGCGCTTGAGGCCGATGTCGAGCACATGCAGGTCGAGCGTCACGACGAAGTCCTGGCCGCGACCAGCCACTTGCCACACCTGCTAGCCTTCGGCCTGGTCGATTCCCTGGCCAAGCGCAATGAAAACCTCGATATCTTCCGTTACGCTGCCGGAGGTTTCCGCGATTTCACGAGAATCGCCGGAAGCGACCCGGTCATGTGGCACGACATCTTTCTCGCCAATCGCGAGGCTGTCCTGCGCACGCTGGATACATTTCGCAGCGACCTCGACGCCTTGCGCGACGCGGTCGATGCAGGGGATGGGCATCAACTGCTGGGCGTCTTCACGCGCGCCCGTGTTGCCCGCGAGCATTTCAGTAAAATCCTGGCCCGCCGGGCCTATGTGGACGCTATGAACTCCAACGACCTGATTTTCCTGGCAAATCCTGGTGGCCGCGTGTCTGGCCGTATTCGTGTACCAGGTGACAAATCGATTTCCCATCGCTCGATCATGCTCGGCTCCCTGGCCGAAGGCACCACCGAAGTGGAAGGTTTCCTCGAGGGCGAAGACGCCCTGGCAACCTTGCAGGCCTTCCGCGACATGGGTGTGGTCATTGAAGGTCCGCACCATGGCCGTGTGACTATCCATGGTGTCGGCCTCAATGGCCTGAAGCCGCCACCGGGCCCGATCTACCTGGGTAACTCCGGTACCTCCATGCGTCTGCTCTCCGGCCTGCTGGCGGCGCAGCCGTTCGACACCGTGCTGACCGGCGATGCCTCGCTGTCCAAGCGGCCGATGAATCGCGTGGCCAACCCGCTGCGGGAAATGGGCGCGGTGATCGAAACTGCCGCCGAAGGTCGTCCGCCGATGACCATCCGTGGTGGCCACACCCTCAAGGCCCTGACCTACACGCTGCCGATGGCCAGTGCCCAGGTCAAATCCTGCCTGCTGCTGGCCGGCCTGTACGCCCAAGGCAAGACCACGGTTACCGAGCCTGCGCCAACCCGCGACCACACCGAGCGCATGCTCCGTGGCTTTGGTTACAGCGTTGACGTTGAGGGTCCTACGGCTTCGCTGGAATCTGGCGGCAAACTGACGGCAACTCATATCGAGGTCCCGGCGGATATTTCCTCGGCGGCGTTCTTCCTGGTGGCTGCATCGATTGCCGAAGGCTCCGAACTGCTGCTCGAGCACGTCGGCATCAACCCGACCCGTACCGGCGTCATCGATATCCTGCGCCTGATGGGCGGCGACATCACCCTGGAAAACCAGCGTGAAGTCGGCGGTGAGCCGGTGGCTGACCTGCGCGTACGCGGGGCTAAACTCAAAGGTATCGAGATCCCCGAGCACCTGGTACCGCTGGCCATCGACGAGTTCCCGGTGCTGTTCGTCGCCGCGGCCTGCGCCCAAGGCCGTACCGTGCTGCGCGGTGCCGAAGAGCTGCGGGTCAAGGAATCCGATCGCATCCAGGTCATGGCCGACGGCCTGCTGGCCCTGGGCGTAAAGTGCGAGCCAACCCCGGACGGCATTATCATCGACGGCGGCGTGATCGGCGGCGGCGAAGTGCACGGTCATGGCGACCATCGCATCTCCATGGCCTTCAGTGTGGCCTCGTTGCGCGCCACCGCGCCGATCCGCATCCATGATTGTGCCAACGTCGCGACCTCGTTCCCGAACTTCCTCGCCCTGTGCGCCGAAGTCGGCATCCGTGTGGCAGAAGAGGGCAAGTCGTGAATTCCAACGCACCGGTCATCACCATTGACGGGCCAAGCGGCTCGGGCAAGGGCACCGTCGCCGGCCTGCTGGCCCGCGAGCTGGGCTGGAAGCTGCTGGATTCCGGCGCGCTGTACCGCTTGCTGGCCTTCAACGCCAACAACCACGGTGTCGACCTGACCAACGAAGAATTGCTCAAGGCCCTGGCCGCACATCTGGATGTGCAGTTCATCGCCGCCGAGCCGGGCAAGCTGCAGCAGATCATTCTCGAAGGTGAGGATGTCAGCAATGTCATCCGTACCGAAACCGTGGGTGCCGGTGCTTCCATGGTTGCCTCGCTGCCGGCGGTGCGTGAAGCCTTGCTGCAGCGCCAGCGGGCGTTCCAGGAAGCGCCGGGGCTGATTGCCGACGGCCGCGACATGGGCACCGTGGTGTTCCCGGATGCGCCGCTCAAGGTTTTTCTGACCGCCAGCGCCGAGGAACGTGCCCGCCGTCGTTACTTGCAGTTGAAGGGCAAGGGCGAAGATGTTAGTCTGTCGAGTCTGCTAGATGAGATTCGTGCGCGCGATGAGCGCGACACCCAGCGCGCAGTGGCCCCGCTCAAGCCGGCGGCCGATGCGATCCAGCTGGATTCCACGGAGTTGTCCATCGAGCAGGTGTTGCAACGCATCAAGAGCGAGATCGCCCTGCGCGATATCGCCTGATGACCAGGAGAGCAGGCAGGGGCACCAGTCAACGTCCTGTCGGCTTTCCTTTATATGAACGAAACCCACATTGTCTGGAATGTGGCTGATGGGCGTATGTCCCGCCCTAATCTACAGGAATTAAAATGAGCGAAAGCTTTGCAGAACTCTTTGAAGAAAGCCTGAAAACCCTCAATCTTCAGCCGGGTGCGATTATCACCGGTATCGTTGTCGACATCGACGGCGACTGGGTTACCGTACATGCTGGCCTGAAGTCCGAGGGCGTCATCCCGCTCGAGCAGTTCTACAACGAAGCTGGCGAGCTGACCATCAAGGTCGGTGACGAAGTTCACGTTGCGCTGGACGCGGTCGAAGACGGCTTTGGCGAAACCAAACTGTCCCGTGAAAAAGCCAAGCGCGCCGAGTGCTGGATTGTTCTGGAAGCAGCTTTCGCCGCCGAAGAAGTGGTCAAGGGCGTTATCAACGGTAAGGTTAAAGGCGGCTTCACTGTCGACGTTAACGGTATCCGTGCGTTCCTGCCTGGTTCCCTGGTTGATGTCCGCCCAGTGCGCGACACCACCCACCTGGAAGGCAAAGAGCTGGAATTCAAGGTCATCAAACTGGACCAGAAGCGCAACAACGTTGTCGTTTCCCGTCGCAGCGTCCTGGAAGCCGAGAACAGCGCCGAGCGCGAAGCTCTGCTGGAATCCCTGCAGGAAGGCCAGCAAGTCAAAGGTATCGTCAAGAACCTCACCGACTACGGCGCATTCGTTGACCTGGGCGGCGTTGATGGCCTGCTGCACATCACCGACATGGCTTGGAAACGTATCAAGCACCCATCGGAAATCGTCAACGTTGGCGACGAGATCGATGTCAAGGTTCTGAAGTACGATCGCGAGCGCAATCGTGTATCCCTGGGTCTGAAGCAACTGGGTGAAGACCCATGGGTTGCTATCAAGGCTCGTTACCCAGAAAGCACCCGCGTCATGGCGCGTGTTACCAACCTGACCGACTACGGCTGCTTCGCAGAGCTGGAAGAAGGCGTGGAAGGCCTGGTACACGTTTCCGAAATGGACTGGACCAACAAGAACATCCATCCTTCGAAAGTCGTACAAGTCGGCGACGAAGTGGAAGTCATGGTTCTGGACATCGACGAAGAGCGTCGTCGTATCTCCCTGGGCATCAAACAGTGCAAGTCCAACCCATGGGAAGACTTCTCTGGCCAGTTCAACAAGGGCGACAAG
>NZ_JBIUWO010000008.1:194866-317396 GCF_044743505.1 Pseudomonas sp. NPDC087612
ATCTAGTCGATCACCGATTTCGGTATCTTCTTTGTTCTGGACTGCGGCATCGACGGCCTGGTTCACCTGTCGGACATCTCCTGGAACGAAGTCGGCGAAGAAGCCGTACGTCGCTTCAAGAAGGGCGACGAGCTGGACACCGTCATCCTGTCGGTTGACCCAGAGCGCGAGCGCATCTCGCTGGGTATCAAGCAACTGGAAAGCGATCCGTTCTCCGAGTACGTTGCTAGCAACGACAAGGGTGCAATCGTCAAGGGTGTTGTAAAAGAAGTTGACGCCAAAGGCGCCATCATCACCCTGGCCGACGACATCGAAGCCACTCTGAAAGCTTCCGAAATCAGCCGTGACCGCGTTGAAGACGCGCGTAACGTCCTGAAGGAAGGCGAAGAGATCGAAGCGAAGATCATCAGCGTTGACCGCAAATCGCGCGTCATCCAGCTGTCGATCAAGTCGAAAGACGACGCTGAAGAGAAAGAAGCTATCCAGAGCCTGAAAGAATCCGCTCCGGAAGCTGCTGCTGACACCACCATGGCTGCGCTGCTGCGTCAGGCAATGGCCAAACAGAACTAAGTTCTGCTGGTGTTAAAAAAGGGCGACTTCGGTCGCCCTTTTTTATGCCTGCGATTCTTGCTTGCGGCTGAAACCCTTACGCCAGTGAGCTTCGGCGTAATCAATGGCAAACAGCTATCATCCATTACGCCAAGGCGTATTTCTTCAAAATCCGATTAAGTCAAGAACCGCCCTGTTCAAATCCCTCAGGTCATGCTAAAAACAACGGAGCAATGATCTAGCTGCTTGATAAAGAAGGGAAAAATATGACGAAGTCGGAGCTGATCGAACGTATTGTCACCCATCAAGGGCTGCTCTCATCCAAGGATGTCGAGCTGGCCATCAAGACCATGCTTGAGCAAATGTCCCAGTGCCTGGCCACTGGCGATCGCATCGAAATCCGCGGCTTTGGCAGCTTCTCCCTGCACTATCGTGCCCCCCGCGTAGGTCGCAACCCAAAAACCGGTCAGTCCGTCAGCCTGGATGGCAAGTTTGTGCCACACTTCAAGCCAGGCAAGGAGCTGCGGGATCGGGTGAATGAGGAAGAGTCCCAAGAACACTAATCGGATAAAAGGAAGCCTCCGTGCGGAACTTCAAGCGGTTGATTTTGGTCGTATTTCTTTTGCTGCTAGCAGCGATGGTGCTGATTTTTGTGCTGGATAATCAGCAGCCGGCGTCATTGCATTTCATGGCCTGGACACTGCCTTCCCTGCCGTTGGCTGTATTTGTACTCATCGCATTGCTGGTTGGTCTGGCTGTGGGCCCCTTGTTGGTGCTGGCCGGCCGATTGCTTGGCAAAGAAGGGCGGGGGCGAGCTAAAGTTTGATTTTCGTAGCCTGCTTGGCGATTGCCAATGGCAAGGGCGTGGCTGATATAGATGTAAAAACGCTCAACGATAAGAGCGCAGCGAAACCTGATAAGGACTGAATTATAAATGCGCAACACCCCCGAGAGTAATCGGTTAGATCCAGAGTTGGACGTGCTTGAGTTACTTGGAAGCCTTTGGGCGAAAAAACTGATTATCTTGTCAGTCATGTTCCTCGCCGTCTTGGCCGCTGTGATTTATCTGTTCATCGCCAAGCCTGTTTATGAAGCCCGGGTTTTTGTCATTCCGCCGACCCAGAATGGTATCGCCGATTTCAACTACGGTCGTACTGCCGAGGCTGAGCTGAAACCGTACTCGGTCAAGGATGTGTACGAGGTTTTTTTGCGTGATCTTCAAGCGGAATCGTTGCGCCGTAGTTTTTTTGAAGAGTTTTATCTGCCATCGCTCAGCGAGTCAGAGCGTGCGGGTTCGCAAACTCGACTTTACGAAAAATTTTCTCGTGAGTTGGTGATTTCACCCAGTGGAAAAGACTCCCCTGATCGCTATTCCTTGACAGTGCAAGGCGAGGATCCACAGCGTGTGGTCGCCTGGGCCAAGACTTACGTTATGCGCGCCGGTGATTCGGCTCGTGAAGAGATGATAAAGAACGTCACCCGCGAAGCAGAAGTTCGCGCGAGGAATCTGGCTCAACAGATTGATCGTTTGCGCGAAGGTGGGCAGAAGGTGCGCGAGGACCTTATTGTTCAGTTGCGCGAGGCGCTGAATGTTGCGCGTGCAATTGGTTTGAAAGAGCCGCCGATTATCAGTGGGAATTTGTCTACCGAAGTGTCTGCGGGTATGGATGGGCACTTGAGCTACATGCGTGGTACCAAGGCGCTGGAGGCGGAGATTCAGAACCTCGAGCAGCGCAGGTCTGACGATCCGTTCATTACCCGTTTGCGTGACCTGCAGGCCCGGTATGCGTTCTATATGAGTGTTGAAGTCAACCCTGAGAGTGTAGCGGTTTTTCGCATCGACAGTCCTATAGAACAGCCTGACGCCCCGATCAAGCCAAGAAAATCTGTGGTGCTGGCCATGGCTGCGCTGGCTGGATTGCTCCTGGGTGTAGGCTATGTCCTGTTGGCAGCAGCGATGCGCCGGCGGCCGGTTCGACCGCAATAATTAAAGTGCTCGGTCATGACTCCAAAAGCGGCGGCGCCGCTTTTGGTGTTTCCGGGGCAGGCTCTGTTTTATCGTGAGGCCCGCTTTGCTATCGTGCAGCAAGGCGGCCTGAAAGCGAATTTTCGAGGGTGTAGCATGATTCCGTTCAACAAACCACCTTACACCGGTGCGGAAGATCAGTACGTTATTGCGGCGATGCGCAGCGATAAAATGTCCGGAGATGGCGAGTTTAGTCAACGCTGCCAACAGTGGTTTGAGACAAGCTTTGCTTGCTTGCGCACGTTGTTAACGCCGTCCTGTACCCAGGCGCTCGAAATGGCAGCACTGCTTCTGGATATTGGCCCTGGCGATGAAGTCATCATGCCAAGCTATACCTTTGTCAGTACCGCCAACGCCTTTGTTTTGCGCGGTGCCAAAATTGTCTTTGTTGATGTTCGGGCTGACACCATGAATATCGACGAAACCTTGGTTGAACAGGCGATTACCGAACGAACAAAAGCGATCGTTCCTGTGCACTATGCCGGTGTTGCCTGCGAAATGGACACGTTGATGGCCATTGCCGAGAAGTACGGCCTGTTCGTTGTCGAAGATGCGGCTCAAGGCATGATGTCGACCTACAAAGGACGGCCGCTGGGCACCATTGGGCATTTGGCGGCTTACAGCTTTCACGAGACCAAGAACTATACCAGCGGTGGTGAGGGGGGCTTGCTGCTGATTAATGACGAGCGCTTTGTTTTGCGTGCAGAAGTCATTCGTGAGAAAGGTACGAACCGCTCGCAGTTCTTTCGTGGGCAGGTCGACAAGTACACGTGGCGTGACATTGGCTCAAGTTTCTTGCCGGGTGAGTTGCAGGCTGCTTACCTCTATGCACAGTTGGAAAAATCGAAAGAGATCAATGCCCGTCGACTGCAAATCTGGGATATGTATCACCAGGCCTTTGCGGCTTCGGAATTGCATGGGCTGGTTCAGCGTCCCCAGGTTCCGGAGGGCTGCGAGCACAATGGCCATATGTACTACCTGAAACTCCAGTCGCTCGACCAGCGTGCGAAGTTCATCAGCCATATGCGTCAGCGCGAAATCTTGACGCCATTCCACTATATCCCTCTGCATGCCAGCCCTGCAGGCCAGCAGTTCGGCAGGTTTGTCGGTGACGACGTAGTAACGACTCGTGACAGTGAACGACTGGTTCGCCTTCCGGTCTGGTTCAACATGACGGATGCCATGGTGGCTACCGTCATTGATGCAGCGCTCGAGGGGCTGAGTTCAATTCAATGAGTGCTGTCCGTTCAGCCCTGTTCACGGGTGGCGCCCATGCATCGAAAGTGCTCATGGGCTTCATCCTTCTTAAGGTCATGGCTGTTTATCTTGGTCCGGAGGGCGTGGGTAAGCTCGGGCACCTGATGAGTGTTGTCAGTGTGCTGACGATTCTTTCCGGAGGCGGCATCATCAATGCGTTGGTCAAGTACTGTTCTGAGTACCACCAGACGCCCAGGAAACTGCTGCGTTTCATTTCGGCTGCGGTCACCTATGCCCTGTTATTCTCCCTGTTGGTTTGTATTGCGGGGATAGTGCTTTCACGGTCGCTTTCACTGTTTGTATTTGGTGTCGATGACTATCAGTCGATCATCATTCTGCTGGCCATTGCCCAGTTGGCACTGGCGTTTGCAAATGTTGTTTTCGGTGTCACCAATGGCTTGCGTGTAACCCACGTTTTCGCCTACAGCCAGATTCTTGGCAACGTCCTGGCGGTCCCTTTGTTATGGTTCTGTATCTCCCGTTATCTAGAGTATGGGGCCGGGGTTTCCATCGTTCTGGCTTCATCCTTGTGCGCGCTACCAGCACTGTACTTTTACCGTCGCTCACCTTTTTGGGGGCGGATTCGCCTATTCAAGATTGATGGGCTGTCGTTCCGGCAATTGTTTGCCTATACCACAATGCTGGTGGTCAGCACGCTGGCATTCCCGCTGGTAGAAATCACTGTGCGCAGCATGTTGATTTCCCAGGTGGGCTATCACGATGCGGGGATCTGGCAGGCGGCGATTCGCTTTTCTGCGGCGTACCTGGGTTTCTTTACCATGTTCCTGGCCTTCTATTTTGTGCCACGGATTTCCCCTGAACAGAACAGTACTGTCGTGGTGAAGATGACACTCCGGCACCTGTATCTGGTTCAGGCTATTTTTGTCCTTGGTGCGGGGACGCTGTACCTGGGGCGAACGTTCTTCATAAAGCTTATTTTTTCCGAAGAGTTTAGCCCGCTGGCCGACCTGATTATTTATCAGTTGCTGGGGGACTTTTTCAAAATATCGGCCTATGTCATCGGTTTTATCGCCGTGGCGAAGGCGGCAACGAAGTTATATATTATTGCCGAGGTGCTCCAGGGCGGTTTGTTTTTGTTGGGTGCCTGGCTGATGAGTCGCGCTCAGGTGGGCGTTGAAAGTGTTATGCAAGCATACGTTGTTACTTATATCCTGTACTTCGTTATTTGCTTGATCGGTTTGCGGGTTTATATGAGGAAGCAGCGTTGAGTCTCAAGGAAACCGGTGCGTCCGAGCGGGCGCAGCAAGCGCTCAGAGCCAGGGTCATTCACTTGTCTACCAATGATTTTGGTGGTGCCGGCAGTGCGGCTTTGCGCTTTCACGCGTCCTTGCTGGCAGCCGGGCACGACTCGCAATTGTTTGTGGCTGAATCCCGATCGTCCCATACCGTGCCGGCGGTAACGCGGGTGGTGAGCGAACTGTTCAAGGTCCGTATCAAGGCGTTTGCCAGGAAGCACTTGCCATCAAAAGTGTTCTCCAGGGTGCGGGCCCACTTTGCCGCTCGCGAGCGATTTTCGGCAAAAAGAAAGTACCTGTTCTTTTCTGTCGGCGAGTCCGCGGTTCAAGGCATCAATCCCGAGCTGGTTCAGCGTATTACCTCGGCAGATGTGCTCTTTGTGCACTGGGTTGCGGGCTTTGCCAACAGCTTCGATGTCCTGCAGATCCAGAGAAAAACTGGTTGCAAGGTGTATTACACCTCAATGGACATGGCGCACCTGACCGGTGGCTGCCACTACTACTGGCAGTGCACGGGTTTCCAGGTCGATTGCTCTGATTGTCCGGCGCTCGATCAGCGCCAGAAAAATTATGCGGCTTATCAGTTGCGCGCCAAGTCGGTGAATATTCTGCAGATGAAGGCGACATTATTGTCGGGTAGCCAGCGCATTCATGAGGCCGGAAAGCGCTCTGCCATTCAATATGCTGACCATCAGCTGTTGTCGCTGCCGCTGGACGCCGACCTGTTCAAGCCAGAACTGGCGCAGCGTGCTCCGGAGCGTTCGGTGCAGTTCCGGATGCTTACCAATGCCAATGATGCTGACGACCCGCGCAAGGGTTTTGAATACCTCTCCCTAGTGCTCGTCTGTCTGGAGCAGCAGCTGCTCGCGGGGGAGGAGATTGGTCTCCTGTGCCTGGCGCCGGATCGCTTCTCTCATCTGGGTCTTGAGCGTGTTAAAGTGATCCAATTCGACTACTGTCAAGGCGATGCCGCGTTGGCGGCGCTTTATCGTAAGGCTGATCTGTTTGTCAGTACGTCAATCGAAGATGCTGGCCCTATGATGGTAGGGGAAGCGCTAATGTGTGGCGTACCCGTAGTGGCATTTGATGTCGGCATCGCCACGGAGCTCGTGGAAGAAGGTCGCAATGGTTTTATCGTCGACCGGCTTGATGTCCGGCAAATGGCAGCACGTATCCTCAGTGTTTACCGGGCGCAAGCGCCTGATCTCGAGCAACCCGGCGTCATTCACGAGCGCGCAGCGCGTGTGTTCAGCCATCTGCACTGGGCTGACAGGGTTTCTGATTTGATTTCGGCTGAAATATAGAACTGGATAATTGAAATGAAAAAGAAAGCTTTAATTACTGGCGTTACCGGGCAAGACGGTTCTTATCTCGCCGAATTGCTGCTGGAAAAAGGTTACGAAGTTCACGGAATCAAGCGCCGGGCTTCTTCATTCAATACCCAGCGTGTGGACCATATCTATCAGGATCCACATGTTGCCAATCAGAATTTCGTTTTGCACTACGGTGATCTTTCCGACGCTTCCAACTTGACCCGCATCATCAAGGAAGTTCAGCCTGATGAAGTCTACAACCTGGGCGCCCAGTCTCATGTTGCGGTAAGTTTTGAGTCGCCTGAGTACACCGCGGATGTCGATGCCTTGGGTACCCTGCGGATTCTCGAAGCCATTCGCTTGCTCGGCCTGGAAAAGAAAACCCGCTTCTATCAGGCGTCGACCTCTGAGCTGTATGGCCTCGTCCAAGAGACGCCGCAGCGTGAAACCACGCCGTTCTATCCGCGCTCGCCCTATGCGGTGGCGAAGATGTATGCCTACTGGATCACGGTCAACTACCGTGAAGCCTACGGTATGTATGCCTGTAACGGTATTCTCTTCAACCACGAGTCGCCGCGTCGCGGCGAGACTTTCGTGACCCGCAAGATTACCCGTGCGTTGGCCAATATCAGTCAGGGGCTGGAAGATTGCCTGTACCTGGGCAACATGGACGCGCTGCGTGACTGGGGGCATGCCAAGGACTACGTTCGCATGCAGTGGATGATGCTGCAGCAGGAAGTTGCTGATGACTTCGTCATTGCTACGGGTGTGCAGTACTCGGTTCGCCAGTTCGTCGAGTGGTCAGCAGCGGAGTTGGGTGTCTCGTTGCGCTTCGAAGGCACGGGTGTTGATGAGGTTGCGATCGTTTCCGCCATCGAAGGTGACAAGGCGCCAGCGCTGAAGGTTGGCGATGTCATTGTGCGTGTCGACCCGCGCTACTTCCGTCCTGCGGAAGTAGAAACTTTGCTGGGCGATCCAGCCAAGGCAAAAGAGAAGCTGGGCTGGGTGCCGGAAATTACCGTTCAGGAAATGTGTGCGGAAATGGTCAGCGAAGATCTCAAGGTGGCCCAGCGCCACGCGCTGCTCAAGTCCCATGGTCATGACGTGCATGTAGCGGTGGAGCGTTAATCGTGAGCAAAGAAACGGTTTTCGTTGCCGGTGACCGCGGTATGGTCGGCTCGGCATTGATGCGTGCATTGAAGCAGCAGGGCTACACCAACATCGTTACGCGAACCCGGGAAGAGCTCGACCTGCTGGATCAGCGCCAGGTCAGTGCGTTCTTTGCCGAGCAGCAGATCGATCAGGTTTACCTGGCAGCGGCCAAGGTAGGGGGTATTCATGCCAACAATGAATACCCAGCTCAGTTCATTTATGAAAACCTGATGATTGAGGCCAACATCATTCAGGGCGCGTACGCCAGCGGCGTAAAAAAGCTGCTGTTTCTCGGGTCTTCGTGTATCTATCCAAAGTTCGCTGAGCAACCAATTGAAGAGCGAGCGTTGTTGACTGGCGTACTGGAGCCTACCAACGAGCCTTACGCCATCGCCAAGATTGCCGGTATCAAGCTGTGTGAAAGTTACAACCGCCAGTATGGGGTGGATTACCGCAGTGTCATGCCGACCAACCTGTACGGTCCTCATGACAACTATCATCCGCAAAACAGCCATGTGATTCCGGCGCTGATTCGTCGTTTTCATGAAGCCAAGGTGCGGGGTGACCAGGAGGTGGTCATCTGGGGCAGCGGCACACCGATGCGCGAGTTTCTGCACGTAGATGATATGGCGGCGGCCTGCCTGCATGTCATGAACATGGAGTCGCAGGTGTATCAGCAACATACCCAGCCGACCTTGTCACACATTAACGTGGGGACAGGCGTCGACTGCACTATTCGTGAGCTGGCTGAAACCATTTGTCGAGTGACCGGTTATCAGGGGCGTCTTGGCTTTGATGCCAGCAAGCCTGATGGCACGCCAAGAAAGCTGCTGGACGTCTCTCGTTTGAAGAACCTCGGCTGGCAGGCCTCTATCAGTCTCGAAGATGGCCTGGTCGATGCCTATCAGTGGTTTGTCGATCACGAAAGTTCGGCCAGACGCTAATGGCCGGCTATCTGCAGGCGGATGCATTCCGCACAGTCGTCATGCATACGCCTCTGATAGCGATTGACCTGCTCGTGTTGAATGAGCACGGGCAAGTGCTTCTGGGCGAGCGTTTGAATCGTCCCGCCCAGGGATACTGGTTTACCCCCGGGGGGCGGGTGCGCAAGAACGAGTCACTGGAACAGGCGTTTCGCCGCATCAGTCACTCCGAGCTCGGGGTGCAACTGTTAATGGCGAGCGCGACGTTTCGCGGTGTGTACGAACACTTCTACCGCGATAGTTACTTTTCGGCAGATGAGCACGATTCGGGCACTCACTATGTGGTACTCGCCTATACCCTGTTACTGGCAGATTCGGCACTTGAAAGCCTGCCACGTGAGCAGCATGCTGAATATCGCTGGGTCGACGTGCGCACAACTTCGTTGCGCGTGCATCAGCATGTCTTGGACTATTTCGATCAGGGCTGAGGGTTAAGCGAAGCGGGCAGTTGCTCTGTTTCACATGGTCGCTCGGGGTTCTGTCTAGGGTTGCGTCGTATGCTTTTCTACTATCTGCCTTTCATGGTTTCGGCGCTACTCTCGTTGCTGGGTGGCAAGCGCAAGCTTTGCTACTGGGGCTTGGCCGCCTTGCTGATTGCCATGTGTGCCTTCCAGGCGCCCGGGGTATCGGACGATCACGGGAACTACCTTGATTATTATGCAGGTATTGTTTCTGGTGAATTTGGGCCGTTTTTTGTCGAGCCAACTTTTTTCGTTCTGGCGAAGCTGTCTTCGCTACTGACGGGTTCAGCGATACTGCTGTTTGTTTTTTACGCGGTTTTGGGCGTCGGTAGCAAATTTTATGTGATGGAGCGGGCAACACCGTATCGTTGGTTGAGTGTTGCAATTTACCTGTCTTACTTCTTCTTGCTGCAGGACTTCACGCAGATTCGTATCGGTGTGGCCACCGGCTTGGTAATGTGTTCAGCTTACTTGGTGTTTAACGGGCAGTGGTCGAAAAGTCTTGCGGTCTTGTGTGGGGCCGTGTTGTTTCATTATTCGGCCATTCTGTTTCTGCCCTTTATGTTGCTCCGCGCAGCCGGGGTGCGTACGGTATTTTATATATATTTGTGTTGCTGCGCGCTGTTTGCACTCTACTTGCTGGACATCAGTGTGCTTAAAGGGTTTTTACAGCTCTTGTCGCTGCTGGAGAACCCTAGGCTCGACTTTTATATTAATAATATTCTTAGTGGTCAGGGTGGTTCGATCAACTTTTTTCGGGCGATATTTCATTTTGCGCTGTTATCGCCGTTGGTCTTTATGTTTGCTCGTATACAGCGCCAACAGCCCTTTATTGCTTACTCGGTGATCCTCCATCTAAGTGGCTTGCTGATCTTGCTGGCGTTGCACGATGCCCAGGTTGTGGCCTACCGGATATCGGATATTTTCAATCATTTCATGGTATTCTCGCTGCTTGCGTACGCCATTCTGTTTGGTCGCGTTGTCGGCGCTGCAGGGATGCTCGCAGTATCAACATTCCAAATCATCTATGTGTTGCAAGTCCTAGGCTTTGTGCAACCGTATACTTCGGTCCTGGGTGGCTTATGATTTTACCTATTGTGATGGCTGGCGGCTCCGGGTCGCGTTTGTGGCCAATGTCCCGTGAGCTCAACCCGAAGCAATTCCTGTCATTGGCAGATGAGCACACCATGCTCCAGGTGACGGTCGAGCGCCTGTCCGGTCTTACCGATCTGAAGCCGCAAATCATCTGCAACGAAGCCCATCGTTTCGTTGCCGCGGAACAGATGCGCCAGTTGGGTTTCGATGATTGCGAGCTACTTCTCGAGCCTGTGGCGCGCAACACCGCCGCTGCTATTACGCTTGCTGCCCTGAAGGCCGTACAGGACGGTCAGGATCCGCTCCTGTTGGTACTGGCGGCAGATCATTTGATCAGTGATGCCGAAGTTTTCCAGCAGTGCGTTCGCAGCGCATTGCCGCTGGCTCAGGCAGGCAAGCTAGTCACCTTCGGCATCCAGCCGCTGTCTCCGGAAACCGGCTACGGCTATATCGAACAGGGGCCGGCCGTGGGTTCTGGGTATGCGATTGCACGGTTTGTCGAAAAGCCTGACCTGGCCACCGCCCAACGCTATCTGGCCAGCAAGAAGTTCCTGTGGAACAGCGGTATGTTTCTGTTCAAGGCAAGCCGTCTGCTTGACGAGGTCAAGGCGTTTGCTCCGCAGATCCATGCTTGTTGCGCCGAAGCCCTGGAGCAAAGTTCCCGTGATCTGCATTTCACCCGCGTCGGTGCCGAGGCCTTTGCACGCTGCCCGAGCGACTCCATCGACTACGCCGTCATGGAAAAGACTGCCGATGCGGTAGTAGTGCCAATGAATGCCGGCTGGAACGATATCGGTTCCTGGTCCGCCTTGTGGGATGTTGGCCAGAAGGATGAAAGTGGCAACGTCGTCAGCGGCGATGTCATGGCTGATGAAGTGGAGCACAGCTACATCAAGTCGACCAGCCGCCTGGTGGCTGCCGTAGGGGTCCGCGACCTGATCATCGTTGAGACCAAGGATGCTCTGCTGGTAGCGCACAAGGACAAGGTCCAGGGGGTCAAGAAAATCGTTGAGAACCTCAAGGCCCAGCAGCGCCAGGAGTTTCATTGCAACAGCGAAGTGTATCGCCCGTGGGGTAGCTACGAGGCCATAGACCAGGGGCATCGCTATCAGGTCAAGCGTATCACTGTAAAGCCGGGCGCCAAGCTGTCGGTGCAGATGCATCATCACCGTGCCGAGCACTGGATCGTGGTCAGCGGTACGGCGAAGGTCACCAATGGCAAGGAAACCTATCTGGTGACCGAAAACCAGTCGACCTATATTCCTATCGGTCAGGTGCATGCCCTGGAGAACCCAGGAAAAGTGCCCCTCGAGCTGATCGAGGTGCAATCGGGTTCTTATCTGGGTGAAGACGACATTGTTCGTTTCGAAGATATCTACGGGCGGGCGTAAGCGAGGGGTTGCGGTTGAAAGTCTTAGTTGCGAGTTGTGTTTTTCCGCCCGAGCCGGTGGTGAGTGCCAGAACCAGTGCTGATGTCGCCCAGTACCTGCATGCCCAAGGACATGAGGTGCTGGTGGCATGTCCGACACCAACCCGCAACGTCGCCGCCGAAGGGCTGGATGAGAAGATCGCCGGTTTGAACATGCCGTTTCCGGTGTCACGCCTGTTTGCCTTTTCTTCGAAAAAATCCAGCTTCGTCTCACGATTTCTGGAGAACATCTCTTTCGGGTTGTCAGTATTTTTCTTCATCTTGCGTCAGCGCAAGGTTGATGTGATCTACGCCAACGTGTGGCCGTTGTTTTCCCTCGGCCTGCTGCTGATGGCGGCCAGGCTCAAGGGCATCAAGGTGGTCGCCAGTGTCCAGGACCTGTATCCGGAGTCCTTGGCCGTGCAAAAGCGTATCGAGGAAACCGGTGGCATTTATCGCGGCCTGCTCAAGCTTGATACGCTCATCGCGCGTAACTGCGATCACTTGGTGGTGATTTCCGATGGATTCCATCGTGCTTATACCGAGACGCGAAAAATCGATCCATCGAAGGTGACGCTTGTCCGAAACTGGGTTCAAGGCAGTCAGATTCAGGCCTTACCCAAGGAGCAGGCGCGAGGGGAGCTTGAGAAGGTGATGGGTTTGCGCCTGGCGCCTGAGCAGTTTCTTTTCGTGTATGGCGGCAATATGGGCGTCGCTTCCGGCCTGGATGAGTTCATGGGTTATCTGGATGGCGTCGATCCACGGGCAGTGTTCCTGTTTGCAGGTGACGGATCGCTGGTGCCGGAGCTCAAGCGGTTGCTAAAGGCCCGCGGTCTGGAGTCCCGTTGCCACTTCCTTTCGCCTTGGCCGTTCGAACTGACTCCGGCAGTGTTCGGTGCCGCAGATGCTTTGTTGCTGCCAACCGCCGCAGGTCAGGAGTTCGCCTCAGTGCCTTCCAAGCTGATCACCTATATGCTGGCTGGCCGGCCCATTCTGTTGCTGGCCGATGAGCGCAGCGAGTCGGCAATCGAGCTGGGCAAATCGGATGCGGGCCATACCATTGGCGTGCGTACCAATGCGGCAGTGCTGGAGGGGATGAACTATTTGCTCAATGCCTCATCTGAGCGTCTGGCCGCAATGGGAAGCAACGGTCGTGAATACGCCCAGGAGTTTTACTCGGCTGAGCGAGCAGTGCCCAAACTGAAGGCAATTGTTGAGGATGTCTATGAAGCTTGAACGGGTTAGGTTGGTTGACAGTGCTCAGGTCCAGGCATTTGCCGACTTGCATGTTCAGGCGTTTCCAGGCTTTTTTCTCAGTCAGTTGGGGCCGAAGTTTCTGGCCTTGCTCTACACCCATTACCTGCAGTCCGAACAGTGCGCCTGCATCCTTGCCTCTGATGATTCGGCAGGCCGGGCGCCCAAGGGGTTGGCGGTTGCCATTCGCCAGCCATCGCTGTTCTACAAGGACCTGTTTGCCAAGCATTGGCTGGCATTTGCCTTGCGCGCCTTGCCGAGCTTGCTGAAGAACCCGTTGTTCGTCGCCAAAAAATTATGGGCGGCGGTGTTTTATCGAGGCGATCAGGTCGAGAGTCTCGATACCGAGAATGCGGTGCTGCTGAGCACCATTTCGGTGTCGCCGCAGGCGCAGGGGCAGGGTGTGGGCAGGCAACTGCTGCAAGAAGTAGAGGCGTGGGCTGCCGAATCCGGCGCCGCTTTTGTGTACCTGACAACTGATCGCGATGCCAATGTCGAGGTCAACGGTTTTTATCAACGCAATGGTTATGTGCTGGAGTCCACGCTGAAGAAAAGTGGCAATCGCATCATGAACCGTTACATCAAACGCTTGCGGTGAACCTATGCAGAATACTCCGTTCCTGCCCTTCGCTCTTCCTGAACTGGGTGAAGAGGAAATCAATGAAGTTGTCGACACCCTGCGTTCCGGCTGGGTGACCACCGGGCCAAAAGCCAAGCAATTCGAAGCGGACTTTTCCAGTTTTCTTGGTGGTGATGTTGAAAGCATTGCCGTGAACTCGGCAACCGCCGGGCTGCACCTGGCGCTGGAAGCCATTGGTATCGGCCCAGGCGATGAAGTCATTCTGCCGTCCTATACCTTCACGGCAACTGCCGAGGTTGTCCGGTATCTGGGCGGCACGCCGGTTATCGTGGATGTGCTGGAAGAGACCTTCAATATCGATCCGGCGGCGATCGAGGCGGCGATTACCGAAAAGACCCGTGCGATCATGCCTGTGCACTTCGCCGGACTGAGCTGTGACATGGATGCGATTTTGCAGATTGCCCGTCGCCATGGCCTGAAGGTGGTGGAAGATGCTGCGCATGCACTGCCAACCACCTGGAAAGGCAGCAAGATCGGTACCCTCGAGTCCGATATCACAGTGTTCAGTTTCTACGCCAACAAAACCATGACCACCGGTGAAGGCGGCATGCTGGTGACCCGCAATGCGGAACTGGCCAAGCGCTGCCGGATCATGCGCCTGCACGGTATCAGTCGCGATGCCTTCGATCGTTATGTGTCGAAGACGCCGGCCTGGTTCTACGAAATTGTCGCTCCCGGTTTCAAATACAACATGAGCGACGTCGCCGCCGCCATGGGCATTCACCAGTTGCGTCGTCTTGAAGGCTTCCAACTCAAGCGTCAGGCCATGGCCGAGCGTTATCTTGAGGCGCTGAGCGATCTGCCATTGGTGTTGCCGCCTGTGGCCGCTGCTGGCGACATGCATGCATGGCATCTGTTCCCGCTGCGTCTGCGCGCAGAGGCAAATATCAAGCGCGACGACTTCATCATCAAGATGGCCGAACTGGGCATTGGTTGCTCGGTGCATTTCATTCCGCTGCACCTGCAACCCTACTGGCGTGAAAGCTGTGCCCTGAGTCCCGAGCAGTTCCCGGTAGCCCAGAGCCTGTTCGAGCAGGAGGTTTCGATCCCGCTCTACACCAAGATGACCGAAGCCGATCAGGAACGTGTGATTGCGGCGGTGCGATCGGTGTTGGCCAATGCTTAAGCGGCTCTTTGACATTGTCTGTGCTGCGCTGGGTCTCCTGGTGCTGTCGCCGTTGCTGTTGGCGATTTTTCTGTGGGTCAAGCTGGATTCGCCCGGGCCGGTATTCTTTCGACAGGAGCGTGTCGGACGTTTCGGTAATCTGTTCAGGATTCATAAGTTCCGGACCATGAAGCTGCACGCGGAAAGTGCCGGGCGCCTGACCATTGGCGAAGATTCGCGTATTACCCGCTCCGGTCGTTTTTTACGTCGCACCAAGATCGATGAGCTGCCGCAGCTCATCGACGTGTTGCTGGGGGACATGAGCCTGGTCGGACCGCGCCCGGAAGTACCAGAATTCATGAACTGCTATGAAGAATCGGTGCGCCGCAAAGTGCTCTCGGTGCGCCCAGGGATCACTGATCGGGCATCCATCGAGATGGTTGATGAAAGTTTGATCCTGGGCCAGTACCCGGATCCTCGGCAGGCCTATATTGATGTAATTCTGCCAATCAAGCAGAAGTACTATCTGGAGTATGTCGAGCAACATGGTGTGGTGACCGATATCAAGATCATTTTTGCCACACTTGCAAAGATCGTTTCTCGATGAGGTAGCCGTTACCCTGGTAAATCACAGGGTGGTGATGAATTGTTGCCACCGCTGGAGCGCCGGGAACGGGGTGTATGAACATGGAATGCTGCAGCAATGGCAGTGTCGGCTCAGGCGTAGTGGAGTTTGAAGATGGTGAAATACGATAGGCTACGGCTCTGGCTGGTTTCATTGCCGCGCCGTTACAAACGGTTGATTCAAGTCGCGGCAGACGTGGTACTGGTCTGGATTGCGCTGTGGATGGCGTTTGTCGTTCGCCTGGGTATTGAAGAAGCCATCAACCCTTTCACCACGCACCTGTGGATATTTGTTACCGCGCCGTTGATTGCCATTCCGCTGTTTATCCGTTTCGGCATGTACCGTGCGGTGATGCGCTACTTCGGCAACGATGCGCTGGTGACCATTATCAAGGCGGTGAGCCTGTCCTCGCTGATACTGGGCGTAGCGGTTTACTGGTACAGCAACCATCAAGTCGTGATCCCCCGTTCGATCGTGTTCAACTATTGGTGGCTGAGTCTGATCATGGTCGGAGGCTTGCGCCTGGCCATGCGTCAGTATTTTCTCGGTGACTGGTTCGCGGGCATTCAGAATGTACCTTTTACCAACCGTGACGATGGTTTGCCCAAGGTAGCCATCTACGGTGCCGGGGCTGCGGGCAACCAGCTTGTGGCCGCGTTGCGCATGGGCAAGGTGATGCGTCCGGTTGCATTCATCGATGATGACGCCAGCATCACTGACCGGACGATTTCCGGTCTGCAGGTTTTCAAGTCCAAGCATATCCAGCGCATGGTCGATATGACTGGCGCCCAGGAGATTCTCCTGGCCATTCCGTCTGCCACGCGCGCGCGCCGGCGGGAGATACTCAGTTACCTGGAAGGCTTCCCGCTGCATGTGCGTAGTGTGCCCGGCTTCATGGATCTGGCCAGTGGCCGGGTCAAGGTCGATGATATCCAGGAAGTGGATATCGCCGACCTGCTGGGCCGCGACGCGGTTCCGGCACAGGATGACCTGATCGAACGTTGCATCAAGGGGCAGTCGGTAATGGTGACCGGGGCCGGTGGTTCGATCGGTTCGGAGCTGTGCCGGCAGATCCTCAAGTCGCAACCTACTACCTTGCTGTTGTTCGAGCACAGTGAGTTCAACCTCTACACCATTCTCAGCGAGCTGGAACAGACCATCAGCAGGTCTTCGTTGCCGGTAAGGGTCTTGCCTATTCTTGGCTCCATCCGTAATCAGGCGCAGTTGCTGGATGTCATGAAGACCTGGAGTGTCGATACGGTGTATCACGCTGCAGCCTACAAGCATGTTCCCATGGTTGAGCACAATATCGCCGAAGGCGTGTTGAACAACGTCATCGGCACGCTCAATACGGCGCAAAGCGCATTGCAGGCCGGAGTTGCCAACTTTGTCCTTATCTCCACGGACAAGGCGGTTCGTCCCACCAATATCATGGGCAGTACCAAGCGTCTGGCGGAAATGACCCTGCAGGCGCTCAGCCAGGAGCTCGCGCCGGTTCTGTTTGGTGACTCGGACAAAGTCTCCCAGGTCAACAAGACGCGTTTTACCATGGTGCGGTTCGGCAACGTGCTGGGCTCGTCAGGCTCGGTGATTCCGTTGTTCCACAAGCAGATCAAGGCGGGCGGGCCACTGACGGTCACCCACCCGAAGATCACTCGCTACTTCATGACCATCCCCGAGGCGGCCCAGTTGGTTATCCAGGCCGGCTCCATGGGGCAGGGTGGGGATGTGTTCGTGCTGGACATGGGCGAGCCGGTCCGCATTGCCGAACTTGCGGAAAAAATGATCCACCTTTCCGGGCTAAGCGTGCGTTCTGAAAAGAATCCGCACGGCGATATTGCTATTGAGTTCACCGGGCTGCGTCCAGGCGAGAAACTCTATGAAGAATTGCTGATCGGTGACAACGTCGTTGCTACCCGACACCCGATGATCATGAGCGCTGCCGAAGATCATCTGCCTTGGGAGACGCTCAAGGAGCGTCTGCACCGGCTACTGGCGGCGGTTGCCGGTGATGACTACGGGCGGGTTCGCCAGTTGCTGCGTGAAACCGTTAGTGGCTATACGCCGGACGGTGAAATTGTCGACTGGATCTATCAGCAGCGCCGCCTGGATCCGTGATCTGTACCATTAAATTGTGAGCCGCGCGCTGCCTTGTCTTCATCTGGGAGTGTTGATAGGGTGGTTCTTCGTGAAGCGTATAAAACGGTGAGGCGTTAATGGCATTCCTTACACCTGCTGAACTGGCGTCAAAAGGGTTCAAGAAACTGGGTTCCAACGTACTGATCAGTGACAAGGCCTCTATTTACAACTGCGACCAGATCGAGATCGGCGATAACTCCCGAATTGACGATTTCTGTGTCGTCTCCGGTAAGGTGTCGATCGGTCGCAATGTGCATATCGCCGTTTTCTGCAATGTTGCCGGGGGCGAGCCAGGTATCACCCTGGAAGATTTTTCCGGCCTGGCCTATGGCTGTCATGTATTTGCCCAGTCCGATGACTATTCCGGCAAGACCATGACCAATCCCACGGTCCCCGCGCAGTTCAAGGGCGAAACCAAGGCCGCGGTCCGACTTGGTCGTCACGTGATCATCGGCACCTCCTCGATCGTAGTGCCCGGAGTCAACGTCGAGGATGGCTGTTCTGTCGGGGCGATGACCCTGGTGACCAAATCCACTGAAGCCTGGGGTATCTATTTCGGAATCCCGGCAAAGCGAATCAAGAATCGCAACAAGGGCCTGCTCGAGTTGGAAACGCAGTACCTGTCGACACCCTGAGTCAAAACACGCCGCCCTGGCGCGCCAGGATATTGTCGATCAATTGTGCTGGAATACCTTGCCTGCCGTTCGTCTGTTTCTGACGGGCAAACCCGAAAAAGTGCCTATTTTGCTGGGCTTTGCGACCTTTTGGTCGGGAACTTTTCCTACAAAGATTGGCCAGAGAGTGGTTTGCCTTTGCATAAACTGTCACAATGCGCGCCTTTCTCGTCTGATGACAGGGAAGTTTCTCCGGGATCGAGTCAATGGGGCAGGGAGCGCTGCTTACCAGGATTTTGGTGACACCTCGCTTGTCGTTGGAGCCATTGTTACTCGACCAGGCAGGCATGTGCGTGACCAGCATTTCCCGTATACCCCCCGTAAGCCAAAGTAGCGATATCGATTTTTTTGCCGTGGTTCAAAGCCTCTGGAAGCAGAAATTTCTGATCGTTGCTGTCACTCTGGCAGTTGGGGCGGCGGCGGGAGCCTATGCCTTCCTCACCACTCCCGAGTATCAGGTCAGCACCACGCTGCGCCCTGCTGCGCTCAACGATCTGGATGCCCTGAACCGCTCTGGTGTTTACTCGCTGCCGCGTGAGCAGGCGCTCACCCGCGTCGGCGCCGCGCTTGATTCCTACGATGTGCGCCTGGGTTACTTCCGCGCCAATCCTCAGCTTTTCGCTCCTTTGCGCATGCCTGGCCAGACCGACGAACAAGCTTTCGAAGAGTTCAACCGCAATTCCATCAAGCTGGTGCAGCCGGACCCCAAAAAGAAGGTTGACCTGCTCAGCGCCTACATTGGCATGGAGTTGCGCTATCCAAAGAATGTCGACGGTGACGAGATCCTCAACGGCTTCGTTAAATACGCCATTGAAAGCGAGCGCCAGCAAGTGGCCTCGGACTTGTCGGTCATTATCAAGAACCGCTTGAATGAACTGGATGGCAAGCTCGACGCAGCCCGTGCTGGATATGAAGCAGGCAAGGAGTCACAAATTGCCACGCTGCTGGAGAAGGACAATCTCACGCGCGCGCAACTGCAAGATGAACTTCGGGCACTGCGCGTTCAGCTCAAGGCGCGCCGTGCCGACCGAATCGCCCAGCTGGATGAAGCCATCAGCATCGCCCGTTCGCTGGGCTTGAAGAAGCCGTCTACCCCTTCGGCCATGGCCAGCGAAGGCGAGTCTGGTGGCAATGTGATCCGTACTGAGGTCAATAACCAGCAGATCCCGCTGTACTTCATGGGTACCGATGCCCTGGAGGCCGAGCGCAAGGCCCTCCGTCAGCGAACTTCCGATGACTTCACCGACCCGCGGGTGGCGCAGATCGGCAAAGAACTCATGCTGCTGAAGAACAATCGCCGGATCGAATCATTGAAACAGCGAGAGAACGAAGATGTGTTCTTGCAGAACATCGAACCGTTGCGTTCTGAAATGGCCCGCTTGAAAAAGCTCGATATCGATGTGATGCGCTTGAATCTGGTCACCATTGACCAGTACGCGCTGGAGCCACTCAAACCCGTCTGGCCGAAAAAGTCGCTGATGATTCTAGCGGGCCTGGCCGTGGGGGGTATGTTGGGGGTGTTGCTGGCGATCATTCGTTACTTTGTCGTCTTGCGGATGACGAAGGTGGCAAAGGGCGGCGAGCCATTGGGCAATCCCCAGTAAGTCAACACCGGTTCGCAGCCCTTGTACGGGCTGCGGGCAGGTCCGCTGCCTGGCTCCGTGAAAGGGGCATGGTTACTTCTCAAGTTAATGTGCACGGCAGACGGCTTTCTTGAAGGGCCGCGGCCAGCATTATTCAGTTCATCAAGACCAACTGGTCAGATTTTACATAGGGACGCGTTACATGTTCACTAACAAGACCATTCTCATCACCGGTGGTACCGGCTCCTTCGGCAACACGTTCGTGCCGATGACACTGGCCAAGTACAACCCCAAGAAGATCATCATCTTCTCGCGTGATGAAATGAAGCAGTGGGACATGGCGAAGAAATTCGAAGGTGATTCCCGCGTGCGCTTCTTCATTGGTGACGTGCGTGACAAGGATCGTCTGTACCGGGCGCTGGATGGCGTCGATTACGTGGTGCACGCGGCGGCAACGAAGATTGTTCCGACTGCGGAGTACAACCCGTTCGAATGCATCAAGACCAACATCAATGGTGCAATGAACCTGATCGACGCCTGCATCGACAAGGGCGTGAAGCGGGTCGTGGCGTTGTCCACCGACAAGGCCAGCAGCCCGGTTAACCTGTACGGCGCCACTAAACTGGCTTCCGACAAGCTGTTTGTTGCCGGTAACTCCTACGCTGGCGGCCATGACACGCGCATGTCGGTGGTCCGTTACGGCAACGTGATGGGCTCGCGTGGTTCGGTCATCCCGTTCTTCATGTCGATCAAGGACAAGGGTGAGTTGCCGATCACCGATGAGCGTATGACGCGCTTCATGATCTCCCTGGAAGAGGGCGTGGAACTGGTCTGGCATGCTTTCGAAGATATGGAAGGCGGCGAAATCTATGTGAAGAAGATCCCGTCCATGAAGGTGACCGACCTGGCACGGGTTGTCGCTCCCGAGGCTCGGCAGAAAGTCGTCGGTATCCGCCCGGGCGAGAAACTGCATGAACAAATGATCAGTGCTGAAGACGCTTATTACACCTACGAGTATGCCGAGCACTTCAAGATCCTGCCGGTCATCAATGACTGGGCCAACTGCGAGAAGCGCATCAAGGACGGCAAGAAAGTGCCGGAAGGTTTCGTCTACGCCAGTGACAACAACACGGAGTGGATGAGTGATGCCGATCTGCAAGAGTGGATCACCATCAACAAAGAAAAAATCGGGAGCATCTGAGCCATGATCCCTTATGGTCGCCAGGACATCAGCCAGGCTGATATCGACGCTGTCGTCAGCGTCCTGCAGTCCGACTTTCTCACTCAGGGCCCAATGGTGCCGGAGTTCGAGCAGCGGGTTGCACAGCATGTAGGCGCGCGTCACGCACTTGCGCTCAATAGTGCAACGTCGGCATTGCATGTTGCCTGCCTGGCCCTGGGGCTGGGGCCTGGTGATCGTTTGTGGACTACCCCGGTTACTTTTGTCGCATCGGCAAACTGCGCCTTGTACTGTGGGGCGCAGGTCGATTTCGTGGACATCGACCCACGCACCTATAACCTCTGCCCACAAGCCCTGGCGCGCAAGTTGGAGCTGGCGGAGCAAGCGGGGACGCTGCCCAAGGTTGTGGTCCCGGTGCATCTTTGTGGTCAGCCCTGCGACATGCAGGCGATCCATGCGTTGGCCGTGCGATACGGATTCAAAGTCATCGAAGATGCCTCGCATGCCATTGGTGGCCAATACCAGGGCGAGTTCATCGGTAACGGCAAGTACAGTGACATTACTGTGTTCAGCTTCCATCCGGTGAAGATCATCACCACCGCCGAAGGCGGTATGGCGGTCACCAACGACGACGCATTGGCACAAAAGATGGCCTTGCTGCGCAGCCATGGCATCACCCGCGACCCGCAACAGATGACCCATGAAGCTGATGGGCCCTGGTACTACCAGCAGATCGATCTGGGTTTCAACTACCGCATGACCGAACTGCAGGCGGCCTTGGGTGTGAGCCAGATGCAGCGCCTCGATCAGTTCATCGCTCGCCGGCATGAACTGGCGGCGCGCTACAATGAACTGCTGGCAGCATTACCGCTGACCCTGCCGTGGCAGCATCCAGACAGTTATTCCGGATTGCACCTGTATGTGATTCGCCTGCAACTGGACAAGATCGACAAGACCCATCGCCAGGTTTTCGAGTCGTTGCGTGAGCAGGGTATCGGAGTCAATCTTCACTACATTCCGGTACATACCCAGCCTTACTACACCGCCATGGGGTTTGCCCGCGGCGATTTCCCTGAAGCTGAAGCCTATTACCGGGACGCCATCAGCATCCCGATGTTCCAGACCATGAGCGAGTCTCAGCAGGACGTGGTCGTCGCTGCACTGACCAAGGCCTTGCAGGCATGAAACTGGCGGTCATTCCCGCCCGTGGCGGCAGCAAGCGTATTGCGCGCAAGAACATCAAGATGTTCTGCGGCAAGCCGATGATCGCCTGGTCGATCGAGGCCGCCCTCAATAGCGGTGTTTTTGACCGGGTGATCGTCTCGACCGACGATCTGGAGATCGCCGAGGTGGCCCGCCAGTCCGGGGCACAGGTGCCATTTATCCGTCCCGCGCTACTGGCTGACGATCACAGCGGCACAGTGCCGGTGATTCAGCATGCCATTGAGTGGTTCGAACAGGACGGGCAGCAGATCGATTACCTGTGCTGCCTTTACGCAACGGCACCCTTTGTAAGGCCCGAGGATTTGCAGGCAGGGCTCGACGCCTTGATCCGTGAACAATGCGATTTTGCCTTTGCCGTTACCCGCTATGCATTTCCTGTCCAGCGGGCAGTACGGATCAACACCCAGGGCCGGATTGAAATGATCTATCCGGAGCAATTCAATACCCGCTCGCAAGATCTACAGGAAACCTTTCATGACGCTGGCCAGTTCTATTGGGGGCGTACGCAGGCCTGGCGGTTGGGCAAGCCCGTGTTTGGGCCCGGCTCGGTACCGGTAGTGCTGCCAGGCCACAGGGTCCAGGATATCGACACGCTTGAAGATTGGGTTCGGGCTGAATGGATGTTCCGGGAAATGAACCGGTAAACCTTGATCCGGCTCAGGAGTCGCGAAAGGGCTTTCAGGGTAAGTTGCCAGGGTTGTTGTGATGCTGCGTAAGATCATTGAGGTAGGCGGGTGGATCGATTGAAAGTTGTGTTCCGTGCAGACGCCTCCGTCGAGATTGGCATCGGGCATGTCATGCGCTGCCTGACCCTGGCCGATGAGCTGACCGCACAGGGCGCGCACTGTCACTTCATTTGCCGGGCGCATACCGGGAATCTGATCGAGCAGATCAGGTCCCGCGGCTATCAGGTCCATCCGCTGCAAGTGGTGACCGGCATTGCCGGCAATCCGGGGGCGGACCGCGGAATCTACGGTTATTGGCTGGGGGCCAGCCAGGCAGAGGATGCGGCTGCGTGTGCTGCGCTGCTTGAAAGCATCAGGCCGGACTGGCTGGTTGTTGATCATTACGCTCTGGACCAGCAATGGGAGGGCAGTATTGCGGGGTTGTCCCGCAAGTTGATGGTCATAGACGACCTAGCCGATCGAGCCCATCAGTGCGACCTGTTGCTTGATCAGTCGTTGGGACGTTCGCCTCAGGATTATTGCCGATGGGTGCCTGCGCACTGCAGGTTACTGTGCGGTGTACAGCATGCATTGCTGCGACCGGATTTTTCCGCGTTGCGGGGCGATAGCCTGCAGCGCCGGGCGGCATTTGCCCTCAGGAACGTGTTGATCACCATGGGTGGCGTCGATAAGGACAACGTCACGGGACGCATTTTATCGGTCCTGGAAACGCTTTCCCTGGCCACTATCTCCCGGGTAACCGTAGTGATGGGGGCTACCGCGCCCTGGCTCGAAGAGGTTCGTGCCCAAGCCCGGACCCTGCCATTCAGCACCGAGGTCAAGACCAATGTCAGCAACATGGCAGAGCTGATGGCTGCCTCTGACCTTGCTATCGGTGCGGCCGGTGCAACCTCATGGGAGCGTTGCTGCCTGGGTTTGCCGACGCTGATGGTTGTGCTGGCGGAAAACCAGGTATTTGCCGCCCGACAACTGGCAGCTACCGGCGCCGTGCTGACGCTGGCGCTGGATGAGACTTTGGGCCGCGACCTTGCCCGGTATCTGGAACAGGCGAGTGGGGATCCGTCCATGTTGGAACAAATGAGCCAGCAGGCACGAAAGGTTGTCGACGGCTCCGGCTGCCGGGTCGTCGCGCAGGTTATGGCTGAATCGGAAAAGGATTGAACACGTGCAGGCATTTGGAAAACTGCGAAATATCGAGGCTGACGAAGTCGGCCTGATGCTTGAGTGGCGAAACGCACCCGCCGTGCGGGCCAACATGTACACCCGGCATGTAATCAGCGAGCAGGAACACCTGGCATGGTGGCAACGCTTGCAGCAGCGCCAGGACCAGCAGTACTTCATGTACGAGTGGCAGGGGGGGGCTGCGGGGATTGTCGGCTTCACCGACATCGACACCCACAGCGCCAATGCCAGCTGGGCGTTCTATGCCGCCCCGGATGCCGCCAAGGGCACTGGCAGCCGTATGGAGTTTCTCGCGCTGGAGCATGCGTTCAACGTGCTGCAGCTGAACAAGCTCAATTGCGAGGTGCTGGCATTCAACAGTGCCGTCATCAAGCTTCACCAGAAGTTCGCCTTCCAGGTGGAAGGTATTTTTCGCGAGCAGCACCGTGTGGACGACGCGTACGTCGATGTATACAGGCTGGCGCTGCTGTCCCGTGAGTGGGATATGCACCGTGATGTCATGCAAGAAAAACTGAATAAATTAATTCGAGGCCAATGATGAATCCGATGATATCCATTGCAGGGCGGGCAATCGGTGCCGCGCATGCGCCTTACATCATTGCCGAGCTGTCTGCCAACCATAATGGCAAGCTCGAAACAGCAATGAGGATCATCGAGGAAGCGAAGAAAGCCGGCGCCGATGCGGTCAAGCTGCAAACCTACACCGCAGATACCATCACGCTGAACAGCGATGCTGAAGAGTTCCGCATTCACGGGGGGCTGTGGGATGGCCGTACCCTGTACGACCTCTATCTGGAGGCGCAGATGCCCTGGGAGTGGCACCAGCCGTTGTTCGAGCATGCCCGCAAACTGGGTATCACCATTTTCAGTTCGCCCTTTGACTTTACTGCCGTCGACTTGCTGGAAAGCCTGAATGCCCCGGCTTACAAGATTGCCTCCTTCGAGGCAATCGACCTGCCATTGATCAAATATGTGGCTGGCACTGGCAAACCCATGATCATTTCTACCGGCATGGCCGATGCCGAAGAGATCAGCGAAGCGATCGAGGCCGCGCGTGAGGGCGGCTGCAAGGAGCTGGCAATTCTTCATTGTGTCAGCGGCTATCCGGCGCCGGCTGCGGAATACAACTTGCGCACCATTCCCGACATGGTTCGCCGTTTTGGTTTGGTCACCGGGCTTTCCGATCACACCCTGGACAACACCACTGCGATTGCCGCCGTTACCTTGGGCGCTTCGATCGTCGAGAAGCATTTCACCCTGGATCGCAAGGGTGGAGGACCGGACGACAGTTTCTCGCTGGAGCCACTGGAGCTCAAGGCGCTGTGTCAGGACAGCAAAACCGCGTGGGCGGCACTGGGTGACGTCAACTACGCGCGCAAATCCAGCGAGCAGGGCAATGTGCAGTTCCGTCGCTCGCTCTACTTCGTCAAGTCACTGGCCGCAGGTGATGTGGTTACTGCCGATGCGATCCGCAGCGTCCGTCCAGGGCGTGGTGTTGCGCCGAAATACTTCGATGACGTTGTTGGTAAATACGTGAAGGCGGCAGTAGAGGCCAATACCCCCGTGGACTTCGCAAATATAGAAGGCCTGTGATTGACGCAGTCAACGCTGGGTTCAAACCCGTGGACCAAGGAGATAGAAATGGTTGGGAACAAGTTGAAAAAAATCGTGGGACGGGTTTTCCCACTGCGCAGTCTATCGCGCTTAAAGGCTTCTGCTGACCTATGAACATTCTAATGGTAGAGAATAGGTACAAAACCTATTTCTGGGATGCGCTGGCGCAGCAGTTTATTGCTGATGGACACACTGTCCGCTGGGTTGTGCAGAATCCGCTATTCACCCCGATCCATGGCCAAGCCACGGTGATCGCGTTCCCGCGGGGCAGCAACCTCACCCCATTAGCAAACGATGAAGTCTGTACCCGTACATGCAAGTCGGATCGTTTGCTCAACTATTTTGGCGGCCAACCAACCCATTACAACTATTACAAGTCCGCCATCTGGCAGGCGCTGGATCAGGCCAAGCCCGACTTGGTCATTGGGGAGGCTACGCTTTTTCATGAGTTGTTGGCGGTAGAATGGTGCAAGCAGCATCAGGTACCATTTTTCCACCCGTCCATGCCAGGCTATCCGGGCGGGCGTTACAGCATCTATGCAGGGGATAGCAAAGAGGCGATCGGTGTGTCGACGGATTGCCCGACCGATGAAGACTGTTTTGCACTTGCCGAAGCCATACGCAAGCGGGAGAAAGTCCCGGATTACATGCGTCCCTCGTTGCCTTCGGACCCAGGGCGAGTGTTTCCGATTCATGGATCCTGGCCCAATCGGCTGACACTGATAAAAAGTTACCTGAGTGGGGAGCGCTTCAATACGCCGTCGCCGCTGAAAAAGTGGCGATTGGACAAGGCGGTCAAAACCCGCCTGGCTCGTTGGGCCCAGATAAGTAGCGAGCGATTCCATCTGCAAGCTGAACAACACTACCTGCTTTACCCCATGCAGATGCAACCGGAGTCCAATCTGGACTTGTGGGGGCAGGCGTTCCGCAATCAGGCTGATTTAATCGGCGCCTTGGCCCAGGCGATACCGGATAACTGGAAGCTGCTGGTCAAGTTGAACCCCAAGACCAAGTACGAACTGGATGACGCGTTGCTTGAGCAAGTCATGCGCAGGGACAACATTGTTCCAGTACCTTACGAAGTGGCGATGGGGGAATTGCTTGAGCACGTAACGATGATCTGCACCGTTACCGGCACCATTGCCGTGGAAGCGGTTCTTTCGCGCAAGCCACTGGTTCAATTCGGTCCCGGCATTCTCTCTGGTGAGCCTGGATATGTTCAACTGCAAAACGTTGAATGCATTTCGCAGGTGATCAGCGACGTTGAGTCTGGAGCATTCCCTCTTGCAGATGACGCCGCCCGAACGCACTTGGTCAAAAAATTGTTCACCTCGACGTTCGCCGGTTTGGTTTCTGACCCTGCATCATTGCCAAGCGTTCTTGATCCGAGCAACGTCCAGACCATTGCGCGTAACTTGCTGCAAGTGGCGGAGCGATGCGAATGAAACAGGTATGTGCATCGCTATTGGGCCTGTGTTTGCCTGCCAGTGGGCTGAAAAACCTGATATTGCGCGCATTGGGTTGGCAAATTGGATCAGGCTGTCGGATCGGATTTTCCTGGATTCGCGCTGATTCGATTGTGCTGGGTGAACGCGTTTCTATTGGCCATGGTAATTACATCGTTTGTAAAAGCCTGGTGATGCGCCCGGCTTCATACATCCAATACTTTAATCAGGTCAAAGGCGACATCTGGGTGTTTCTGCTGGCCAATGCCGCTCTTGGAAACTTCAACAAAGTGTACCGGGGACGCCGTGGTGTGACCTGGGGGCGAGCTGTTTTCAGGCTGGGGATCTACTCGAAAATCACCTCGCGGCATACGGTCGACTGCACGCGAAGTGTTCGCTTTGGCGATTACTCGATTTTGGCGGGGTCTGCCAGTCAGATCTGGACTCATGGCTACATGCATGCGCCTGAAGGGCTTGATCGATTCCGCGTGGATGGCAGTGTACGGGTCGGTAACAACGTGTATATCGGTTCGATGTCGGTGATTAATGCTGCGGTCAGCATCAGCAACGGAGTGACTGTAGGTGCTGCATCTTGTGTTTCCAAGTCCTTGCCAAAACCCGGTCTGTATGTGGCACAGCCTTTGCGCTGGATTGCCCTGGACTATGAGCAAGCTCAGACTCGCCATTCCAAAGTGCAGGTCAAAGGGCTGGTAGAGCGGGTCTATCACAAGAAACCGGGGATTTAGTCTTGCTCAGACATGCCAAGCACCTGTTTGCCCAGGCAAGCATTTTTGCGCTGTCGAAATCAGCGGTCTTGCTCGCGCCGTTTTTTGCCGCCTGGAGCTTGAGTACAGGCGAGTACGGCGCTGTCGAATGGTGGCTTTCGGTCTCGATGGTAGTCGGACCTGTGCTCGCGCTGGGTATGCACGGGGTGATCGCGTATGGGACCTTGGGCGGATCCTTGACGCAACACCTCAGTAGCGCTACCGCTTATGTCCTTGTGGCTAGCACGATGGCCATTGTAGTGAGTTGTTCAGTGTTTCATCTGGCTTCGCAGCAATGGCTAATTTTTGCCACCGTTATTGGTCTGCAAAGTGCCATTGTAGTGTTGCAGTTAGCTATCTCGGCCCGAATGAAAGCATTGGGCAAAGGTGCTGTGGCGTCGTTGTTCGAAAGCACAGTGTACCTTACCCTGTTAGTGGGCCTGGCAGCCCACTGGCTGGGGATGGACTTCCTGAATGTTTACGTCAAGATCATGACCCTGTGCGGTGGGGTGATGGGGGGAGTTCTGCTCTGGATTTCACCACGGCCTCAGCGCGATGCGTTGAATGTGCGGGCGATGAAAGGTGCACTCCTGCAGAGTTACAAGTTTCTGATTGGTGGCGTCCTAATGGCCGCGTTTATGGGGGGGCCAAGAATTTTGCTTGGACTGCTCGACGACGAAACCGCTGTGGCTACGTTCTCGATCGTGTTCCGTTGGCTATCCATCGCGATTGTCGTTCACCAGTTCATCAATACTGTATTTTTCAAACGCGTTTACGGCGGTGCGGTGAAGTACAGAAGCACGGCGATCATGGCCAGTGTGACACTGGTTGGGCTCGCTGCGTTGATAATTGCAATGGCGCTTGTGTTTATCCCCGGGGAGCAATTGGGATTACCTTGGCCATTGTTCGAGGACCGCTGGCTGATCGCAACTATGGCATTGGTGATGGTGTTCTGGGCCGCTAGCGCAAGTCTGGAGGGTGTCCTCGGAAGTGCAGCCCGCCCAGGCCTGCAAACGCTTAGTGTGGCCATGGGAGGCACTACCTTTTTGGCATTCACAGGTATTGGAGTCTGTCTCGGAGTCACTGACTTCAAGTGGCTGGTTTCGCTCGCTTGGATTATCGGATTTTTATCGATCGTGTTAATGCAGTTACGCTGGGTAATGAAATTGGGGCTGTTCGCCTTCACCCGGAGAAATGCAGTGAAAGTGGGGTCGCGATGACGCCATTGTTCATAAGGCTCGCGGTGTTTCCGCCTTATCGGATTTTCCTGTGGGGCGGTTTGTGCTGTGTGTTGATCTGGTTGTGTGCCCCTATTGATTACTCGTACGAGGCAGGACCATCGTCGCTTTTTATCCTGCTCTCATATGTGTATCTGTTTCTCCTGACGTTGTTTTTTGCGTGCGGGCAGATGCGGGCGCGGGTACTGACTTTTGAATGCGAGGCAGGTTCGATTAGCCGCCTGGTCTGGCTTATCTATGGCCTCGGAAGTATCGGGTTGCTGTTGCGTGTTATTGAGCGGATCTTTATGCGGGCCGGTGGAAACCTAAGTTCAGATTTCATGGAGAACCGTGAGCTGATTGCCTCTGGAGGTTCAGGCAGTCTTGCCTTGTTAGGTGGGGTGTTATCGTCATTCTTTCTGTTCTTGCCCATCTTTATCTGCATGATGCGCGTGGCTGGTGCTCGCCGTTGGTATCATTTTCCGATGTTGTTTTGCTGCCTATTATTCGCCGTGTTCGACATGGTGATTCAGGGCTCGCGAAGCATTTTGGTGGTATTTATGGCGACTTCGCTAATGTCAGCATTGATGACGGGATATGTCCGCTTGTCTCTCAGGAATCTGGTTCTCGGGGTAGTTGTAGCGATCGCCTTTATTTGGTTGGGTGGCATGGTTTTCTGGATCCGGACCCAGCAAATGGGCATGGATCCGGTGGCATCAATGGAGCTTTCCGGGTATGCGCGATTCGCTCCGGCCAGCGCGCAAGTGGTGGACTACCTCGGACAAAACGATAGTTCGGGGCTCGCTGGTCTGGTCTATGCGTTGACCCATTTTTCCCAGTACATCACCCATGGGTTATATGAGTTTTTCTATCTCACCTCATTGGTTGATGGCGCAAGTACTTATGGGCTGCACAGTTTTTATATTCCCGCCAAGATTGTCATGGCCGCTCTCGGCAAAGGTGATATTGAGGATGTGTTAAGCGCTGGAGTTATCCGCCCCGGTGTTTACACGACGCTCTTCGGGCCTGTGGTATATGATTTTGGCATCTGGGGCGGGGCGTTGGCCTGTGTGGTTTTTGCGTCCGTGCTCGGCCTGGTCGCCAGGGCCCTGCGGTATCGGCGTCTGGCCTGGTTGCCGATGTACCTGATTTTTTGTTCGTTCTTGCCGTTCTTTCTGGTCGTCAATCTGTTTGTCAGTGGTATCGGACAGTACGCAATGATTGCCGCAGTACTCCTGGGATTGATACTCCGCGTGTTCTATTCAACGCTGTTCAAAGCGTCTGACGCGGTGTAACAGGCAGTCGCGGCAATACATTGATTTTTTGAAAATTTGCGATGGTGATGTAGTGAATATCAGGGTAGCGGTTGTTCATGATTGGCTGGTGACATTCGCGGGTGCAGAGAAGGTGTTGGCTGAAATTATCAGTCTCTGGCCTCAGGCAGATCTGTTCTCTGTGGTGGATTTCTTTTCTGACGCCGAGCGTAAGAAGATCGGTGGCAAAGTTGCCACGACGACCTTCATCCAGCGTCTTCCACAGGCCCGCAAACGCTATCAACTGTACTTGCCGTTGATGCCACTGGCGATTGAACAACTGGACCTGTCGGGTTATGACCTGATCATCAGCAGCAGCCACGCGGTGGCCAAAGGGGTGATGACTGGGCCTGACCAGTTGCACATCTGTTATTGCCACTCACCGATCCGCTACGCCTGGGACCTGCAGAACCAGTACCTGATCGAGTCCAACAAGAGTGAAGGGCTCAAGGGCTGGCTGGCCCGTTACCTGCTGTTCAAAATTCGCAACTGGGACGCGCGCACGGCCAACAACGTCGAGCATTTCGTTTCCAACAGCAATTACATCGGCCGTCGCATCGGCAAGGTCTACAAACGTGAGGCGACCACCATCTACCCGGGGGTGGATGTTCAGGACTTTGCTTTCACGCCTGACAAGGAAGACTTCTACCTGACCGCTTCGCGCATGGTCCCCTATAAAAAAATGGACCTGATTGTCAGGGCCTTCAGTGCCATGCCCGACAAGAAACTGGTGGTGATTGGCGACGGGCCGCAGTTCGATAAAGTCAAACAGGCGGCAGGGCCTAATGTGCGGGTTCTGGGGTATCAGCCTTTCGAGGTCCTGCGTGACCATATGCAACGCTGTCGGGCATTTGTGTTTGCTGCCGAGGAAGACTTTGGCATCACCCCGGTCGAGGCCCAGGCCTGTGGCACACCGGTCATTGCCTTCGGTAAGGGCGGCGCTCTCGAAACCGTCGTCGAGGGGAAAACCGGGATGTTTTTCTATGAGCAGACCGAGGCTGCGATTTGCGCAGCTATCAGCCAGTTTGAAAGCGCTGAGGATTTTGATCCGACAACCATTCGTGCGCACGCCGAACAATTTGCACCAGAGGTTTTTCGGGACAAATTCAAACGTTTTGTCGATGACAAGTGTCAGGCGTTTTTCGCTGGCTGGAAGCATCTTCAATAGCGTGTGATGAGGGTTGGCACTGTCGGGAGCAGGCCAGCAGTCAGTCAACTCAGGTTGGCTGTATCGATGGCGATCGTGGGCAAAGAACCCAGGCGCCATAGGGCAATAACAAGCAACATTTTTATAGGACTTCCGGGGCGCGGCCAAGAGGCCGTCAGGCTCCGGAATGGGGGAGGATGTGTAGGGTATGGAACTGATCAATCGTTATCAGCCCACGTTTTCAGAGCGCTATCCGGTACCGTTCGTTGTAGCGTTGCTGGATATGTTGATTGTTATTGTGGCCTCCTTGCTTGCCCACGATTATCGATTTACAACGTTTGACATGGCAGGGCGCTATAACACCACGACTTTGCTCATTGCGGCAGTCGTTGTGCTGTGTATTACCTTTGGCGGCGGCTATGGGTCGCAACGCGGCGTGTCCATCTGGCGGCAATTGGGCATCCTTCTGGCGTGCTGGTGTCTTGCTGCGGGTATCTTGTTGTCGCTGTCATTCTTCTTGAAAGTGTCGGGTAATTACTCGCGGATATGGTTTTCTTCGACCTTGATTCTGGGCGCAGTATTTAGCCTGTCGTTTCGTGTGATCGTTTATCTGGTCTTGCGCCAGCTGCGATCTTCGGGGATGAACCTGAAGTCTGTTTTGCTGGTAGACACCGGTGGTGAAACGGCACGGCGCCTGAACCGTACACGCAAGTTGAACGAGTTTGGCTTCAAGGTGGCGACGTCCTTCAACTATCGGGCAGACGAAAGCTGGTTGGCCGAGCTGGTCGAACAAGTTGAAAGGCATGGGGCTCATGAAGTCTGGCTGTGCTTGCCGCTTAGCGAGGGCGGCGGTATTCAGGCGGTAATGTACGCCTTGAGGCATCACACGGTGGCAGTACGCTTCATTCCGGAGTGGGGCGATATCCGCTTGCTCAATCATCGTGTCAGCTACATTGCCGGGCTGTATTCGCTGGACTTGAGCTGCAGTCCGATCGACGGGCCGGCGCAGATCGTCAAGCGCCTGGAAGATCTGGTGGTCGGCGGCCTGATCAGTCTGATGATCCTGCCGGTATGTGCCGTCATCGGCATTGTGGTCAAGCTCAGCTCGCCTGGCCCGATGTTGTTCAAGCAGTACCGCACCGGGATCAATGGGGTGCGCTTCAAGGTGTACAAGTTCCGTTCGATGGTCGTCCACGATGACAAGGACGTAACCCAGGCGACGCGCAACGATATGCGTGTGACCAAAGTGGGCGCGTTCTTGCGGCGCACCAGCCTTGACGAACTGCCACAGTTCTTCAATGTCCTTCAGGGGCGCATGTCTCTGGTCGGGCCACGTCCTCATGCACTGGTACATAACGAGTATTACAAGGACCTGGTCGAGTCTTATATGCAGCGGCACAAAGTCAAGCCGGGTATCACCGGTTGGGCTCAGGTCAGCGGTTTTCGTGGTGAAACCGACACCCTCGAGAAGATGCAGAAGCGGGTGGAGCATGATCTCTGGTACATCGATAACTGGTCGCTGTGGCTGGACCTGAAGATCATTGCCAGCACCGTGTTCAAGGGGTTCATCAACAGAAATGCGTTCTAGAAGGCGGTTTGATGTGAGTGCTGACCATGGGTAGCTACTGGAATGATGACAGTCGTTGGCGGTACCTGACAGGCTGGGTGTTGGCACTGGGCTTGTTCGTGCTGATCAGTGGCAAGGTATGGTTGACCTCAGGGAGCGCGCGTAACAGTCAGGTGTATTTCTTCTTGCTGTTGCCAGCCCTGATTTACCTGGTGGCCGTTGTCGCGACCAGAAGGGCCCGGCTGCCAGGTGTGTGTTATTGGGTGTGGGCGAGTTACCTGGTTTGGGTGGCGCTTTCCGGACTGTGGTCATCGGGCAGTGAAGTGGATGCCCTCGCGTTAGCCAAGCGCGGCCTATTTATAGCGTTGTTCATGGTCGCGGTACATATGCTTGTCGATAGTTCGCCTCAGGTGTTTCGCAGGGTGTTATCTGGTGCGGTGATCGTGGTTGCACTCGGTGCCTTGGCGACCCTGTACTTTCAGTTTTACTGGCTTGATCGCTCCTTTCACTACCGTGCTTTTCGGCTGGATCGACTGGGGATCGGTGAATTTGCCAATTACCGTTATCCTGTGGCCGCCGGGATGTTCCATGGTGCCATCGCCAGTTGGGCGTTTGCCCTCGCTGTTGATAGAACGGCGTCGCTACGCAAGGCCGTTGTCTGGATGCTGGTGTTTATGGTGCTTGCGGCCTATGTGCTCTTAACCTATGCACGAGGTGCGTGGATTGCGCTGGCGGCAAGTTGCTTGTTGGCAATCCTCCTCCAGCGCTCAAGGCTAGGGTGGTGGCTGTTTAGCGTGGGCCTGGCTGTCGGGCTGGTGGCTGCTCTTATCTGGAAAGATCACTTGCTAAACGAGCTTCTGACGCGCCGGCTTTCTGGTCGTAGCCCCATCTGGGAGTATTTTTTTTCGAGCATGTCAGGCTCATGGATCGCAGGCCATGGGCTCGGTACGCCCTTTGCTTACCATTGGCCGGACGGCAAGACAGTCTCACCCCATGCCCACAGCCTTTATCTACAGCAGGTGTATGACAGCGGGTTGGTTGCAGTGGGGCTTTTATTGGCGGGACTCGGCTGCGTTATGAAAAAAGCCTGGAAAATGCGCCATGATCCATTGGTATGTCTGGCGTTGCCAGCGTTGTGCTATGCGCTGATTGTCATGCTTACAGACGTAGAAAGGATCTACACGCGGCCAGGGGATTACTGGACTATTGTCTGGCTGCCATTGGCGGTACTGCTTGCCGTTACCCAGCGGGGCAGAGGGCTTGAACGTTGCGCCAAGAACAACTGAAGTCAATGTGACTGTCGATATTGTTGGTATAAAAAAGTCGCCCGCAGGCGACTTTTTTATACGCATGTACCGAACTACTTAAACTTCGCTGAAATGCAGTACTTGACCGCCTTTATCGCTTACAAACTTGCCGACTGTATTATTGGCGTGATGGAGTACCGTGCCTTCACCGGCAACCCGCACTGACGTCCCCTTGGTGTTGCCTTCACTGCAATGTTCCATCCAGACGGTGCGTACACCTTGAGCTCCGAAGTTCATCGGATGCGTCCCCAGACTTTCCTCGCAGTGCACGCCATACCACCAGGAGATGCCTTGACTACCGGCACCGGCACCGCTGTCGACGATATTAGGGCCAAACGATTTACGAATGTCACAGCCCATGATGACGGCCAGCCCGCTATCGTTCATCGATAAACCGCTTTGGCTGTTACGCGTGGAGCCGAATGTATCTACATCGCCGGCGTACCTAACCTTGGTATTGATAACGATGTGCTTGGGTTGGGTATCACCGCTTTTACGTGAGACCAAACCATGGTCGCGGCTACGATAGATTTCGCAGCCATCGAGAACAACATAGCCGCCTTCGTTGGCGATACCTGAACCCGGGGAATACCAGAACGCGCAGTTCTTGAAGACCGCCTTGGACACCAGGCCAGAGGCATTCAGTACCCACGGCAGGACACCGAGGAACAATAGGTTTTCGAAATAGGCTTCACCGCCTTGTACGCGCATTGTAGTAGTGCCGGGCTGGCGATACACAATGCCGAGGATATCTTTCAGTGCGTTGACATTAGTTGCAAGTTTTTTGCTGACATAGAGCGTGCGTTCTTTCTGATCAAAGAACCAGCCTTCCTCGCCAGCCTGTTCCAGGTCGGCGAACTCGCGCAGCGGCTTTGGCCGGGAGTATTCGTCCAGCACATTCGATACAGTAACGGCCCGTGGATCGGAGCCGGCCGGAATCAACGCGCGGTAAAACTTGCCGCCCTGGGCCCAGTCGAGCGCTTTGGGCTCAGGCCCCGGCGCGCGGATGACGGTCAGCTTGCTCAGGTCAAACGGGCCTTGGTTTGGATTGCTGGCGCCAATGAAACTGCGAGCACTGGCACCCGAGCCGTTGTCGATGCGGATCTGGAAAGGATCATGCGCGCCGGCTGCCAGCGACTCGGCATCGGCCGACGGCAGCATGGAAATCTTGTCCATGATCTTGGCCGCGTCTTTACTTACTGTAACGGTTCCATCGGCATTCAGGGCCAGCAAGTCAAACGGCAGCCAGTCCATGCCGGTTGGTGTTTTAAGTGCATTCGACGAACCCGAAACAATAACTTTCGTGGCGATCCCTGCCAGGGCAACCACGCCCAGGCCAACAATAAATTCCCTTCTACGCATTTGACTCCCCCTCACAAAGTGCGCGGGAGTTTACTACATCTGTTGTAGTGGGGCGCGTTTGCACAAGCGTTTGTGCTACAGCTACGCTCGAATACTGTTGAGACTTGTTTGGTAAAACAATCCGCTGTGGACACATTTGCGCCGACTCTCTTGCCGGTCTAGGTTTCGGTAGCAGCCAAGGAAATGCTGCTCTGCAAATTCATAGCCAAGGAGTTTCCCCATGCGCAACACCGTCCTGTCGTACCTCTTTCTGCCACTGTTTACTGCCGTCTCGCTTTCGGCAATGGCGGCGCAACCACAAGTCGAGCCGACGGCCGCCATGGTCACTTTGCCGGTTGCCAAGCTCGATTTGAACCAGGCCGATGCCACAACCCTGCAAACCACCCTGACCGGCATTGGCAAAACCAAAGCCGAAGCCATCGTCGCCTACCGTGATGAGCACGGCGCCTTCACCTCGGTGGATGAACTGCTCGAAATCAAGGGTATTGGCAAGGCACTGCTGGATCGCAATCGGGACAAGCTCACGGTCAATTGATCACCCACAGGGAAGGAGCCGGTCATTGACCGGCTTTTTCTTGGCTGTGCGATGCCTTTGGTCGGCTCGGGTTGATAAAATATTATGGTCATAATATTTTTATCTGGCGCAGTTGTTCCTCTCTTTCGTCGAGCCTTTGGAGATCACTGTCATGTCGAATTCTTCATTAACCACTACGGCACTGGTCACCGGTGCATCGTCAGGAATCGGTGCTGTCTACGCCGAGCGCCTGGCTGCACGCGGGCACGACCTGCTTCTGGTCGCACGGGACGGCCAACGCCTGCAGGCGCTGGCGAATGAGTTGCAGGCTCGTCATGGCGTAAGTGTCGAAGTGCTGACTGCGGACCTTGTCGAAGCCGCCGACCTTGCCCGGGTCGAGAAGCGTCTGCGTGACGACCACAGCATTGCGGTAGTGGTCAACAATGCTGGCATCGCCCTGCATGGCACCCTGGCGGAGGTTACCGCGCAACAGATCGATGCAGTGGTCGCACTCAACATCGTCGCTGTCACCCGCCTGGCTTCTGCTGCTGCGACACAGTTCGCCAACGCCGGCCGGGGGACCCTCATCAACATCGCTTCAGTCGTGGCCCTGGCGCCGGAAATGTTCAACGCCGTCTATAGCGCGAGCAAGGCCTATGTCCTGAGCCTGACCCAGACGCTGAGCGGTGAGTTGAAAGACAAGGGGATACAGGTTCAGGCTGTACTGCCCGGGGTGACCCGTACGGAAATCTTCGAGCGTTCAGGCCTTGACGTGAACCAGATCGACCCGCAGATGGTGATGGAAGTAGGGGAGATGGTTGACGCGGCACTGAGCGGGCTGGACCAGAACGAGCTGGTAACCATTCCTTCATTGCCGCAAGCGGCGGATTGGCAGGCGTACATCAAGGCGCGGGATGCGCTGGGGCCGAATCTTTCGCGCAGTTCGGCGGCGGCGCGCTACAAGTAACGCCGTGCGTTGCCGGGCCGTGCAGAAGGCTCAGCGGTCTTGCGCATCCTTGGCATCCATCTCGGCATTGCGCTCATGCACACGTTTGAGCTGCTCCTCGGTCAAGGGCAGCTTTTTCGCGGTATCGCGCAGCAACATCAGGCCACCGACGATGGAGCCGATTGCGAGCACCAGAATCAACCAGGCATACCAGGGCATGTAATTCTCCTTTTAAACAGCACATGACACTGCTTCACTAAATTGGAGCCAAAGCATCATTCATTGGTTCAATTATAGGGGCAGGGGTGGGCCGCGGCCATTTCGCGATCATCGGCCCCCCACGGGCCGCCGCTTCGTTTACAATGCGCGCCGTTCAAGACTTGCCAAGAGACCCGCCCATGTCCGCCTGCCAGACGCCCATCATCGTCGCCCTGGATTTCCCTACCCGTGACGCCGCCCTGAAGCTGGCCGATCAGCTCGACCCCGCCCTGTGCCGGGTCAAGGTCGGCAAGGAGCTGTTCACCAGCAGCGCATCGGGCATTGTCGAAACCCTGGTCGAGAAGGGCTTCGAAGTGTTCCTCGACCTGAAGTTCCATGATATCCCCAACACCACCGCCATGGCCGTCAAGGCCGCCGCGGAGATGGGCGTGTGGATGGTCAACGTGCACTGCTCCGGTGGTCTGCGCATGATGTCGGCCTGCCGTGAGGTGCTGGCCCAGCGCAGCGGCCCGCAGCCGCTGCTGATCGGCGTGACGGTGCTGACCAGCATGGAGCGCGAAGACCTGGCCGGTATTGGCCTGGACATCGAGCCGCAGGAGCAGGTGCTACGCCTGGCGGCTCTGGCCGAGAAGGCCGGCATGGACGGCCTGGTGTGCTCGGCACTGGAAGCGCCGGCGCTGAAGGCTGCGCACCCGTCACTGCAACTGGTGACCCCGGGCATTCGTCCGGCCGGCAGCGCCCAGGACGACCAGCGCCGCATACTGACCCCGCGCCAGGCCCTGGATGCCGGCTCCGACTACCTGGTGATCGGTCGCCCGATCAGCCAGGCCGCCGACCCTGCCCAGGCGCTGGCAGCAGTGGTCGCCGAGATCAGGGCTTAAGCACCAGCTTGCCGAAATTTTCCCCGCTGAACAGCTTCAACAGTGTCTCGGGGAAGGTTTCCAGGCCTTCGACCACATCCTCCTTGCTCTTCACCTTGCCGGTTGCCAGCCAGCCGGCGATCTCCTGTGCCGCCTTACCGTAGTTGGCGGCATGGTCCATGACCACGAAGCCTTCCATGCGTGCACGGTTGACCAACAGTGACAGGTAGTTGGCCGGGCCCTTGACCGCCTGCTTGTTGTTGTACTGGCTGATGGCGCCACAGATGATCACTCGCGCCTTGAAGTTCAGACGGCTGAGCACGGCATCGAGAATCTCGCCGCCGACGTTGTCGAAAAACACATCGACGCCTTTCGGGCATTCGCGCTTGAGGCCTTCCAGGACGTCCTCTGCCTTGTAGTCGATGACCCCGTCAAAGCCCAGTTCATCTTTAAGGTACTGGCACTTTTCGCTGCCGCCGGCGATACCCACTACACGACAGCCCTTGAGCCTGGCGATCTGCCCGGCAATGCTGCCGACCGCGCCCGCAGCACCGGAAATCACCACGGTATCGCCTTCTTTCGGGGTGCCGACGTCGAGCAGGGCGAAGTAGGCGGTCATGCCGGTCATGCCCAGCGCGGACAGGTAGCGCGGCAGCGGCGCCAGTTTCGGATCGATCTTGTAGAAGCCCTGGGGCTCGCCGACAAAATAGTCCTGGATACCCAGGGCGCCGTTGACGTGATCGCCGACGGCGTAGCCCGGGTGTTTCGAGGCAATCACCTCGCCGACGCCCAGGGCGCGCATCACCTGGCCCAGGGCCACTGGCGGGATATACGACTTGCCTTCGTTCATCCAGCCGCGCATGGCCGGGTCCAGGGATAGATACAGGTTTTTTACCAGGATCTGGCCTTCGCCAGGTTCGGCCACCGGCACCTGTTCGTAGCTGAAGTCGTCGCGGGTCACGGCGCCGGTCGGGCGTTTGGCGAGCAGGAAGCGGCGGTTGGTCTGGACAGTCATGGCAAGGCTCTCGATTGAAGGGCAATGCTTGTTGATAGACCTTGTTTGGCCAGGCGGCAAGGTTTACCCGCCTGGCGAATGCACGGTAATCCACTGCGCTGATTGATACTGGGGAAGACAATCACCCAGGCCGATAGTGCACCAACCGGCGCCCTGATGATGCTGCCCAATGGCGCGGATCGCTGCCTAGACTCCTGATCACTGACCTCACTTTGTTGCAGGAGCTAGCGATGAGCATGCGTTTTTCTGGCCAGGTTGCCCTGGTCACCGGTGGTGCTGCGGGGATTGGCCGGGCGACGGCGCTGGCGTTTGCCGCCGAGGGCTTGAAAGTGGTGGTGGCCGACCTTGATGCCGTAGGTGGCGAAGGCACGGTCGAGCTGATCCGCAACAGCGGCGGCGAGGCGCTGTTCGTCAGTTGCAACGTCACCCGCGAGGCCGATGTGCGGCAGTTGATGGGGCGCACGGTCGAGGCTTACGGGCGCCTGGACTACGCCTTTAACAACGCCGGCATCGAGATCGAGCAGGGCCGCCTGGCCGAAGGCAGCGAGGCCGAGTTCGACGCGATCATGGGCGTCAACGTCAAGGGTGTGTGGTTGTGCATGAAGTACCAGTTGCCGTTGATGCTCGCCCAGGGCGGCGGCGCCATCGTCAATACGGCATCGGTGGCCGGCCTTGGCGCCGCGCCGAAGATGAGCATCTACAGCGCTTCCAAGCATGCGGTGATCGGCCTGAGCAAATCGGCGGCCATCGAGTACGCCAAGAAGAAGATTCGCGTCAACGCCGTGTGCCCGGCGGTGATCGACACCGACATGTTCCGCCGCGCCTATGAGGCCGACCCGCGCAAGGCCGAGTTCGCCGCCGCCATGCACCCGGTCGGGCGCATCGGCAAGGTCGAGGAGATCGCCAGTGCGGTGCTTTACCTGTGCAGCGATGGTGCGGCGTTTACAACGGGCCAGGCCCTGGCAGTCGATGGCGGCGCCACGGCTATTTGACGCCTGCCAGCGCAGGCAGAGCGAGCGCCTTGTGGCTGCGTGCCAGGGCCAGGCCCACCAGCAGGCAGCCAACCACTAACACCAGGCCGAACACCAGCAGGGCATTACCCGGGCCGAGGCGATCGACCAGCAGCCCGGTAAGGATGACTGGCAGGCTGAAGCCCATGTAGGCCAACAGGAAGAAGCCTGCGCTGGCGCGGGTTTTTTCCTCGCCCGCCAGGGTGTTCACCGCTGACAGCCCGCCCAGGTAAATAAAGCCATAACAGGCACTGCTGGCGGCGATGGTGCCCAGCAGCACTGCCGCCAGCGCGCCGCTGTCGGCGCCCCAGGCCAGCAGCGCGTAGCTGCAGGGCAAGATCACCAGGCCAATGGCCGTGGCCCGCACCGGCGCCAGGCGCTTGGCCAGGGGCTGGAACAACAACCCGCAACTGATCACGCAAAAGGTCGAGAACCCCGACCAGTTGGCCAGGCCATGCTGTTTGAGGATCGACGGCAGCAAGGCAATCACCAGGCCGACACAGGCCCAGGCCAGCAGAATTGCCAAACCGTAGGGCAGGCTGCCGGCCGGGTAGCAGGGCAGGCGCAACAGCGCGGCAGGTGGGGCCAGGCGCCGGTCGGGCAATTGCCATACCGCCAGCATCGCCAGGCAGGCCAGCGCCAGGTGCAGATAGAAGCTGCCCGGGGTCAGGCTTGGGCCATTGAGCAGGAACAGGCTGGTCAGCGCCGCGCCGAGGCCAAAGCCCAGCGAAGTGCTGGCGGTGACCCAGGTGGCGGCATGGCGGTTGTCGCCGCCGTGCATCAGTTCGCCCATGTAGGCAGTGCCGGTGGCCGACGCCAGCGCAGTGCCGGTGCCCAGCAGCAGGCGCGCCAGGCCCAGGGTCTTTAGCCCCGGCGCCAAGAGCATGAGTAAGGTGGCAAGCATCGACAGGGCCAGGGCGATGAGGATCAGCGGCCGCCGCCCGACCCGGTCGGCCAGGCCACCGAGCAACAGCAGTACCGGGATTACCCCCAGCACATACCCGCAGAAGGCCATGGCCGTGGCCCCGGCGCCCTCACCGGAAAGCTCGGCGTAAGCGGTGTACAGCGGTGCCTGCAGGTTGACCGCAAAAGTGATCAGGCACAGGGCGAAGGCCAGGAGGGCGGGGTGGCGCGGGGTGGGCATGGTTCGGCTCCTTGTCGATGGGCCGACTATCCGGTGATCGCCTGGGCGTCACAAGGCACACTGGCGAGGGTTTTGTGGTTAACTGTTCGGACAAAATCAGCGAACACTTTGCCATGCACCTGAGCCTTGATCGCCACTCCTCCCGCCCGCTCGTGCAGCAACTGAGTGAGCAATTGCAGGCCTGGATCGAACACCAGCGCCTGCGCCCGGGTAGCCGCTTGCCGTCGATTCGCCGACTGGCCCGCGAGCAGGGTGTCAGCCAGTCCTGCGTGATCGAAGCCTACGACCGGTTGGTGGCGGCGGGCTGGCTGCAGGCGCGCCATGGCGCCGGATTCTTCGTCGCCGAACAGCGCCTGCAGGTGCTGCTGGTTGATCAGCCGATCCATGACGAGGCCTTCGACAGCCGCTGGCAGCAGTTCACCGATGACCCCGGCGAGTTGCTCAAGCTCTGCTGTGGCTGGGTACCTTCCAGCTGGCGCGCTACCGAAGCTATTGCCCAGGCGCTGCGCCAGGTCAGCCGCGGCGCGGTCGAGGACTTGATCGACTATTGCCCGCCGCTGGGCCTGGCCAGCCTGCGTACCCAGTTGCACAAGGGCCTGGGGCAGATCGGCATCGACGCCGCGCCCGAGCAGATCCTCACCACCCAGGGCGCCAGCCATGCCCTCGATTTGCTGGTGCGCACGTTGCTCAAGCCCGGCGACAAGGTGCTGGTGGAAAGCCCGGGCTACTACAACCTCTACAGCCTGTTGCGCCAGCATCACGTCGACATGCTCGAAGTGCCGCGTACCCCGCAGGGGCCTGATCTGCAGGTGCTGGAGGCGCTGCTCAAGCAGCACCGGCCACGTTGCCTGTACATCAACAGCCTGTACCAGAACCCCACCGGCAGCAGCCTGTCGCCCAAGGTCGCCTATCGCTTGCTGGAGCTGGCACGCGAACATGACCTGCTGATCATCGAGGACGACATCTACGCGGACTTTCAGGACGGTGCGGTGACGCGTCTGGCAACCCTGGACGCTGAACAGCGGGTGATTTACCTGGCGAGCTTTTCCAAGACCCTGAGCAGTTCGCTGCGGGTTGGCTACCTGGTGGCCAGGGCGGAACTGGTTGCGCGCCTGGCGGAATTGAAAATGGTCAGTGGCCTGGGGACTTCGCGGTTTACCGAGCAGGTGGTGGCGCAAATGCTCGGCAACGGCAGCTACCGCAAAAGCACGGCGCGTCTGCGCCTGCGCCTGGCCCAGCACATGGCCAAGGCGCTGGGCCAACTGGAGGCCTATGGCTGGGAGGTGTTTACCGAGCCCTATGGCGGCATGTTTGTCTGGGCGCGCTGCCCGGGACGCAGTTTTGCCGAGCTCAGCCGCGAGGCCCAGGCCTGTTCGGTGCTGTTGGCGCCGGGCAGTGCCTTTGACCCCCAGGGCGCTGCCTGTGACTGGCTGCGGATTAATGTCGCCTATGCCCAGGACCAGCGCGCGCAGGCGTTCTTTCAGCGCGCCGGACGACCTCGGCAGTCCTGAAAACGACGCAACTGTAGCTTTTTGCCATTATTCCGACGCCGGGATCTTGTGCCGCTGGCCGTGCCATTGCCACTCTTGAGGCTTGATGCATTTGCGGGCAGCAGGGGGTAGTGCGATGAGTTCGGCCAAGCGTGGTTTTTTCGCCAACCTGGGCATGGCCCGCAAACTCGGGCTGGGCTTTGCCCTGGTGCTACTGCTGACGGCGGTGGTGGCGGCAGCGGGGGTTGCCGCCCTGCACGGCGTCGGGCAGCGCTTCGATGGCTTGAAGCAGATGGCGGCGCTCAATACCGCACTGCTCGATACCCGCTTGCAGGAACAGGCATTCGCCCTGCGCTCCGATCCCAAGTCGGTAGACGCGGTGCACCAGCGCCTCGACGCCCTGCAAGAGCAAGCCCGGACGCTGGTGCAACTGAGCGGCGTCGAACAGGCGCTGAACGACTACCGCCAGGCCTTTGACCAGTTCGTCGAACTGACCCAGGCCAAGGAGCTGGCGCTGGACATGGCCAGCTGGTCGGTCTCAAGCGTGGCCAACAACCTGGATGTGCTGCAGTCCGGGCTCGCCGACGACGGCACCTATACCCTGAAGGACACCCAGGGCCAGCAGGGCGCCGAGTTCGTCGAGCAAGCCGGGCAGGTGGCACAAGTCGCACGGCTGATGCTGCAGGCCATGGACGAAGCGCGCGTGCGTCTTGAGCAGAATCGCAAGGGCGCCGACGATGCCCGCCAGGGCCGCATCGAACAGACCGAGCAGGCAGCAGCACTGGTCGAGCAATTGAAAACCGCGGTGACCGACGCTGGCTATCAGACCGTGCTCGGCGAGGTCAGCACGCACATCGCCAGTTTCACTGAAAAACTTGCTGAATACACCGACCTGCTTGGCCGTGAGCAGCAGCTCAAGCAGCAATTGCAAGCGCGTGCCGAACAGGTCACCCGCCAGGTCGACCAGGCCCGGATCGCTGAAGACCAGGCCATGCAAGGCGAGCTGCAGCGCAATGCCGTGCTGATCCTTGGCGCTGCGCTGATGGCGCTGCTGGTCGGGGTGCTGGCGGCCTGGTTGATCACCCGTGCGGTGGTCGGGCCGCTGCGCCAGGTGATGGGCCGCGCCCAGCAGATAGCCGCCGGTGACCTGCGTGGTGAAATCAGTATCGATCGGCGTGATGAGGTCGGTCAGCTGATGCTGGCCATGCAGCAGATGGGCTCGGGCTTGAGCGCCATCGTCAGTGGCCTGCAAAACGGTATCGAACAACTGGCCAGCAACGCTCAGTCGCTGTCGGCAGTCACCGAGCAGACCAACCGCGAGGTCAACAGCCAAAAGGATGAGACCGAGCAGGTAGCTACCGCCATGCAGCAGATGACCGCTACCGTGCATGATGTTGCGCGCAACGCCGAAGAGGCTGCCCTGGCGGCGCAAACGGCGGACGACAAGGTCGAGAGCGGTCAGCAGGTGGTGCGCCAGAGCATGCAGCGGATCGAGCAACTGGCGAGCTCTGCTGAATCAGCCAGCCAGAGCATCGACAACCTCAGCAGCGAAGTGCAGAACATCGGTCAGGTGCTGGAAGTGATCAAGAGCGTCGCCGAGCAGACCAACCTGCTGGCGCTCAACGCCGCCATCGAGGCCGCGCGGGCCGGCGAGCAGGGCCGCGGTTTTGCCGTGGTCGCCGACGAGGTGCGGGCACTGGCCCGGCGTACCCAGCAATCGACCGAGGAGATCGAGCGCCTGGTCAGCAGCTTGCGCAGCGGTGCCCAGGCCTCGGTGGCGCAGATCCAGGGCAGTGCCGAGCTGGTCAAGCTGGCCGTCAGCGATGCCCTGCACACCGAAAGCGCCCTGGGCAGCATTGCCGCGGCAGTCTCATTGATCCAGCAGATGAACCAGCAGATTGCCGCAGCGGCGCAGCAGCAGAGCTCGGTAGCCGAGGACATCAACCGCAGCGTCACCCAGATCCGCAGCAGCGCCGATCAGTCGGCGCTGGCCATGCAGGGCAACGCCAGCTCAAGTATCGAGCTGGCGCAGTTGGGCAATGACTTGAAGGGGATGGTCGGGCATTTTCGCCTGTAGGAGCGGCGTCCCTACGACTATTTACGCCAGTTGAGAATCATCAAGGTCAGCACCCCGGCGACGATCCCCCAGAATGCCGAACCGATCGAGAACAGGGTAAAGCCAGAGGCGGTGACCATGAAGGTGATCAGCGCCGCCTCGCGCTCCCTGGCCTCGTTCATCGCCACGGTCAGGCCATTCATGATCGAGCCGAACAATGCCAGGGCGGCAATCGACAGCACCAGCTCCTTGGGCAGGGCGGCGAACAGCGCCGCCAGGGTGGCGCCGAAGACCCCGGCGATGCCGTAGAAAATCCCGCACCAGACGGCCGCGGTGTAGCGTTTGCTGGGGTCTTCATGGGCATGCGGGCCGGTGCAGATCGCTGCACTGATGGCGGCCAGGTTGACGCCGTGGGAGCCGAACGGTGCCAGCAGCAATGAAGCCAGGCCGGTCACCGTGATCAACGGCGAGGCCGGCACCTGGTAGCCGTCGGCGCGCAGCACGGCGACACCGGGCATGTTCTGCGAGGTCATGGCCACCACGAACAGCGGAATGCCGATGCTGATGGTCGCCGCCAGAGAGAAACTCGGCGTGGTCCACACCGGGGTGGCCACTTCCAGGCTGAAACCGCTGAAATCCAGCAGGCCCATGGCCCCGGACAGCACCGTGCCGACCACCAACGCTGCCAATACCGAGTAGCGCGGCGAAACGCGCTTGATCAACAGGTAGCTGAAGAACATGCCCAGTACCAGCGCGGTCCGATGCTGGGCGGCAATGAAAATCTCGCTGCCGATCTTGAACAGGATCCCGGCCAGCAATGCCGAGGCCAGCGAGGCCGGAATGCGTTTGACCAGGCGCTCGAAACTGCCGGTCATGCCGCAGATCACCACCAGCACCGCGCAGGTGACATAGGCACCGATCGCTTCGCCGTAGCTGACCCCGCCCAGGCTGGTGATCAGCAGTGCCGCGCCGGGGGTCGACCAGGCGACGGTGATCGGGGTGCGATAGCGCAGCGACAGGCCGATACTGCACACCGCCATGCCGATCGACAGCGCCCAGATCCACGACGAGATCTGCCCCGTGGTCAAGCCGGCAGCCTGGCCGGCCTGGAACATCAGCACCAGGGAGCTGGTATAACCGGTGAGCATGGCGATGAAGCCTGCCACCACCGCAGACGGCGAGGAGTCGGCCAAAGGGCGCAATTGCGCGGACGTGGCGTCGGGCATGGGGGCATTCCTTGTTCTGGATGTAAGCAGTTTTTTCAGACTACCGTGCGTACTGTTGATCTTTGCCATACAGCAGGCATTGCAATTAGCCGTACAGTCGCCAACTATGGGCGCGGGTTCGATTCAGCATTACGAAGAGGGGGAGCGATGTACAAGGTTTACGGCGACTACCAGTCGGGCAACTGCTACAAGATCAAGCTCATGTTGCACCTGCTCGACCTGCCTTATGAATGGCATTCGGTGGATATCCTCAAGGGCGAGACGGAAACCCCTGAGTTCCTGACCATGAACCCCAATGGCAAGGTGCCGGTGCTGGAACTCGAGGATGGCACCTACCTGTGGGAGTCCAACGCGATTCTCAACTTCCTCGCCGATGGTAGCGAGTTCCTGCCCACCGAACCGCGCTTGCGCACCCAGGTGCTGCAATGGCAGTTCTTCGAGCAGTACAGCCATGAGCCGTACATCGCCGTGGCACGCTTCATCCAGTTTTACCTGGGGCTGCCGCAAGAGCGGCTGGAGGAGTACAAGACCCTGCACAAAGGCGGCTACAAGGCCCTGCGGGTGATGGAGAAGCAACTGCAGCTAACGCCTTACCTGGTGGGTGATCGCTATTCGATCGCCGACGTCGCGCTGTACGCCTACACCCATGTCGCCCACCAGGGCGGCTTTGACCTCGACGGCTACCCTGGCATCCAGGCATGGCTGGAGCGTGTGGCCAGCCATCCCCGTCATGTGACCATGCTCGGTTGAGCGATCAGGCGGCAAAACGCTTGTTGAGGTAGTCGATGATCACCTTGGATTCATACATCCAGGTGGTCTTGCCGTCTTCCTCGATACGCAGGCACGGCACCTTGATCTTGCCGCCTTCGGCAAGCAGGGCCTGGCGATCCTGTTGGTTGTTCTTGGCATCGCGCAGTGCCACCGGCACGTTCAGGCGGTGCAGGGTGCGGCGGGTTTTCACGCAGAACGGGCAGGCATGAAACTGGTAAAGGCTCAGGCCCTTGGCCTGTTGCTCGACCAGGGCCTGGGCGGCCGGGTCGCGTTTGAGCTTGGCCGGGCGGCTGATCCAGTCACCGAACACAATCAACTGGCCGAGGCCCACACGCAGTGCTTTGACGATCATGGCAACTCCAAAGGATAAAAAAAGCCGACCACGAAAGGTCGGCTTGCAGTCTGGCCCGATTACTTGATCAGGCTGAGAAACTCGCTGCGGGTCGCGGCGTTTTCGCGGAATTCGCCGAGCATCACCGAAGTGATCATGGTCGAGTTCTGTTTTTCCACACCGCGCATCATCATGCACATGTGTTTGGCCTCGATGACCACGGCAACGCCCAGGGCGCCGGTGACCTGCTGGATCGCTTCGGCGACCTGGCGGCTGAGGTTTTCCTGAATCTGCAGGCGGCGTGCGTACATGTCGACGATCCGCGCCACCTTCGACAGGCCCAGGACCTTGCCGTCAGGGATGTAGGCCACGTGGGCCTTGCCGATGAACGGCAGCATGTGGTGCTCGCACAGCGAGTACAGCTCGATGTCCTTGACCAGGACCATTTCGCTGTTATCGGAGCTGAACAGGGCGCCGTTAGTCACTTCTTCCAGGGTTTGCTCATAACCGCGGCAAAGGTACTGCATGGCCTTCGCAGCCCGCTTGGGCGTGTCGAGCAGGCCCTCGCGGGAGACATCCTCGCCAAGCTGGCCAAGGATCGCGGTGTAGTTCTGTTCCAGGGACATGGATCTACCTGTGGGATTTATCGCAAACGCGAAGGGTACGGCGGCGACGGCGGCGCTGCAAGTACGGCGTTACTCGTCACGGCCTTCGAGCATGGTTCGCTTGAGCATGACATACACCGCGCCAGTACCGCCATGGCGGGCCTGACATGAGGTAAAACCGAGCACTTGCGGGTGCTGGCGCAGCCAGGTGTTGACGTGGCTCTTGATCATCGGTCGCTTGCCATCCAGGCGCACTGCCTTGCCGTGGGTGACGCGCACGCAGCGCACTTCGAAGCGGGTGGCTTCGGCAAGGAAGGCCCACAGGGTTTCCCGGGCCTTTTCGACGGTCATGCCGTGCAGGTCGAGGCTGCCTTCGAAGCCGATCTGGCCGAGCTTGAGCTTGCGCATCTGGCTTTCCTGGACGCCGTCACGGCTCCAGTGCAGATCGTCTTCGGGGCCGACATCAATCACAAACTGGTCCGACAGGCCATCGACCACGGTCTGGTCGCTACGGACCGTCGCGGCCTGGCGCAGGCTTGCCAGTTTCTTGCGGTCGGCCTTGGGTTTGCCGACTTCGGCGCGATCATGGGTGATCGGCTTGACGCCGCGCATCTCGCTTTTGAACAGGGAAAAATCGTCGTCTTGCATGTAAGCCTCCGCCAGGGCGGCGTAGTTTACGCGACTCCCCCAAAGCGTGCAGTCAATCGTGTTTTTTCATCAGGTGCGGTGACAGATTGAGCTCGCGGCTGCGGCGCAGGCGCAAGCGGCTGCGGCGCCAGAACCACACACCCAGGTACAGCAGCAACAGGCCAAGGCCCAGCAGGACGCTGGCGCCGGCCGGGTTGGCGTTGAGCTCGCCCAGAGCAGCGGGGTGGCCCAGCAGGCTGGCGGCGCCGGCCATGGCCAGGAGCACGCCGGCGGTTGCCAGCAACGCCGAAAACGCCGCCGCCAGGCGCATGCCCCAGTTACGGGGCGTGCGTGGGCGCAAGCGTTTGGCATCAAAACCATCGGATATTTTCATTCCGATTTCCTCTATGGATATCCGGCGTTGGACCGAAAAGCCTTGAGGTGGTTCCGCCCGGCTGCCGGGCGGTCGCTCAGATCAGGCTGGTGGTTGGCGCCACGCAGGCAAAGTTGTCGGCCATGATCGCCATCTCGCTCTGCTGGATCTGCGCCGCCGGAATCACGCCGTCCTTGAACGGCAGGTCGCGGGTGGCGCAGGCATCCTCGATCAGGGTGCAGCGGTAGCCGTAGTCTTTGGCCCGGCGCACGGTGGTACTGACGCTGGAGTGGCTCATGAAGCCGCAGACGATCAGGTCCAGGTGCCCGTACTTTTGCAGGGTCTCGTGCAGGGTGGTGTTCTTGAAGGCATTGGGCATGCGCTTTTCGATGATCACTTCATCGCCCACAGGCTCCAGGCCCGGGATGAATTCGCCGCGTGGGCCCTGCGGGTCGAACATGCCGCCGACGGTACCCAGGTGACGCACGTGGATGATCGGGCGCCCGGCCTTGCGGGCCGCCTCGAGCATTTTAGCGATGTTGGCCACGGCCGCGTCCATGCCCGAGAGCGCCAGGGGACCGCTGAGGTACTCCTTTTGCGCATCGATAATCACCAGGCTGGCGTTGTTCAGCTTGGCCGGCGGATAGCCGCGGCCGCTGAGGTGGAACATCGTCGTTGGAACAGACATCAAGGGCTCCTTTGGATAGGGCTTTTACCCTATTGTCCCCTGCCTGAGCAGTTATGTGAATCGCTTCGCGTACAAGCAGCGTCGTTAGTGGCCTGCAGCCACCCTGGCGATATCCTTACAGGGTGTTTTTGCCGATCATTTCTTTTGCCGGGCTGTTAGAATCGCAGGTCGTCTTTCAAGGAGTCTGTTGTGATCACTTCTCGCTTGCGCACCCTGCGCGATCATATCCGTTGGGCCGTCAGCCGTTTCCACGAGCATGGCCTGTTTTTCGGTCATGGTGCCGACAACGCCTGGGATGAAGCGCGGCTGCTGGTGCTGGGCTCGGTGCACCTGCCCTGGGAAGTCGCCGATGCCTACCTGGACTGCCAGCTGGAAGACGACGAGCTGGTCAACCTGCAGCGCATGCTCAAGCGCCGCATCGAAGACCGCGTGCCGACCGCCTACCTGCTGGGCGAGGCGTGGTTCTGCGGCTTGTCGTTCATCGTCGACGAGCGCGTGCTGATTCCGCGCTCACCGATCGGCGAACTGATCGAAAAACGCTTCGAACCGTGGCTGGCCAGCGAACCTGCGCGCATCCTCGACCTGTGCACCGGCTCCGGCTGCATCGGCATCGTCAGCGCCGAAGTGTTCCCCGAGGCTGAAGTGGTGCTGGCCGACCTGTCGTTCGAGGCACTGGAAGTCGCCAACCAGAACATCGAGCGCCATGGCCTGGAAGAGCGTGTGTATACCGTGCAGGGCGACGGTTTTGCCGGCCTGCCGGGTCAGCGTTTCGACCTGATCCTGTCCAACCCGCCGTACGTCGATGCCGAAGACTTTGCCGACATGCCCGAGGAGTATCACCACGAGCCGGAGCTGGGCCTGGCCTGCGGTAACGACGGCCTGGACCTGGTGCGACGGATGCTGGCCGAAGCGGCCGATCACCTGACCGACAAAGGGTTGCTGATTGTCGAGGTGGGCAACAGCCAGGTGCATGTCGAGGCGTTGTACCCGGAGGTGGATTTCGCCTGGCTGGAATTCGAGCGCGGCGGCCACGGGGTGTTCATGCTCACGGCTGAGCAGTGCCGCCAGCACCAGGGGCTGTTTGCTTCGAAGGTGTAAGGCTTCAGGTTTGCAGTGAATCTATCGCTGGCAAGCCAGCTCCCACAATTGCCCTTGTGGGAGCTGGCTTGCCAGCGATGCTTTTTAGCGGTGAGTCGCAATCCAGATCAACAACCCCGCCTGAAACACCGCAAAGGCCACCAGGCAAGTGATGGTAAAACGCAGCCCGCTGTCTTCACGGCGGTACTTGCTGACCCGCTCGTCACGCTCGCGCAGTTGCGCCTCTTTTTCCTGCAAGGTCTGCTCGGCCTGTTGCAGCATCTGCGCGGCATCGAGGATCTCGACCCGCTGCACCTTGTCAGTGTTCCAGCCGCCTTTTAGCTCGCCAACCTGGACATCGACGAAGCGCCCCTTCAGGTGCTGGGCATCAGCGTACTCGACCTCCAGGCCATGGCTGCGCAGCACATGGTCGCGGCGCAGGCGAGTGTCTTCGTTGAGCGCATCCTTGCTTGGCAGGGCCGCACCTTCGACCCGGTAGTGCGGCCACTTGCGCTGCGCCCACTGCACCGCCTGGTTGAGCAGAAAGCGCCCTAGGCCGCGGTTCAGCGGCTCGATCTGCAAGCCGGTGTCGGGCGTGAAGGTCACATGCTTTTCTTCATGGTCGACCCACACATCGAGGTGGTTCTGTTCCTTGCGCACTTTTTGCGCCGGCAGCTGGATGGCCATGCGCAGCAGGCTGGTCTGCTTGCTGTGGCGTTCGGCATAACCGTACTGGACAAAGCGCAGCGGCCGCGCACCGCTGTTGCGGTCGGTCGGCAACGGCGCCAGGCGCAGCATCTGGAAATGTTCGGGGGTAACATCGGCCCAGGGCAGGGGGGCAACTTCCGCTGCTGCCTGCTCGGCAGTCGTCTCGGCGGTGTCCTGGGGGGCGGCTTCGGTCATCACGGCAATCCTCATGTGCGCAGCGGGCTGGTCGCATTGACGATGCCAGCACCGCTTTATCGGCAGGATTGGCCTGGACTGGAGGCGTAATTTCTGCGAATTGGCCTCAGCTGGCGGGCAACCGCTGAATGAAGTCGACAACGCGCTGGCCAAGTTCGGCTGCTTGCGGCAGTTGCGGGTCAAGGTAGCTGTCGCGTTGCTGGCTCATTTCTTCGGGGGCGATGCGCAGCATGTGGTTCATGCCCTTGATCAACGCCAGTTCGGCATCCGGCTTGGCCGCCTTGAGGATCTCGGCGTTATCGACACCGACCTGGAAGTCATGGGTGCCCTGGATGATCAATGCCGGTACCTTGACCTTGGCGAAGGCCTCGGCCGGGTCCTGGCGGAACAGCGAAATCAGGTAGGGCTGCACACTCGGGCGCAGGACGTCCTGCAGTGGCAGCGGCACGCGGGAAGAAGTCTTGCCGTTTTTCAAGCGGTCAAGGATGTCGTGGGCACTGGCCATGTAGCGCCCGGGGATGCGGTCAAACATCTGCGCGCGCAGCGCCTTGTCGATCGGCCAGCCGCTGCCGGCAATGCTGATCACCGCGCTGGCGCCGCTGTGCTCGGCGGCAAGGCTGGCGATCAGCGCACCTTCGCTGTGGCCGAGCAGGACCAGGCGGCCGAAGCGTGGGTCGGCCTTGATTTTCTGGCTCCAGGCCACCGCGTCGGCAACATAGCGTTCCACCGTCAGGTCACGCTCATCCGGCGTAGCAGCCAGGCTGGCGGCGACGCCTCGCTTGTCGTAGCGCACGCTGGCGATATTGTTTTTCGCCAGGGTCAGGGCCAGTTGCTTGAGGTTGTCGGTATTGCCGCCGTAGGGGTTGTTACCGTCGCGATCGGTCGGCCCGGAGCCAGCAATGATCAGCACCACCGGTGGCGGCTGCTCGGTGCGCGGCAACAGCAGGCTGCCGTGCAGCACGCCGCTGCCGGTATCGAGGCTGAGCGGGCGCTGGAACACGACGGGGGCAGCAGCCTGGACCAGACCACTGAACAGCAGGGCGATTACTGCAACAATACGCAACATCATCAGGCCACTATCGAGAGAGTGCGGTTTGGACCGGGGCCAGCGCAGAAGGTTCGCCGTCAGGGATGAACTGAATGGTTAGCCTGCGTATACTGGCGGCCTTGTTCAAATCTGGCTGATTCGCGGAGCGTCCTGCATGTCCGGCAATACCTACGGCAAGCTGTTCACTGTCACCACCGCTGGCGAAAGCCATGGTCCGGCGTTGGTCGCCATTGTCGATGGCTGCCCGCCGGGCCTGGAAATTTCCCTGGCCGACCTGCAGCACGACCTCGATCGGCGCAAGCCCGGCACCAGCCGCCACACCACCCAGCGCCAGGAAGCCGACGAAGTCGAAATCCTCTCGGGTGTGTTCGAAGGCCGCACCACCGGTTGCTCGATCGGCTTGCTGATTCGCAACACCGACCAGAAGTCCAAGGACTACTCGGCGATCAAGGACCTGTTCCGCCCGGCCCACGCCGACTACACCTACCACCACAAGTACGGTGAGCGCGACTACCGCGGCGGTGGCCGCAGCTCGGCGCGCGAAACCGCCATGCGCGTGGCCGCCGGCGCCATCGCCAAGAAGTACCTGGCCAGCCAGGGTATTCGCATTCGCGGCTACATGAGTCAGCTCGGCCCGATCGAAATCCCTTTCAAGACCTGGGATTCGGTGGAGCAGAACGCCTTCTTCAGCCCCGACCCGGACAAAGTCCCGGAGCTTGAGGCCTACATGGACCAGCTGCGCCGTGACCAGGATTCGGTCGGGGCAAAGATCACCGTGGTCGCCGAAGGTGTCATGCCGGGCCTGGGCGAGCCGATCTTCGATCGCCTGGACGCCGAGCTTGCCCATGCGCTGATGAGCATCAACGCAGTCAAGGGCGTGGAGATCGGCGCAGGTTTTGCCAGCATCGCCCAGCGCGGCACCGAACACCGTGACGAGCTGACCCCAGAGGGTTTTCTCAGCAACAACGCCGGCGGCATTCTTGGCGGTATTTCCTCCGGCCAGCCGATCGTTGCCCACCTGGCCCTCAAGCCGACGTCGAGTATCACCACCCCGGGCCGCTCCATCGATGTCGATGGCAACCCGGTCGAGGTCATCACCAAGGGCCGTCACGACCCGTGCGTGGGCATCCGCGCCACGCCGATCGCCGAAGCGATGATGGCCATCGTGCTGATGGACCACCTACTGCGCCATCGCGGGCAGAACGCCGAGGTACGCGTGAACACCCCGGTGCTGGGCCAGCTGTAATGCCGGCCCCGGCCAATCGCGCTGCGGCTCGCTGAGCCGTGGCGGCGATTCCCTACTGGCGGCTGTCCAGCTTCTACCTGTTCTACTTCGCCTTGCTTGGTTCGACCGCGCCGTTTCTGGCGTTGTATTTCGATCATCTGGGTTTTTCCAGCGCGCGCATCGGCGAGCTGGTCGCCATTCCCATGCTGATGCGTTGCGTGGCCCCCAACCTGTGGGGCTGGCTGGGTGACCGCAGTGGCCAGCGCCTGCTGATCGTGCGCCTGGGGGCGTTGTCGACCCTGGCGACCTTTTCGCTGATCTTCTTCGCCAAGAGCTACGCCTGGCTGGCGCTGGTAATGGCCCTGCATGCGTTCTTCTGGCATGCGGTATTGCCGCAGTTTGAAGTCATCACCCTGGCCCATCTGCAGGGGCAGACCGCGCGTTACAGCCAGATCCGCCTGTGGGGGTCGATCGGCTTCATCCTCACCGTAGTCGGGCTTGGCCGCTTGTTCGACTGGCTGAGCCTGGACATCTACCCGCTGGCGCTGGTGATTATCATGGCCGGTATCGTCCTGGCCAGCCTCTGGGTGCCCAATGCCCAGCCGCCGGGGCAGAATGAGCGAGCCAGCGGCGGCGGCTTTCTCAAGCAACTGGCCAGCCCCGGGGTTGCCGCGTTTTACCTGTGCGTGGCGCTGATGCAACTGAGCCACGGCCCGTACTACACCTTTCTGACTCTGCACCTTGAGCACCTGGGCTACAGCCGCGGCACCATCGGCATGCTCTGGGCGCTGGGGGTGGTGGCCGAGGTGCTGATGTTCCTGGCCATGAGCTGGATTCTGGCGCGGGTATCGCTGCGCCGGGTGCTGCTGGCCAGCTTTGCCCTGGCGGCAGTGCGTTGGGCGTTGCTCGGTAATTTTGCCGAACATTTGGGCATACTGTTGCTCGCCCAGCTCTTGCATGCGGCCACCTTTGGCAGTTTTCACGCGGCCGCCATCGCCTTCGTGCAACGCAGCTTCGCGGCCCGCCAGCAAGGTCAGGGGCAGGCGTTATATGCCGCACTGGCCGGCACTGGCGGCGCCTTGGGCGCCCTGTATTCGGGTTACAGCTGGAACCTGCTGGGGCCGGCTACCACCTTTAGTATTGCCAGCATCGCAGCCCTGGCTGCAGCCGTTATCATTGCGCTTCGAATGAAAGAGGATAGTTGCCCCGATGAGCAGCCTTAGCGTGTATCACCAGTCCACCCCGGACACCCCAAACAAGGTACTGACTCACCTGGAGGACATCGCCGCGACCCTGCAAGAGCAGGGCGTGCGTTTTGCCCGTTGGCAGGCTGGCGCGCCGATTCAGGCGGGCGCCAGCGACCAGCAACTGATCGGCGCTTATCAAGCCAGTATCGATGCGCTAAAAGCCGAGACCGGTTACGCCCGTGTCGAGGTAAGCCGCGAAGCGGATACCAGCCTGCGCGATGAGCACACCTGTGCTGAAGAGCGACTGCACTTTTTTGCCGCCGGGCGCGGGCTGGTCAGCCTGCGGATCGAGGACTACATCTATGCGGTGTTGTGCGAGAAGGGCGATTTGATCGGCGTGCCGGCAGGGGTTCGGCACTGGTTCGACATGGGCGAGGAGCCGCGGTTCGTGGCGATCCGGGTGTTCAACCGGCCGGAAGGTGGGCTTGTACGGTTTACTGGCGATTCGATTGCCAAGATGTTCCCGCGGCTTGACGACTGATAAACGCCATCACGGGGCAAGCCCGCTCCTACAGGTAGGAGCGGGCTTGCCCCCGCGAAGTTACCGATAAGTCGGCAAGGCAAACCGCTGCTGGCTTTGCAGCATCGAAATCACCGGCAGCTCACTGGCCTGTTCAGCCAGGTCGCGGCGAATCGCACTGATCGCCCACGACAGTTGTTCGGCGCTATGCAGCTGGGCATAAGAAATCGAGCGCTTGGTCTGGGTACCGTCGGCTGCCCGCAGGGTCAGCAGAATTCCGCCATCGGGGCGCGCCTGGGTGGTGACATCGTAGGCGGAGAATACCGAGGCGAATTTTTCCTGGATGAGGTCCATATCAGCTCCTGACTGTTAGTGGCAGACATGGAGTGACAGGTGCAGCGACTGTGCCAGCTTTTTGATTTTAGAAAATCTTTATAAATCAATGGCTTAGGATTTGGTTGGGAAAGGTGTGCCGTGCATTCTGCATGGTCGTGCATTTTGCACAGTGCATTTTGCAGTATCGCCTTGGCCAATAGATTTCTTCTGTCATGGCCATGACTTATCCACCGTTGACCCGCCGCGCTCCCTGATCAAGACTTGGGCCTTTCCGATAGCCAGGAGGTTCCCCATGTCTGACCAACGCAGGCCAACGCCGATGAACGACGACGAGGCGGCAGCGTTTGCCGAAGAGGTCTTCGACCGGGCGCGCAAGGGCGACGCGGTGATACTCGGGCGCTTGCTGGAAAACGGCTTGCCAGTGAACCTGCGCAATGGCAATGGCGACACCTTGCTGATGCTTGCCAGCTACCACGGGCACCTGGATGCCGTGGCGGTACTGCTCGAGCACGGCGCCGACCCGCAGATCGCCAATGACAAGGGCCAGTTGCCGATTGCCGGCGCGGCCTTCAAGGGTAACCTGGAGATGGTCCAGTTGCTGGTGGACAAGGGCGCCGAGGTCGATGGCGCGTCCGCCGATGGACGCACCGCGCTGATGATGGCGGCGATGTTCAACCGCACGGTGATTGTCGACTACCTGCTGGCCCAGGGCGCCAACCCGCGCCATCGCGACGCCCGTGGCACCGATGCCCTGGGCGCGGCGCAAACCATGGGCGCGCCCGAGACCACCGAGCAGTTGCTCAAGCTGCTCGGCTAACCCCACGGGGCCTTTTGCGGCTATCCTTGGCGACTTTTTTCAGCGTCGCAGGGCCCCTTCATGAAACTCCAACTGGCCGAACTCATCGGCAAAATCAGCGCTGGCTGCATGGGCGAGGACGAAGTCGCGCGTATCGCCGACGAAGCCGCCCAGGCCTATGCCGACCCGCAGGCGTTTCTCGCCGCCAACCCGGACATCAACTACGACGACAGTTTCCCGATCCCGCTGGGTGAGTGGATTGTCGTCGGCAGCCTGCCCGACACCGTGTTGTTCCAGGCTGATAGCTATCAGGACCTGTTCCAGCAGATCACCGACTCTTTCGACAAGAGCGTGCCGTTCAACCTCAAGCCCAAGCAACTGGCCAAAGTCGAGGCGCTGACCGCGCTTAACCGCATCCAGGTGCAGATGGGGGCGATGAACAAGGAAGCCGGCGGCTATGTGCTGATGAACTTCAGCCAGTTGCTCGATGACGAGCTGCAGATGGTGCTGGTCGGCAACGACGACCTGCCGCGGGTGCTGGAGCTGTGTGCCGAAGTCGGCATCGCCGCAGCGCCGGCCCTGGAAGCGCTGCGGGTGGCCGTGCACGTTTAACCTAGGGCGGTATCGAGGAACATCATCACCGCAAAACCGCCCATCAGGCCCAGGGTTGCCGAGGTCTGGTGGCCGTTGCGGTGGGTTTCCGGAATCACTTCGTGGGACACCACGAAAATCATCGCCCCGGCTGCCAGGCCCATGCTCACCGGGTAGGCAATGGCAAAGCCGGTGGAAATACCCAGGCCGATCACTGCGCCAATGGGCTCCATCAAACCAGAACCGATGGCCACCAGCGCCGCCTTGAAGGTCGAGAGACCGGTGGCGCGCAGTGCCAGCGCCACGGCCAAACCTTCGGGAATGTCCTGGATGGCGATGGCGCTGGTCAGTGGCAGGCCGACATTCAGGTCACCGTTGGCAAAGCTGACGCCGATGGCCATGCCCTCGGGCAGGTTGTGCAGGGTGATGGCCAGGACGAACAGCCACACCCGGTTGATCCGCTCCGCCTGTGGGCCGCAGGGGCCGGTACTTTCGTGCTCATGCGGGGTGAAGCGGTCAAGGCCGAGCATCAGCAAGACCCCCAGGCCCATGCCGACCACCACCGTCAGTGCCGCGTACGGGCCGTTGCCGGTGATCTCCCGCGCGGCGTCGAGGCCCGGCAGAATCAGCGAGAACGAACTGGCGGCGAGCATCATCCCGGCGGCAAAGCCGAGCATCACGTCCTGGGTGCGCGCGCTGACCTCGCGCAGCACCACTGCCATGACTGCGCCAAGGGCGGTGGCGGCAAATCCGGCGAGGCCGCCGAGCATGGCCATGTGCAGGTTTTGCTGGTGGTCGCCATGCACAGCATTCCACGCGCTGGCGATCAGCAGGCCGAGCACCGCCAGCAAGCTCAGGCCCAAACCTGCGCTGAGCCACGGGCTGCTTTGTGCCTGTTGCATCCAGGCGTTCCACAAGGGGACGGGAGCGGGGCTGCTGTGACTGTGGGCGGGTGGCATAGGAACCTCTCTGGCGCAATTCAATCACTCGAGTGTAACCAGCGCTGCCTGGGCGCGGCGAACGATTCGCCTCTATGGGCCTGATAGCCAGCTATCCTGAGGGCAGACGCGACCAAGGGAGCAATACCATGGGTTCTACCTTCAATAGCCTGGTTGGGCTGATCATCCTCGCCCTGGACATCTGGGCGATCATCAATGTGATCAAAAGCGGTGCCAGCGGGGGCGCCAAGATTCTCTGGATCCTGCTGATTCTGCTGCTGCCGGTGCTGGGCCTGATTATCTGGGCGATAGCCGGGCCGCGGGGCAATGTGCGGCTGTAGCCCGAGATAATCTTCAGATCAGCCAGGTCCCCTCCAGTTCCAACAGGATCTGCTTGCGCTCGATCCCGCCGGCAAAGCCGGTGAGGGTGCCATTGCTGCCGATCACCCGGTGACAGGGGATGATGATGGCAATCGGGTTGGCGCCATTGGCGGTGCCCACTGCCCGTACCGACCTGGGGTTGCCGATGGCCTGGGCAAGTTCGCCGTAGCTGCAGGTGGTGCCGTAGGGAATGCGCTGCAGGGCCTGCCAAACCTCGCACTGGAACGGTGTGCCGCGGGGCGCCACACGCACCTCGAAGGTCTCGCGCTTGCGCGCGAAATACTCGTCCAGTTGGCGCGCCACGTCGTCCAGCTGGTTGCTGGCCGGCAGCCAGTCCGCGGCCAGTTCCCAGGGCTGGGCGGCGTCCATGTGCAGCAGGCGCAGGCCCTGTTCATCGCCTGCCAGCAGCAGCGGGCCTAGCGGGCTTGGTAGGTAGCGAAAAAACATGGGGTAATGATCTCCCTGCGGATAACCCTGATTCTATTACGAAATTTTCACAAACGATTGCCGACAATTTGCGCGCGCAATTATCCGTTCGCCGAATGACCGTGCAACGCGCTCGCGTTTAGGGCACATTTGCCGATTCGTTTTACCGCCTTCCTCGAACCTGAACCCTAGGATCTTCCAATTCATGGCTAACACGGACGCCTTGAGTCAACAGCGGGCTGCGTCGCGCCCGTTGCAACCGACGCTGAAATCGCATCTGGCCTACACCCTGCTGTGCGGGCTGGTGATCATGCTGATGCTCAGCCTGGTCCGCCTCGCGTTGCTGGTCTACAACAGCGACATGATCGGCGACACGCCGACCTCGACCGTAGCCGAGGGTTTCCTCAATGGCCTGCGGTTCGACTTGCGGGTTGTGGTGTACCTGAGCATCCCGCTGCTGCTGGCGATCCTCAGTGCCCGCGCCATGGCTGCCCGCGGCCTGTTCCGGGCCTGGCTGACCATCGCCTCGAGCATTGTCATGTTCCTCGGCCTGATGGAGATGGACTTCTATCGCGAGTTCCATCAGCGCCTCAACGGCCTGGTGTTCCAGTACGTCAAGGAAGACCCGAAAACCGTGCTGAGCATGCTCTGGTACGGTTTCCCGGTGGTGCGCTACCTGCTGGCCTGGGCTTTTGGCACCTGGCTGCTGAGCCTGTTGTTCAAGGGCATCGACCGCCTGACCCGGCCTGCTGGCGGGTATGAAAGCCAGGTAGCCGGCACGCGCAGCGTTGCGCCCTGGTACGTGCGCGGCGTGGTGTTCTTCATGGTCTTGCTGGTAGCGGTCATCGCCGCTCGCGGTACCCTGCGCCAGGGCCCGCCGATGCGTTGGGGTGATGCCTTCACCACCGACTCGAACTTCGTCAACCAGCTGGGCCTGAACGGCACCCTGACCCTGATCGACGCGGCCAAGAGCCGTTTCGGCGAAGACCGCGCCAACATCTGGAAGTCGACCATCGAGCAAGGTCTGGCGACCCAGACCGTGCGCGACATGCTGCTGACCGCCAACGACAAGCTGGTCGATGCCGACAGCGCCGCCGTGCGCCGTGACTTCACCCCGCCGGCGGACAACACCCTGCCAATCAAGAACGTCGTGGTGATCCTCATGGAGAGCTTCGCCGGTCATTCGGTTGGCGCCCTGGGCAGCCCGAACAACATCACCCCGTACTTCGACAAACTGGCGAAAGAGGGCCTGCTGTTCGACCGCTTCTTCTCCAACGGCACCCATACCCACCAGGGCATGTTCGCCACCATGGCCTGCTACCCGAACCTGCCGGGCTTCGAATACCTGATGCAAACCCCGGAAGGTGGCCACAAGCTGTCCGGCCTGCCGGCGCTGCTCAGTGCTCGTGACTACGATGACGTCTACGTCTACAACGGTGACTTTGCCTGGGACAACCAGTCCGGTTTCTTCGGCAACCAGGGCATGACCACCTTCATTGGCCGTAACGACTTCGTCAATCCGGTGTTCTCCGACCCGACCTGGGGTGTGTCCGACCAGGACATGTTCGACCGTGGTAACGAAGAGCTGGCCAAGCACGATGGCAAGAAGCCGATCTACGCGCTGCTGCAGACCCTGTCCAACCACACGCCGTATGCGCTGCCCAAGGATCTGCCGGTCGAGAAGGTTACCGGCCAGGGCCGCTTGGACGAGCACCTGACTGCCATGCGCTACTCCGACTGGGCCCTGGGCCAGTTCTTCGAGAAAGCGCGCAAGGAGCCTTACTTCAAGGAAACCCTGTTCGTCATTGTCGGCGACCATGGCTTCGGCAACCACCAGCAGGTCACCGAGCTCGACCTCGGGCGCTTCAACGTGCCGCTGCTGCTGATCGCCCCGGGTATCCAGGAGAAGTTCGGTGCGGTCAACCACACCGTGGGTACCCAGATCGACATCGTGCCGACCATCATGGGCCGCCTGGGCGGCGAAACCCGTCACCAGTGCTGGGGCCGTGACCTGCTCAACCTGCCAGCCGGTGACCAGGGCTTCGGCATGATCAAGCCATCGGGCAGCGAGCAGATCGTCGGGCTGGTCAAGGGCGACCGGATCCTGATCGAGTCCAAGGACATGTCGCCGCGCATGTACCGCTACGAGCTGGGCGCCAACTTCAAAGCCGAGCTGATCGAAGCCCCGGACCAGACCGAGCTGACCCACAAGCTTGAGTCGTTCATCCAGACCGCGACCAAGAGCCTGCTGGATAACACCGCGGGTGTAGTGCACGGCACCCCGGAATAACGACGTTGCGGGTGCTGTAAACAGGACCCCGGCTTGCCGGGGTCTTGGCTTTCTGGGCCATGGATGCTCAAATCGCGCGCTTGAGGAAGCGGGGGCTGCAACGGCGCCCATCAAAAAAGGATTTTTGCGTGCGCGTGTTCGTATTGTTTGCCGGCCTGTGCCATTCACTGTTGGCGCTGGCCGATGTTGCACCGGCGGATTACCAGACGCCCCCCGGCTGGCGTACCGAATGCATGGGCCGGGTGCAGTTCGATGTGCCCAAGGACATTGCCTGGCACACTTCCAGTGGCTACTGGCAGTACTACAATTTTGAGCTCCCCGACCCCACGATCACCCCTGGGGACAAGCAGATTGCCTACGGCGAAGGGTTGACCGGCGAGCTGCCCTTTCTGGTCGACATTGAGGTCAGCCCGTTGACCACCCGTGCACTCTACGAACAGATCCGTTATGTGCAGGGCCTCACCCGTGGCCCGGCGCAGGAGCGGGTGGTGAAGGCGCAGATGGAGGCGCTGGATGCCGCCATCTCTGCGAGCCGTGACGACGAAACGCGCTACAGGGCCCTGAGTGATCAGTACTACGACTTGCGTGAAAAGCTCCAGCGCATAGGCTATGTGACTTCGCAACTGGTGGTGCTTGACGACATGATCAAGCAATTTACTGGCGAGGGGCGGTCGGTGGCGAAGCTGCAGGTCGAGCGCGATGCCTTCTTCGAGGAGCAGGCGCAATGGCCGACCGATGTAGAGTACGAGCATGAGCGCTTTATCGAGCTGGGTGTGCCGGACGCCTCTGCAAACTGGTATGAAGGCAATCTGACTGCCTACCTGTGGCGCGATCAACGCATCTACCGATTCAAGTTCTACAGTGGCGCCAATACCGCGACAGACACCGCGGCGCTGGCCCGGCTGGAGCCCAGGGCGCGCGCTGTGCTGGCCGCGTTCCGCATCCGCAAGCAATACGAAATTCCCCAGGACAACGGCTTCTGTGTGCCCTTCGGCTTCATTGCCGATGATGGCACGCCGCGCCATGCCATCACCTTGGGCCTCAACCCCGCAGACAACCCGAACCTGTTGCACCGCCTGAGCATGAGCAGTGACAGTGACAAGGCCGTCGAGATGGTCCCGATGCTGCTGGATCGACTGATTGCCAACCCGTTTCCGCTGCAGATCAGCGTCGATAAGTTCGGGCCCTCAAGCGTGCGGATCGGCGCCGCCAAGGGCAGGTTCGGCGGTGCACGCTTTCGCGTCTATGAGCCTGACAGTTTGAAGCCGGCGGCCACAGAAACGTTCAGGATGGTCGCCGGCGCCTTGGGCTCCGGCTACCAGCCCACTGTGGTGCTGGGAGTGACCGATGAACACTCTGAGCCGCCGCTGCAGTTCGAGCCTTCCAGGGACGATTTTCTACGCACGCTGCAAAGCATACGCGCGCTGCCAGGCGCTCATCGCTTCGAGCCGCAAGAAGACTGAACAACCACCGCTGTATCGAGGTCAACGGAAGGTAAGCCTGATTCACCCTGAACATCTGTACAGAGGAGAGTCCAATGAAAGCATGGGTCATTACCTTCGTTGACCAGAAGGGCGAGCGTACCTCGCTGCCGCTCAGCGCAGAGCTGGAACCGAGTATCGAAGAGGCGGCGCGGCTGATTCGCTCCCATCTGTTTCCGGTCCTGGGCGAGCTGGACCTCAATGATTTCCAGGACCGCGAAACCTCGCCAACGGCCAAATGGCTGAAGGAGCAGAACGGGGTGGAGATCACTGCCATCACTGAAGGGCCTTGAACCCGCATGCCGGCTGGCACGCTGGGCAATCAGGCGCTACGCTGCAGACAAGGTCGGGCGATTTTTTCTGATTGTCCGGGCTTGCCGATCCACGTCACGCAACAGCTCGAATTGCCCCCGCACGGCTTGTGTGGCGGGCAGGTGCGTTTTGCACTGAAAGTCTATCCATCGGTAATGAGGAGGACGATTCATGAGCAGCCAATACGAGGACATCAGCAGCACGGTCTTGCGTCGGATGAAAGAAGGGGGGTTCAACTTCGCGCAGATTCATCCCATCGAGTTTTATGCGGTCTTTCCGGACGAGGCACGGGCGCGGCGAGCGGCAGGTAAGTTTCGCGGCGAATCACTCAGTGCCCAGGTCCACGAGCGCGATGATGGCGCCTGGCACCTGGAGCTGAGCAAGGTGATGTTTGCAACCTATGGCGGTATCGGCGAATTCGAACAGGATTTCGAAGCGGTGATCGCCCCGCTGGGCGGAGAAATAGAAGGCTGGGGCGTCAAGCAGGAACGTCAACTGGCTTGACCGGCAAGCAAGCGCGGCGCTTCGCAATGAGGCGCCGCCGTCAAAGCGAGCGCAGCGGTTGCACAGATCTGGTGCGACCGTTCTTCGTTTAAAACGCAACATACTGAATAACAAGGAATTGTGCCGCTGGCACGGGGCTTGCGATGGCTCCGCTGCACGGGTGACAAGGAGTTCGGCATGATCCGCACCTTTTATGACGAAATGTACGCCGCTGACGGCCAGGTCCGTCCGCACTACCGGGAATTCGCCCGCTGGCTGGCCGAAACCCCGCCAGAGCTGCTGGCCCAGCGTCGACGTGAAGCCGACCTGCTGTTCCACCGCGCCGGCATCACCTTCACCCTCTATGGCGACGAGCAGGGCACCGAGCGCCTGATTCCCTTCGATACCATCCCGCGCAGCATCCCGGCCAGTGAATGGCGGGTGGTCGAACGGGGCTGCATTCAGCGGGTCAAGGCGCTGAACCTGTTTCTAGCCGACCTGTATCACGACCAGCGCATCATTCGCGCCGGGATCATTCCGGCCGAGCAGGTGCTGGCCAACGAGCAGTACCAACTGGCGATGCAGGGCCTGGACCTGCACCGCGACATCTATTCGCACATTTCCGGGGTCGACCTGGTGCGCGACAGTGATGGCAGTTACTACGTGCTCGAAGACAACCTGCGCACCCCCAGCGGCGTCAGCTACATGCTTGAAGACCGCAAGATGATGATGCGCCTGTTCCCCGAGCTGTTCGCTGCCCAACGCATCGCGCCGATCGATCATTACCCCAACCTGTTGCTCGATACCCTCAAGAGCTCAAGCCCGCTGGACAATCCCAGCGTGGTGGTGTTGACGCCCGGGCGTTTCAACAGCGCCTTCTTCGAGCATGCCTTCCTCGCCCGCGAGATGGGCGTCGAGCTGGTCGAGGGCGCCGACCTGTTCGTGCGTGACGAGCGGGTATTCATGCGCACCACCGACGGCCCCAAGGCGGTGGATGTGATCTACCGGCGCCTGGACGATGCCTTCCTCGACCCGCTGGCCTTCAACCCCGATTCGATGCTCGGTGTGCCCGGGCTGCTGGCGGCTTATCGCTGCGGCAACGTGGTGCTGGCCAATGCCATTGGCACCGGGGTGGCCGACGACAAGTCGATTTACCCCTATGTCACCGACATGATCCGCTTCTACCTCGACGAGGAGCCGATCCTCAAGAACGTGCCGACCTGGCAGTGCCGCAAGCCTGAAGAACTGTCCCATGTGCTGGCGCACCTGCCGGAGCTGGTGGTCAAGGAAACCCAGGGTTCCGGCGGCTACGGCATGCTGGTCGGGCCGGCGGCCAGCCGTGCCGAGATTGAGGCGTTCGCCGCCCGGATCAAGGCCCGGCCCTCGGCCTATATCGCCCAGCCGACGCTGTCGCTGTCGACCTGCCCGACCTTTGTCGAAAACGGTATCGCCCCGCGGCATATCGACCTGCGCCCGTTCGTGTTGTCCGGGCGCGAGACCCGGGTGGTGCCAGGCGGCCTGACCCGGGTCGCGCTGCGCGAGGGCTCGCTGGTGGTCAACTCGTCCCAGGGGGGCGGCACCAAGGACACCTGGGTGGTCGAGGATTAAGTCATGCTGAGTAGAACTGCCTCTGATTTGTACTGGATGTCGCGTTACCTGGAGCGGGCGGAAAACCTCGCGCGGATGCTCGATGTCAGTTATTCGCTGTCGCTGATGCCGCAAGACGGGCGCGGCGACGGCCTGGATGAAATGGCCATGCCGCTGCTGATCACCGGTACCCTCGACGACTACCTCGAGCGCCATGGCCAGCTGCATGCCGAACGCCTGCTGCACTTCTTCGCCCTCGACCCGGAAAACCCGGCGAGCATTTACAGCTGCCTGGGTGCCGCGCGGGCCAGTGCCCATGCGGTACGTGGGCGGATCACCGCCGACATGTGGGAAAACATCAACGCCACCTGGCTGGAAATTCGTGGCATCGCCGAGCAAGGCCTGGGCCGCTATGGCATGAGCCGTTTCTGTGAGTGGATCAAGGAACGCTCGCACCTGTTCCGTGGCGCCACTTACGGCACCATCATGCGCAACGACGCCTTTCGCTTCATTCGCCTGGGCACCTTCATCGAGCGCGCCGACAACACCCTGCGCTTGCTCGATGCCCGCTACGAGATGCTTGGCGACGAGGCCGAGGCGGTCAGCGACAGCTCGGCGCGCGGTTACTACCAATGGAGCGCCTTGCTGCGCGCGCTGTCGTCATTCGAGGCTTACACCGAAATCTACCGTGATGCACCGGCCGCTCGCCATGTTGCCGAGTTGCTGCTGTTGCGCGCCGACGTGCCGCGCTCGCTGCGTGCCTGCACCGAGGAAATCGACCTGATCCTCGCCAGCCTGCCCGGCGGCAACGGCCGCCCGGCCCAGCGCCTGGCCGCCGAGGTGGACGCGCGCCTGCGCTACACCTCGATCGATGAAATCCTTGCCGAAGGGCTGCACCCCTGGCTGACCCATTACATCCCGCTGGTGCGTGAACTGGGCAACGCCATTCACAGCGCCTACCTGGAGGCCGTATGAGACTGACCATTAGCCACGAAACTGCCTACCACTACGAAGACCAGGTGCGTGCCAGCATCCAGTACCTGCGTCTGACTCCGCACGACAGCGAGCGTCAACAGGTGCTCAGTTGGCAACTGGACCTGCCGCGGCCGGTGCGCGCGCAACTGGACCCGTTCGGCAACATCCTGCATGTGCTGAGCCTGGAAGAGCCACATTCGGACCTGGTCATCGGCGCCCGTGGCCTGGTCGACATTGATGAAAGCCGCGAGGCCGAGCACGAGCTGCAATCGCCGCTGCCGTTCCTGCGCTTCACCCGCCTGACCGAAGCTGACGAAGCCTTGCGTGCCTTCGCCAGCCAGCAATGCCGCAAGCGCCGTGACCGCTCGACGTTGATCGAACTGATGAATGCCCTGAACCAGCGTATGGCCTACAGGCCCGGCAGCACCGCCGTGGATACCAGCGCCGCCCAGGCGTTTGCCGGCGGCGCCGGGGTGTGTCAGGACCACACCCATGCCTTCCTGGCCTGCGCGCGCAGCCTGGGCATCCCGGCGCGCTATGTGTCCGGTTACCTGTTCGACAGCGACAGCCAGCAGATGGCCAGCCACGCCTGGGCCGAAGCCTGGCTGGAGGATGCCTGGTACAGCTTCGATGTCACCAACCAACTGGCCCGGCCTGAACGCCACCTGAAACTGGCGGTGGGCCTGGACTACCTGGATGCCTGCCCGGTGCGCGGCATGCGCCGCGGTGGTGGTTTCGAGCAGATGCACGCCAAGGTGCTGGTGACCCCGACCCTCAACGCCCAGCAGCAGTGAGCCTCAGGGTTTGCGCGTGGCCATGTGGGCCAGGTACGCCAGCAGCGCATCCAGCTCGCTATCGCTGATGACCGCTGCGGCAAACCCGGGCATTTTTGCCTGGGGCCACTGGCGCAGGCTTTGCGGGTCACGGATGTAACGCCGGAGGAAATCGGCCTGGAAGTACTCGGTCGGGTTGTGCGGCAGGTTCAGGTCCGGACCGAACTGGGCGTCCCCGGCGCCGTTGAGGCGATGGCAGGCCAGGCAGTTCTTCTGGAACACGGCAAAGCCCTGGTTGACCGGGTTGTCGGCGCTAATGCCTGGCGCCGGGCGCATGGCCGGGAAGCGTTCGGCCACTGCCGCCAGGCGGCGAATGCTGGCGACCTGGAAAGGCCATTGCTCAGGGCTGATGCGCCCGGCTTGCGGGTCGGTCCAGACCAGGTAAAACGGCCCGGCACCGGGCTTGCCCTTGGCCAGTGCCGGCCAGGGTCTGGCCGGGTCTTCAATGGCCAGCCAGGCCCGCGCAGGGCCGTCCTTGAGCAAAGGCGCGGCGGGCATCTCGGCGGCGAAACCGTCCAGGGCAATGGCTTGCAGGTGATCATCGGCCTGCACTCCCTGTAGGAGCACAGCCAGTGGTACCGCGCGGTAATGCATGGTTCGCTTGTAGGAAACGTCGTTGTCAATCTGGATATCCTGCGCCAGCGGATGCGCCAGCAACTCGGCGCTCTGCCAGTGGCGGCTGCCGTTGCCCAGGTCGAGGGTCAACTGCGCCGCCTGCAGGGGCAGGCACAGCAGGGCGAGCAACAAGCTGAAACAGTGGCGCATGGGCAGTCTCCAACCATCAGGGTCGGCAGATTACCTGCACACAACCGGCTTGTGCCAGGCACAAACCGCGGGAAGAGGGCATGCCGCTCAGCCGAACAGGCGTGAAAGGTTCGGCAGGATCAACAGCAGCGTAGTGGCGAAGAGAATGAGCCCGGCTTGACGTACTTTGTGTTGTTTGAACATGGCTGACCGCCTTTTTGTTGTTATTCCTGAGTGCCCAGAGGCTTCCTTGTCGTCGATCTGGCGAACATCATTTAACGTGGTGAAACATTAAGTCGCGAACCGTTGCTAATGGGTATACAGCTAACCTTAGGGTCAACGTCACCCGTGTTTTAGAACGCTTTAATCTGTACTTATTGCGCTTCAGATGTTTTTCGCTATGAGGCCTTTGGCCATCCACCAGCATTCCCCTTGCTAGACGCCTGCGTCACATCGGCAAGTGGATCCCAACCTTATGACCGTTCGTCCGAGCATCATACTTGCCTGCGCGCCTTATTCGGGGCAGGCTTTACGGGGCAATCCCGCCTTTGTCGTTCAGGACTATCTCTATGTCGCTACGCATCTGCATCCTGGAAACCGACGTCCTGCGACCGGAGCTGGTCGAGCAGTATCAGGGCTACGGACGGATGTTCGAGCAGCTGTTTACCCGCCAGCCAATCGCCGCCGAGTTTCGCGTCTACAACGTGTTGAACGACGAATACCCCGATGATGACCAAGTGTTCGATGCCTACCTGGTTACAGGCAGCAAGGCCGACTCGTTCGGTGATGATCCGTGGATTCACAAGCTCAAGGCGTTCCTGCTGGAGCGCTATCAGCGTGGCGACAAACTGCTTGGCGTGTGTTTTGGTCATCAACTGCTGGCGCTGCTGCTGGGCGGCAAGAGCGAGCGCGCGCACCAGGGCTGGGGGGGGGGTACCCACCGCTATGTGATGAACGCCAAGGCACCGTGGATGAGCCCGCAGGTTGAAGAGCTGACCTTGCTGATCAGCCATCAGGACCAGGTCACCCGCCTGCCGGAAAACGCCACGGTGATCGCCTCAAGCGATTTCTGCCCCAACGCCGCCTACCACATCGGCGACCAGGTGCTGTGCTTCCAGGGCCACCCCGAATTCATCCACGACTACTCGCGGGCGCTGCTCGAGCTGCGCCAGGACAGCCTCGGCCAGGAAGTCTACCGCAAGGGCATCGATAGCCTGGCGCATGAGCACCAGGGCAGCACGGTGGCCGAATGGATGATGCGCTTCGTCGCGCACAAGCCCCAGGGCAGTTCGGCCTGAGGCCTGTTGTTACAGCCAGCCGGAGCGCTTGAAGCTCGCGTACAGCGCCGTGCAGCCCACGGCGATCCCGCCCAGTACGGCAAAATAGCCGTAGTGCCAGCTTAGCTCCGGCATGTTCTGAAAGTTCATCCCGTAGATCCCCGCCACGGCGGTGGGGAAGGCCAGGATCGCCGCCCAGGCGGCGAACTTGCGCTGCACGATGCTCTGGCGTGACGACTCCAGCAGCATGCCGATCTCGATGGTCTGGCTGGCGATGTCGCGAATCCCTGCCAGGTCCTCCATCTGCCGGGTGACGTGGATCTGCACGTCACGAAAGTACGGGCGCATGTTCTTGTCGATGAACGGGAAGGTCAGACGCTGCAGTTCTTCGCTGACCTCGACCATCGGCGCCACATAGCGGCGCAGGCGCAGGATGTCGCGGCGCAGGCTGTGGATGCGCTGGATGTCTTCTTCCTTGAGCGAGCCGCTGAGCACGCTGCGCTCAAGCTCCTCGATCTCGCCATGAATGGCTTCGCTGACCGGCTGGTAGTTCTCGGTGACGAAGTCGAGCAGGGCGTAGAGCACGAAGTCTTCGCCGTGCTCGAGCAGCAGCGGCCGGGCCTCGCAGCGCTGGCGCACCAGGGCGTAGGATTTCGAGTGGCCGTTGCGGGCGGTGATGATGTAGCCGTTGCCGGCAAAGATGTGGGTTTCGATGAACTCCAGCTTGCCTTCATGGCGCACTGGCGAATAAGTGACGATGAACAGCGCATCGCCGAAGGTCTCGAGCTTGGGCCGGCTGTGCTTTTCCAGCGCGTCCTCGATGGCCAGCTCATGCAGGTTGAACTGGCGTTGCAGGTTGGCCAGTTCCTGGGCGTCGGGCTCTTCCAGGCCGATCCAGACAAAATGCCCGGGTTTGCTTGCCCACTGGCTGCCTTCATCGAGGCTGATATTGGTGACTTTTCTGCCGGCGCTGTACACCGCCGCCGCAACGACTCGACCCATGGTTGTCCGCTTCTTCTGTTAACCGTGCCAGTAGCTTGGTATGACCGGCACGATTCGGCAACCGTTCACGCCTGGGTCAGTTCACTTTCCATGCGATCGATGCAGTGTTGCATCTGCAGGCGGCACTGTTCGGCCAGGGCCGGCACATCCTGCTGGGTCAGGCCGCTGGTGGCGATCGGCGCCAGCGAACGGATGATGACCTTGCTGCGCCGCCAGCCGTTGAGCTTCAGGCGGCTGGCATAGCGGCTGACGCACACCGGCACGATCGGCACACCGGCTTCCACGGCCATGTGGAAGGCACCCTTTTTGAAGGTGATCAGATGCTCGCCGGCATTGCGCGTGCCTTCGGGGAACACCCAGATCGAGGTGTCGTCTTCGCTCAGGGTACGGGTGGTGGTCTGCATGGCCCGGCGCGCCTGGTAGGCATTGCCGCGATCGACCAGGACGTTGCCGCCCAGCCAGAACAACTGGCCGAACAGCGGGATCCATTTCAGGCTCTTCTTGCCGATGCACACGGTGCGCGGCGGCACCACATGGCCGAGCACGAACAAGTCGTAGTTGGACTGGTGGTTGGCGATGATCACGCAGCCCGGCGGCTGGTCGAACAGCGGGCCGACCTCGGCCTTGATCTCAAGGCGCATCAGCCAGGTGGCGGGCAGGCCGTAAAGGCGTGCACAAATTCGGCTGTTGTCCGGGTTGAACGGTCGGCACAGGCCGACCAGCACACCAAGAACACCGGCCAGGAGAAAATGCAGTCCCAACAGGAACATGCGGATTATAAAAAGCATTCGTACGACTCACACCAGGCAAACGCGGCGCAGTGTACGGGTGTGCACTTCTATCGGCAAACGCTCATTGGGCGGGACAGGCCTGATTACACAATTAGTTGCAATCAGGCCTTGGTAGGGGGTCAGCCGAGGTGTTCCTGGTCGCGGATGATCGCGTCGTCGAGCAGCTCCAGCAGAGCTTTGCGCACCTTGAGCTTGGTGTGCTTGTGGGCGTTCATGTTGATCTTCTTCAACTGCCGGGCGGCAGTCAGCGCAGCTTCCTGAAGTTGCTCGACCGGCACGACCTTGTCGAGGAAACCGGCGTCCACGGCGCTGACCGGGTCGAACATCTCGGCATTGATCACCGAGCGGTGGAATGCTGCACGGCGCAGGCGATCGCGGGCCAGTTCAATACCGGCGTGGTGCATGGTCATGCCGATCTGCACTTCATTAAGGCCAATGCTGAACGGGCCTTCGACACCGATGCGGTAGTCGGCCGAGAGCAGCAGGAAAGCGCCCTTGGCCACCGCGTGGCCCGGGCAGGCGACGATGATCGGGAACGGGTGCGAAAGCATGCGCCGGGCCAGGGTTGAGCCTGCGGTGACCAGGCTGACGGCTTCTTTAGGGCCTGCGGTCATGACTTTGAGGTCATAGCCACCGGACAGAATGCCGGGCTGGCCGGTGATGATTACCACCGCGCGGTCCTGCACGGCCTGGTCGAGGGCGGCATTGAAGGCCTTGATGACGTCAGGCGAGATGGCGTTGACCTTGCCGTTGTTCAGGGTCAGGGTGGCAATGCCGTCTTCGAGGTGGTAGGTAATCAGCTCACTCATGACAGAGTTCCTTAAAGGGGAGTGGGGCAGACGTTACTCAGGCAAGTGCCCGAGGTAAAGCGCTGTGACTGACTGACCGGTCAGCTTGACGGCCCGTTCGCTCGTGCTGACGGGAGTAGGTGAATCGGCGCTGTCAAAGCACGCCAGAGAATGGCGGCTTTGCCCTGTGTACCGTGGTTTTTTGCTTGAATGGCTTAAGCGCATGAATATTCTGAAAAAAACCTTTGCCATCAGAACCTCTTTCGACTACATTAGCGCGCCTCGACAGGCTGAACTGCTTGACGAGAAACGGTGAAGTGTCCGAGTGGCTGAAGGAGCACGCCTGGAAAGTGTGTATACAGGAAACTGTATCAAGGGTTCGAATCCCTTCTTCACCGCCATATCTAGAAGAGCCCCCGACCTGAACAAGGCCGGGGGCTTTTTGTTTTGCCCATGAAAAAGGATGTTTCAGATGCTCAAAGAATGTTTCACCAAGGCGCAGATCCTCGCCGCCGAACAATTGCTGACCTTGGTCAGCCCGTCGGCGGCAATGGCCAGCCAGCATGTCCAGGCCCTGCGCGAGGTCGAGCTGGATGAAGACGACATCGAGGAATTCGAGGACGATCCGCAGCAACTGATGTACATCGTCAAGGACGTGGCGGACTGGGAGTCGGTGTTCTTTGTCGACTGGAAAGACACCGAGTCTTTTGTGCAGAGCGTGCAGCAGCTGGCCGAGGCACGGGATGCCGACGTTACGTTCGGCGTTGAGGACGCGGAAGATGAAGACTTCCTCGAAGGCACCACGGTGCCCGAACTGATGGTCACCGCCCACGACGAGCTGCACAAGCAGGGCCTGGTGCTGTGGAACTGGTCTACCGACGGTGACTGCTACAGCGGTTTCATTACCACCAGGGACGTGGCGACGCAGCTGGTGGCGTTGGGCAAAGTGCTGGAAGTAGAAATCCGCGAGGGTAGCGAGCCGTTCTGATAGTGGTGCTTGGTGGGAGCTGGCTTGCCAGCGATGAGGCCAGTGCAGTCAGCACATCAGGCGCTGCCTGGATTACGACCGCTTCGCGCTCGATCGCTGGCAAGTGCAGCTCCCACAGGTCCGGCGGCGCACGCAGATTCATAGTGGGAGCTGGCTTGACCCGCGATGAGCCCCTCAGAAGCTCACAGACGCCGAAACCCGTGCGGTGCGCGGCGCCCCCTGAAACAGATAACCATCCCCCAGGTACTCCCCGGCATCGCGCCAGTAGCGTTTGTCGAAGACGTTATCCACCATCAGCCGCAGCACCGTGTCGTAACCACCAATCCTGGTGCTGTAACGGCTGCCCAGGTCAAACACCGCATAGCTGCCAACCTCAACCGTTCCAGCCTGATTGGCGTACTTGCTGGCGCTGTAGCGCGCACCGCCGAGCAGGGCCAGGCCCGGGATCGGCAGGCTGTAGTCGGCCTGCACCGCAGCGCGCAAGTTCGGTACGTTGAGCGCCTGATGGTCTTCGTAGTCAGCTGTGCCGCTGTTTTTGACCCGCGCGCGAATTGCCGCAGCACTGGCGTTGATCTGCAGGTTGGAGGTCAGCCAGCCGCTGGCGCCCAGCTCCAGGCCGATGTTTTTTTGCTGGCCTTGCTGCAGATAGGTGAAACCACCGGCACCGTCAGGTTGTGAATACTGATAGGCCTGGCGCAGCTGGAACAGCGCGGCGCTCAGGCTCAGGCGTTGCCAGTCGCGCTTGATGCCGACTTCCAGTTGATGGGACAGGGTCGGCGCAAGAATCTCGGCACCGTTACTAGCGAACCACGGCGCAGTACCGCCGGAAGACAGGCCCTTGCTATAGCTGGTGTACAGGGCTATGTCCGGGCGCGGCTTGTAGATCAGCGCGGCATTGGGCAACAGTTGATAGTCGCGGGTGTGGCGGCCTGAGTTGCCATCTTCGCCGAAGGTTTTTTCATCCAGGCGCACCAGGCGTGCGCCCAGCACGGTCTGCCAGTGCTCATTGAAACTGATGCGGTCGCTGGCGAATATTCCGTATTGGCGGCTGTCGAGTCTGCGGGTGCTGTGGCCAGGTTTTTTTTCAGACGGCTCCAGCGCCGGCGTTTGTTGATAGATGTTGCCGCTGCCGATCCACTCGTTGAAATAGGGGCGCTGATCGAGGGTTCGACGCTGAGCGCTGCTACCGATGGTCAGCTCGTGGCCAACGCCCAGGCTGTCGAAGCGGCCATTGAGCGCCACTTGAGCCTCATCGGTGCGTCGGGTGTCGTCGGGGCTGCGGTAGTCATAAATGTCATAGTCGCCTGCCTCGCTGAAGTAGGCGCCTTCACTCGACCCCCAGGCAAACGAACTGTAGTCATCGATCACCACCTTGCTGCGCGAGGCGCTGACGCTGCCGGTCCAGTTGTCACTGAAGCGATATTCGAAGCGCCCGCCAAAGTTCAGCGAGTCGATGCTCACCGGGTTGGCCCAGTGCTGATAGGCCAGGCGGTCATGCGGGTCGATGCCGTGGGGCAGGCTGTTGCCGCCGAGCAACTGGTAGCCCGGCACCGAACGCTGCTCGCGCTGCTGGTATTCGGCATCCAGCTGCAGCACGGCGTCGGGGTTGATCTGCCAGTCGAAGGCCAGCGAGGCGAAGTCGCGCTTGCCGTCGGCGTGGTCGACGTAGCTGCGGATGTCCTCATGCGCCAGGTTGGCGCGCAGGCCGAACTGACGCTCGCTGCCGAACCAGCCGCCGAGGTCGGTGGCCAGGTAGCGTTCGCCTTGTTCGTTGCTTGAAACCGTCACCGAGCGCACATCCTCCGGGCGCTTGGTCACGTAGTTGATCAGGCCACCGGGTTCCGACACGCCGCTTTGCAAGCCCGACAGGCCCTTGAGCAACTCGACCTGTTGCTTGTTCTCCAGCGCCACGTTCTGCTCGCCGGCGATGGTCTGGCCGTTGATCTTGTAGCTGCTGGCGGCGTTGAGCTCGAAGCCGCGCACGTTGAAGTTTTCGTAGTATCCGATCGGCGCATAGCTTTCACCCACCGAGGCATCGCTTTGCAGCACTTCACTGAGCTTGCGCACCTGGCGGTCGGCCAGCAGTTGCTCGTTGAACACTGCAATCGAGGCCGGGGTATCGAGCAGTGGCGCCGGCTGGAAACCGCCGACCGCGGCTTCGCGGGCCTGGTACCCCTCGCTATAGACCTGCGACACCTGCAGCGGGGCCAGGGTGATGCTGTCCTCGGCCAGGCTGTGTGTAGCCGGCAGGGCCAGGCTCAGGCCGAGCAGGCGCAAGGGCAGGCGAGGGCGAGGCAGGGTCATGCAGGAGCTCCTTGAAAACGAACGCGAACGCGCCGTTATCGATCGGCTGCTGTCCGGCAGGGCGTATTTGCCCGATAGGCGATGAGGGGCGCGAGCCCGGGTGGCGAAAGCCTGCCGGGTATTGCGCCGGGCAGGCGGGGGCGCAATCTTAGCAGGGGCGACCGGTTGGCGGCGCCCCTGTTTTCAATCGATTGTCATGACCATGAACGTACGAGGGCTGTGCGGATTCAGCCGTTCGCTGCCGCCTGGCTGTGGCGTCGCCAATTGCCGTCGATTTTCGACCAGGTCTTCTTGTCGGTGATTGCCATCAGCTTGCGACCATCCTTGAAGGTCGCCAGGAAGGTCACTTCTTCTTCCTTGCCGCCTAGCCAAAGGCCGGCGATCAGGCCGACCGGGCCGGCCACCAGGGCGCCGGCAACGCCCCAGCCCAGCGCACTGCTCAGGCTGCGGCTGGATTCCTGATTGGCGACGATCAGGTCGGTAATGCGGGTCAGGGCGATTTTCTCGCCAGGTGAGGGGCTGCGGGCGGTCTTGAGTGTGAGCGATCCATTGCGGTACTCGCCTTCACCTTGCAAGAAATCGCCGGATTGAACCGTGAGTCTTGTCATAGTGGCATCCAGGTTGAAAGGGCTGTTGACCAATCCCTACTCAGCGCCCGGGCCCGTCACAAGTCAATGGCCAGCCGACGGAGGGTCACCCGCTAGTTGTCACAAAAAAGTAAAGGCTCAGAATCACCGGGTTATAACGGTATGTCGCATTCTTATAATTAAACTTCGATTATGCAACTAAAACTGTCGGGTCAGTTTTCGTCTAGGGCCGGGGTTTTTGTCAGTCTCGATATATCGTCGTTTGCGCAAATGTATACGCATTGGCTAAATCAAGGGTTTGCGCGTGTAGGACAATAAACAATTAGTCTTATTGAAAATTGACGTCAAAAAAAGCTGGACAGTTCAATTCCACCTGTGTCAGTTTTTCCCCGCCTCATTCAGGCGAGTGATAGGACGATCTCGCCGCAGGAGCGTCCTATCGGACAACAACTGCTTTTTTGTAAACAAGGAAGTGTCTGTATGTCGAAAGTCAAAGAAAGCGCTATTGTTTCAGCTGGCTCTGTATTGCAACCGCACGGTGCAAGTTCCGCTTACAGTCTGATCAATAGTTTCGGCCATCAATATGATCGCGGCGGCAGTGCGACAGTCAATGGCAAACCTTCGTTCTCGGTCGACCAGGCCGCTACCCAGTTGCTGCGCGACGGCGCTGCCTGGAAAGACCTGAACAAGGACGGCACCATCAGCCTGACCTATACCTTCCTGACCAAGGCACCTTCTGACTTCTACGGTCAGGGGCTGGGCTCGTTCAGCGCCTTTTCCGCGCAGCAGAAAGCCCAGGCCAAACTGTCCATGCAGTCGTGGGCGGACGTGGCCAAGGTCACCTTCAAGGAAGGCGCCTCGGGCGGCGACGGTCACATGACCTTCGGCAACTACAGCGATGGCAGCACCGGCGGCGCGGCATTCGCCTACCTGCCGTTCGATGGCCCGGGTTCGCACAAGGGCGAATCCTGGTACCTGATCAACAATCAGTACCAGGCCAACGTCAACCCGGAAAACGGCAACTACGGCCGTCAGACCCTGACCCACGAAATCGGCCACGTCCTGGGCCTGTCCCACCCCGGCGACTACAACGCCGGCGAAGGCTACCCGACCTATGCCGATGCTAGCTACGGCCAGGACACCCGTGGCTACAGCGTCATGAGTTACTGGGGCGAGAGCAACACCAGCCAGAACTTCACCAAGGGCGGTGTGCAGGTGTACTCCTCGGCACCGCTGATGGATGACATTGCCGCCATCCAGAAGCTCTATGGCGCCAACTACGCGACCCGCTCCGGCGACACCGTGTACGGCTTCAACTCCACCGCTGACCGCGACTTCTACTCGGCCACCTCGGCCTCGTCGAAAATCGTCTTCTCGGTGTGGGACGGTGGCGGCAACGACACCCTGGACTTCTCCGGTTTTACCCAGAACCAGAAGATCAACCTCAATGACGCGTCGTTCTCCGACGTCGGCGGCATGATCGGCAATATTTCCATTGCCAAGGGTGCCATTGTCGAGAACGCCATCGGCGGCTCGGGCAACGACCTGCTGATCGGCAACGCCGTGGCCAACGAGCTCAAGGGTGGTGCCGGCAACGACATCATCTACGGCGGCGGCGGTGCCGACAAACTCTGGGGTGGTGCCGGTTCCGACACCTTCATCTTCGCTGCCAGCAGCGATTCGACCCCGAGCAATCCAGACCGGATCATGGATTTCGTCAGCGGTCAGGACAAGATCGATCTGTCGGCAATGTCGGCCTTTGCTGTCAACAAGCTGCCGCTGCAGTTCGTTGATGCCTTCACCGGCCATGCCGGCGAAGCGGTGCTGAGCTTCGATCAGGCAAGCAACCTCGGTAGCCTGTCGATCGACTTCACCGGCAACAGCCTGTCTGATTTCCTGGTGACCACTGTAGGTCAGGCGGTCGCCACGGATATCGTGGTCTGATAGCAACCTGAAAGGGCGGCGCACATGCGCCGCTCTTTCCGAGGCGGGCAGATAATGGCTTTGAAGCGAATGATCGCGCTTGGCGCGATTCCCCTGATGTTGATGACCGAGGTCGGTATGGCAAGCAGCCTGCTACTCCCCACGCCCGCGCAACTGGCCGGTGACTGGACGCTTTACCCTGAAAACGATCGGGCCGCGGGTTGTGAATTGCACCTGGATGCAGCGCAAACCTTGCGCGGCGACTTGAAGTGCGCGCAGAAGCTGATTGGCAAGCGCCAACGTCCCAGCGGTTGGTTGCCGACACCCGACACCCTGGCTTTGTTAGGTGGCAGCGGCAGCGCACTGGTGCATTTCAATCGTTATAAACCAGGTATCTTCAAATGGACTTCCATATCCGGAAAGATACTCTTGCTGGAACGTAAGAATAAAGAATAAAGCCTTGTAGGCGATTGCCGATTTTTCAGGGATAGAAAGGCGGACAATGAACAAGCCGACTCATAAAGCCGGGGCGCCCCTGTGGGCAGCACTGGCCGATCACAAGTCCACGCTATTGAGTGTGGGTTGTTTTACCGCGTTGATTAACCTGCTTATGTTGGTGCCCTCGATTTATATGCTGCAAGTGTATGATCGGGTACTGTCTTCGCAAAACGAAACAACCCTGTGGATGTTGACGTTGATGGTAGTCGGCTTCTTCGTATTTATCGGCGCGCTGGAAGCGATCCGCAGTTTTATTGTTATCAGGGTTGGCAACCAGCTGGAGCAGGGCTTTAACCTCCACGTCTACCGTGCAGCCTTTGAGCGCAACTTGCGCCAGGGCGACGGGCAGGCCGGGCAAGCACTTAACGACCTCACGCAAGTGAGGCAATTTGTCACCGGTCCTGCACTGTTTGCCTTCTTTGATGCACCCTGGTTTCCGATTTATCTGGTAGTGATTTTCCTCTTCAACGTCTGGCTGGGTGTCATGGCCTGTGCCGGGGCGCTGCTGCTGATTGCCCTGGCGGTGCTCAACGAACGCCTGACTCACAAGCCGCTGGTTGAGGCCAGCGGTTTCCAGCAGCAGTCCACGCACCTGGCCAGCAGCCAGTTGCACAATGCCGAGAGCATCCAGGCCATGGGCATGCTTGGCGCTTTGCGCCAGCGCTGGTTTGCCTTGCATTCGCGCTTTCTGAACCTGCAAAACCAGGCCAGCGATACCTCGGCGGTGATCACCGCGGTGAGCAAGTCGCTGCGCCTGTGCCTGCAGTCGCTGGTGCTAGGGCTGGGTGCCCTGCTGGTGATCGAGGGGCAGATGACCCCGGGGATGATGATTGCCGGTTCCATCCTCATGGGCCGGGTGCTCAGCCCTATCGATCAGCTGATTGCCGTGTGGAAGCAGTGGAGTGGCGCGCACATGGCCTATCAGCGCCTGGATGGCCTGCTGCGCGCGTTTCCCGAGCCACCGGCGCCGATGGCCTTGCCAGCGCCAAGCGGGCGCCTCAGTTTCGAGCAGGTCAGTGCCGGGCCGCCAGGCAAGCGCGTGGCCACCTTGCAGCAGATCAGTTTCAATCTGGGGGCCGGTGAGGTACTTGGCGTGCTCGGCACCTCCGGCTCGGGCAAGTCGACCCTGGCCAAGGTGCTGGTCGGCGTCTGGCCGACCCTGGCCGGTACCGTGCGCCTGGACGGCGCCGACCTGCACCGCTGGGACCGCGAGGCCCTCGGCCCGCATATCGGCTACCTGCCGCAGAACATCGAACTGCTGCGCGGCAGCATTGCCGAGAACATTGCCCGCTTTGCCGAGCTCGACGGCCTCAAGGTGGTCGAAGCCGCGCGCCAGGCCGGCGTGCACGAACTGATTCTGCGCCTGCCGCAAGGCTATGACACACGCCTGGGCGAAGACGGTGGCGACCTGTCAGGCGGGCAGAAGCAACGCATCGCCCTGGCCCGGGCCCTGTACGGCGGGCCGAGCCTGATCGTGCTCGATGAACCCAATTCCAACCTCGACACCAGCGGCGAAGCGGCGCTGGCCACTGCCATCGCCCAGATGAAAGCCCAGGGCCGCACCGTGGTGCTGGTTACGCACCGCTCGGCCGCCCTCGCCCAGGCGGATAAACTGCTGGTGCTCAGCGAGGGCCGGATGCAGGCCTTTGGCCCGACCCATGAAGTCATGCAGGCCCTGAGCCGGGCTCAGGAGCAGGCCCAGCGCCAGCCCGCAAATGCCGCACTGGCAACCGGAGGTGGCGCATGAGCCAGGTCGATAAAAGCCGCAGTGCCCGGTTTTACGTGCGCCTGGGCTGGCTGCTGACCCTGGTCGGTTTTGGCGGGTTCATTGCCTGGGCAACCCTGGCGCCGCTCGATCAAGGCATTGCCGTGCAGGGCACCGTGGTGGTCTCGGGCAAGCGCAAGGCGGTGCAATCCCTGGCCGGTGGCGTGGTCAGCCGCATCCTGGTCAGCGAAGGCCAGTTGGTTAAACAGGGTCAGCCGTTGTTTCGCCTCGACCAGACCCAGGTCCAGGCCGATGTGCAATCGCTGCAGGCCCAGTACCGCTTGGCCTGGGCCAGCCTGGCGCGCTGGCAGAGCGAGCGCGACAACCTCGGCGCAATCATCTTTCCACCGCAGCTTGCCAGCAACCCCGACCCGCAGCTGAGCCTGGTGCTCGAGAGCCAGCGCCAGCTGTTCAGCAGCCGCCGTGATGCCCAGGCCCGCGAGCAGGCCGGGCTGACCGCCAGTATCGATGGCGCCGTGGCCCAGTTGGCCGGCATGCGCCGCGCCCGGGGCGACCTGCAGGCCCAGGCCGATTCGCTGCGTGAGCAGTTGGAGAACCTCAAGCCGCTGGCAATTCAGGGCTACATTCCGCGCAACCGCTTGCTCGAGTATCAGCGCCAGTTGTCCCAGGTCCAGCGCGACCTGGCGCAAAACAGCGGCGACAGCGCGCGGCTGGAGCAGGGCATTGTCGAGTCGCGGCTGAACCTGCAGCAGCGGCGCGAGGAATATCAGAAAGAGGTGCGCAGCCAGTTGGCCGAAGCGCAACTGAAAAGCCTGACCCTTGAGCAGCAACTGACCTCGGCCGGTTTCGACCTGCAGCACAGCGAGATCCTCGCCCCGGCCGACGGCATTGCGGTCAACCTTGGCGTGCATACCGAGGGCGCGGTGGTGCGCGCCGGCGAAACCTTACTGGAGGTGGTGCCCCAGGGCACCGCCCTGGAAGTGGAAGGGCGCTTGCCGGTCAACCTTGTGGATAAAGTCGCGATGCAGCTGCCTGTGGATATCCTCTTCACCGCCTTCAATCAGAGCAGCACGCCGCGGGTGTCGGGCGAGGTGGCGCTGATTTCCGCCGACCAGTTGCTCGACGACAAGACCGGCCAGCCGTATTACGTGCTGCGCAGCACCGTCAGCGAGCAGGCCCTGGCACGCCTGGACGGGCTGGTGATCAAGCCGGGCATGCCGGCCGAATTGTTCGTGCGTACCGGCGAGCGCTCGATGCTCAATTACCTGTTCAAACCCCTGCTCGACCGGGCAGGCACCGCGTTGACCGAACAATAAGGAAGCCCGTGGATGAGAAGCTTGATGACCGGGCTGCTGGCGGCGTTCGCCCTGACAACAGGGGCGGGCGCGCAGGCCATGGGGCCGTTTCAGGTGTATGAACAGGCGCTGCGCAAGGACCCGGTGTTCCTCGGCGCGCTCAAGGCCCGCGACGCCGGGCAGGAAAACCGCGCCATCGGCCGCGCCGGTTTGCTGCCAAACCTGTCGTACAACTACAACAAGGGTCGCAACGATTCCAAGGCCCGCTACCTGGGCGATTCGCGGCGCGAAGATGAAGACCGCCACTACAACAGCTACGGCTCGACCTTCATCCTTCAGCAGCCGTTGCTCGACTACGAGGCCTACGCCAGTTACCGCAAGGGCGTGGCCCAGGCGCTGTTCGCCGATGAAGCATTTCGCGACAAGAGCCAGGAGCTGCTGGTGCGGGTGATGACCAGTTATACCCAGGCGCTGTTTGCCGACGACCAGATCAGTATCAGTGTCGCCAGCAAGCAGGCCTATCAACAGCAGTTCCAGCAGAACCAGCAACTGTTCCAGCAGGGCGAGGGCACCCGTACCGACATCCTCGAAGCCCAGGCCCGCTATGAGCTGGCCGACGCCGAGGAGATCCAGGCCCGTAACGACCAGGACGCCGCCCTGCGCGAGCTGGGGGCGCTGATTGGCGAGCCTTCGGCGCGCATCGACGAGCTGGCGCCGCTCAACGACGGCTTTGCCCTGCTGGCGCTGCAGCCAGCGACCTACGAGGCCTGGCATGAGCTGGCCCTGGCCAACAACCCGCAACTGGCGTCCCAGCGCCAGGCCCTGCAAGTGGCTGGATTCGAGGTGGAGCGCAACCGGGCCGGGCACCTGCCCAAGGTCACGGCTTACGCGACTTCTCGGCAAATGCAGTCCGACAGTGGCAACACCTATAACCAGCGCTATGACACCAACACCATCGGCATCGAAGTCAGCCTGCCGTTGTTTGCCGGGGGCGGGGTGTCGGCGGCCACCCGTCAGGCCAGCCGCAACCTGGAGCAGGCCGAATATGAACTGGACGGCAATACCCGTACCACCCTGATCGAGCTGCGCCGCCAGTACAACGCCTGCCAGTCCGGCGTCAGCCGCCTGCGTGCCTATCAGCGCGCGCTGACTTCGGCCGAGGCGCTGGTGCAATCGACCCGCCAGAGTGTGCTGGGTGGCGAGCGGGTCAACCTCGATGTGCTCAATGCCGAGCAGCAACTGGCGACCACCCGCCGCGACCTGGCCCAGGCCCGCTACGACTATTTGCTGGCCTGGATCAAGCTGCACTACTACGCCGGGACCCTGCGCGAGGAGCACCTGGCGAGGGTCGATGAAGCCTTTGTGCGCCGTTAGGCGATACCCGGGCGCACGGCGCGCTGGCGCTCAGCCAGGCCCCAGACCAGCAGGGCCAGGGCGCCGATGCTCAGGCCGGCGATGACGATGCCGTCCCAGCCATAGCGCTGGAACAGCTGCGTGCCGAGCAGCGAGCCGAGGGCGCCGCCGATGAAGTAGCAGGTGATGTAGCCGGCATTCAGGCGGTTGCGCGCTTGCGGACGCAGGACAATCACCGCGTTCTGGTTGCTCACGTGCACCAGTTGCACCGCCAGGTCGAGCAACAGCACGCCAACCAGCAATGCCGCCAGCGACGACTGCGCAAAGGCCAGCGGTACCCACGAAAGCAGCAGTACCAGCAAGCCCACCGTGGTGCCCAGCGGGCCTTTGCCGCGGTCGGCCAGGCGCCCGGCCCAGTTGGCCGACAGGGCCCCGGCGGCACCGGCCAGGCCAAACAGGCCGATCACTGCGTCGGAATAGTGGTAAGGCTCGGCCGACAGCAGAAAGGCCAGCGGCGTCCAGAACAAGGCGAACAGGCTGAACGACAACAGCCCCAGCAGCGAGCGCAAGCGCAGGATCGGCTCGTCGACGAACAGGCGGAACACCGAGCCGAGCAGCGCCGGATAACTGAGCCCAGCGTGCTGGTGACGCTCGGGCAGGGCGCGGAGCAGGGCGATCGCCGACAGCCCCATCAATCCTGCCGCCAACAGGTAGATGCTGCGCCAGCTACCCAGTTCAGCCATGAAGCCGGCAGCCGTGCGCGCTAGCAGGATGCCCAGCAGCAGCCCGCTCATCAGCGTGCCGACTACCCGCCCGCGTTGCGCCGGATCACTCAGGCCCGCCGCCATCGGCACCAGCACTTGGGCGACCACCGAAAACAGGCCGGTGAGGGTGGTGCCGATCAGCAGCCATATCAGGCTTGGCGAAAAGGCGCTGATCAGCAGGCCCAGGGTGCTGATGGCAATCATGCTGACGATCAGCTTGCGTTGTTCGAACAGGTCGCCCAGCGGTGCCAGCAGCAACAGGCCGGCGCCGTAGCTCAGTTGTGCGGCCATGACGATGGCCCCGGCGCTGGCGGTGGTCAGGCCGAAATGCTCGGCGATGCTGTGCAGCAAGGGTTGTGCGTAGTAGTTGCTGGCGACCGCGAGGCCTGTGGCAGTGGCCATCAGCAAAATCAGGCCGCGGCTCAGGGGGTGGGTGGCAGAGGTCATGGACCGTCTCTAATCAGTGGCAGTTGGAGGTGACAGTATGGGAAATGCGCTAGCATGACGCCAATGTATCGTTTTCATTCTATCCATCTTGAAAATAGATCGATCCATGAATCTCAAGCAGATTGAATATGCCCTGGCGGTAGTCGACACCGGCAGCTTCACCCGCGCCGCCGAGCGCTGCCATGTGGTGCAGTCGGCCTTGAGCCATCAGATTGCCCGGCTGGAAGAAACCCTCGGCGTCAGCCTGTTCGAGCGTAGCTCGCGGCGCGTGCGCCTGACGCCTGCGGGGGAAGCTTTTGTGCAAAGCGCGCGGCCAGCACTGGAGGCGACCCGAAGGATTGCCGAGGATGTTGCCGCCGCCTGCGGTGAAGTGCGCGGGCAATTGTCGATCGGCGAGATCACCTCGCTGACCGAGCTGGACCTGGTCGATCTGCTGGCTGATTTTCATGCCCAACATCCACGGGTGGACATCCGCTGGCTGATGGCCAAGAGCGAGTTGCTGATCGCCGACGTGCGCGAGCGACGCCTGGACGTGGGTTTTATCGGAATCTGGCCGGGCGAGCGGCTGGAAGGCGTCGAGTACCGCCTGCTGGCCGAAGAAGAATTGGTGGCGGTGATGGCTGTCGAGCACCCTTTGGCAGGCAAGACTCGCTTGTCTCTGGCCGATCTTGAAGCCCAGCCGCTGGTGGATTTTCCCGCCGGTAGCGGCGCGCGCCGGCAAACTGACGAAGCCTTTGCTGCCGCCGGAGTGCGCCATCGGGTGCAGTTCGAAATGACCAACATCCGCCTGGTGGAGAAATTCGCCAAGCGCGGCCTGGCGATCGGCCTGGTGCCGGCGCGAATTGCCAACGGCTTCAATGGCGTGGCGTCGGTAGCGGTTGAGGATGCGCCGGTGCGTCACGTTTATGCGATCTGGTCGACGCACCCGACCCCGGCCGCCAGGGCCTTTGTCCAGTTGATTGAACAGCGCCTGGCCGACAGGGACGGTCATTGACTGGCCTCAGGCCGCGAAGCCGCCATCAATGCTCAGGCTTGCGCCAGTGATGTACGCCGCCTCCGGGCCGACCAGGTAGGCGACGAAGCTGGCGATCTCATCGACGTGGCCGTAGCGACCCACCGCCATCAAGCCCATCAGGCTTTCAGCGAACTCGCCCTGGGCCGGGTTCATGTCGGTGTCCACCGGCCCCGGCTGGACGTTGTTGATGGTGATGCCCAGGGGGCCGAGGTCACGGGCCAGACCGCGGGTCAGGCCGACCAGCGCCGACTTGCTCATGGCATAGGGGCCGCCACCGGCGAAGGGCATGCGCTCGGCATTGGTGCTGCCGATGTTGATGATCCGCCCGCCCTGGCCCATGTGCCGGGCAGCGGCCTGGGTGGCGACGAAAACGCTGCGCACATTCACCGCCAGGGTACGGTCGAAGTCTTCCAGGCTGAAATCCGCCAGTGGCCCGACGGCCAGTACCCCGGCGTTGTTGACCAGGATATCCAGGCCACCGAAGGCCTCGACGGTGCTTGCCACAGCCTGCTGCACGGCGCTGGCATCGGCGCTGTCGGCCTTGATTGCCAGGGCCTTGCCGCCGGCGGCGATGATGCTCTGCTGCAAGGCATCGGCCTGGGCCGTGGCATTGGCGTAGGTGAAGGCGACACTGGCGCCTTCGGCGGCCAGGCGTTTGACGATGGCAGCGCCGATACCGCGCGAGCCACCCTGGATCAGGGCTACTTTACCGTTGAGGCTGGATTGGGTCGACATGCTGTGCTCCCGAAAGAACAAGGCCGGATGCCTTGGATGGTGCTCAGTATCGGCCGCTGATTACCCTGCCGGTAGCCAGTAATCGCTATAGTCTGTGTAAACCAAAAGTATGGAATCGCCGCGATGGAGTCGTTCAGCAGTATCGAGTGTTTTGTCCGCAGCGCCGAGGTCGGCAGCTTTGCCGAAGCCGCGCGGCGCCTGAGCCTGACCCCGGCGGCAGTGGGCAAGAACGTCGCCCGCCTGGAGGCACGTCTGGGTGTGCGCTTGTTCCAGCGCAGTACTCGGCGCCTGACCCTGACCGAGGCCGGCCAGCGTTTTCTCGGTGAGGTAGCGGCGAGTTTCCAGACCATCCAGTACGCCGTGGCTAACCTTGCCAGTGCCGAAGGGCAGCCGGCCGGTACCCTGAAAGTGAGCATGGGCACGGTGTTCGGCCGTCTGTACATTGTGCCGTTGCTGGCTGAGTTCCTGCGGCGCTACCCGGCCATCAGCCCCGATTGGCATTTTGATAACCGCCAGGTCGACCTGATTGGCCAGGGTTTCGATGCGGCCATTGGCGGCGGCTTCGATCTGCCGCAAGGCGTGGTGGCGCGCAAGCTGACTCCGGCGCACCGGATTCTGGTAGCGGCGCCGGCCTACCTGCAGCAGCATCCGCCGATCACCCAGCCTGGCGACTTGCACGCACTCGATGGCATCCTCATCCGTTCGCCGCAAACCGGGCGCGTGCGCTCCTGGCCGCTGACCAGCCGCGAGCGGGAACAAAGTCCGTTGAGCCTGCGCCTGCGCATGACCATGAGCGATTCGGAAGCCGCCTGCGCGGCAGCGGAGCAGGGCCTGGGCGTAGCGCTGGTGAGCATGCCATTTGCCGTGCCATACCTGCAGGCCGGGCGGCTGCTGCGAGTGTTGCCGGACTGGTATGTGGACGACGGCAACATCTCGCTGTACTACGCCGAACACAAACTGTTGCCGGGCAAGACCCGGGCCTTTGTCGATTTTATCATCGAGCAGTTTGCCAGCCAGGGGTTGGCGCAGCGCTTTGATGCCTTGGGATCTTTGTGAAGGCGCAGCCTTCCTGATCACAGAACCTTGAGGATGCAGTAACGCTGGGGCACGCCGCCAAGCACCAGGCTGACCTCATCCTCTTCGACCTTGCCGAGCAGTCCCTGACCCAGTGGCGAGCGCGGGGTGATCACCGTGACCAGGTGCTCGCCCTGGCCAATCTTCAGGCCCGCGCCTTCGGGGCCGAGGAATAACTGCTGGCAACTGCCGTTCTCGGCCTCGAGGGTCACCAGGTTGCTGACCTGGATGCCGCGTTGCGGGTCATAGTCGCGCAGCAGCAACTGCTGGTACGCCGCCCGCGCCTGGCGGATCTCTTCCATGCGCCGGGCTTGCCCGGTGGCCAGGTACGAAGCCTCAAGGCCCAGGGTGTCGTACTTGTTCTCGGCGATGTTCTCTTCGGCGGTGGCCGCTTCATAGGCGGTTTGCGCCGCGCGCTGGGCGACGTCCAGGTCGAAGGTCAGGGTATCGATGATGCGTTGCAACAGGTCGGCTTTGTTCATGGTGTCAGTTGCAAAATTCCAGGACATGGGCGCGACTTTTTTCCGTGGGCAGGTTGCGGTTTTGCTGCAGCCAGAACTGGCACTTGGGGTTGGACAGGTTGCGCATGCTGCCTTGTGCCTGTTCTTCGGCCTGCTGTACCTGCTGGTTGCGCAGGATCTGCTGGTACTGCTCGAACATCTGCTGTTGCGGGTCTGCCGCCGCTGGGGGCGCCGGGGCAATGGCGGGCGGCGCAAGCACCTGGCCGATCGGCGGCACCGTCGCAGGCAGCAGGCGCCCGGCCAGCCACAGGCTCAGGGCGATGGCCACGGCGCCAAGCCACAGGCCCAGGGCAATGCACAGGATCAGTTGCAGCGGCTTGAGGGTGATCTTCAGTTCGCGAGGGCGGGGCATGATGGCCTCCTGGCCAGGACACGGGTGGCCATTGTCGCATGGTGCAGCAGGTTTTTTACCTGCCACGCTTTTGTCTGCGATGATTTACCCGGACAATCGGCGCTTTTTCCAAGGGGCCCGCGATGAAAGCGCACTGGGACATCTTCTGTTGTGTCGTCGACAACTACGGCGACATCGGCGTGACCTGGCGCCTGGCCCGGCAATTGGTGGCCGAGCAGGGCCAGGCGGTGCGCCTGTGGGTGGATGACTTGAAGGCATTCGTGCGCATCTGCCCCGGGGCCCGGGCCGATGCCGCCCAGCAATGGCAACAGGGCGTTGATGTGCGCCAATGGCCTGGCGAGTGGCAGGACACGGCGGTAGCGCAGGTGGTGATTGGCGCGTTCGCTTGTCAGTTGCCGCCCGCTTATGTGCAGGCGATGCTCGATCAGCCACGTGCGCCATTGTGGCTGAACCTGGATTATCTCAGCGCCGAAGACTGGGTCGAAGGCTGCCATGGTTTGCCGTCGCCCCAGGCCAATGGCTTGCGCAAGGTGTTTTTCTTTCCAGGCTTCACCCGCAAAACCGGCGGCTTGCTGCGTGAGGCGAACCTGTTGGCACAACGCGACGTGCTGCAGCCGGACCCTGCCGCACGCACCGCGTTTCTGCAGAGCCTGGGCGTGACACCAGCGGCAAACGCCCGCCTGATTTCGCTGTTCGCCTATGAAAACCCCGGCGTGGCCAGCTGGCTCGAGGCCCTGGCTGGCGACAGCCGCGCCAATCATCTACTGGTGCCTGAAGGCCGGGTGCTGGGCGATGTTCAGGCCTGGCTCGGCGAGCCGCTGTGCGTCGGCAGTGTTGCCCGGCGCGGCGCGCTGACCGTGCAGATCCTGCCGTTCGTCAGCCAGGACGATTACGACCGGCTGCTGTGGAGCTGCGATTTCAATGCAGTGCGCGGTGAAGACTCTTTCGTTCGCGCGCAATGGGCGGCACGGCCGCTGCTTTGGCATATTTATGTGCAGGAAGAGTATGCCCACTGGGAAAAACTCGAAGCGTTTCTGGATCTGTACATTCAGGGCCTGAGCGCTGCGGCAGGCGACGCGCTGGTACAACTGTGGCGCGCCTGGAACATGGACTGCGACATGGGCCAGGCCTGGCAGCAGGTGCTGCTGCACTGGGACGAACTCGACCAGCACGCCCGCCGCTGGAGCGCCGCGCAGGCCGCTCAGCCGGACCTTGCCACGGCGCTGGTACAGTTTTACCGAAATTGGCTATGATATGCGGCCTCGATTTTTGTAAATCCATCCAAATTCGGATATATCGCAATGAAAACTGGTAAAGAACTGAAACCCGGTACCGTGATCCGTATCGACAACGATCCATGGCTGGTTCAGAAGGCTGAGTTCACCAAGTCGGGCCGTAACAGCGCGATCATGAAAACCAAGCTGAAGAACCTGCTGACCGGCTACAAGACTGAAACCGTCTACTCGGCCGACGACAAGCTGGACGACGTAATCCTGGATCGCAAAGAAGCGACCCTGTCGTTCATCAACGGCGACACCTACACCTTCATGGACACCACTGACTACACCATGTACGAGCTGAACGCCGAAGACATCGAGGCCGTTCTGCCGTTCATCGAAGAAGGCATGGAAGACGTCTGCGAAGCCGTGTTCTTCGAAGAGCGCCTGGTTTCGGTTGACCTGCCGACCACCATCGTGCGTCAGGTTGACTACACCGAAGGTTCCGCTCGCGGCGACACTTCGGGCAAGGTCATGAAGCCTGCCAAGCTGAAGAACGGCACCGAGCTGAGCGTTGCTGACTTCATCGAAATCGGCGACTGGATCGAGATCGACACTCGCGAAGGCGGCTCCTACAAGGGTCGTGCCAAGGTCTAAGCCTGGCATTCCTGCGCAATCGAAAAACCCGGCCTTGGCCGGGTTTTTTTATGCCTGGGGTTTTATCACTCAGACAGTGACATGCAAGCGTACATCAACGTTGCCACGGGTGGCATTGGAGTACGGGCAGACCTGGTGAGCGGCGTCGACCAGTGCTTGCGCCTCAGCCTGGTCCAGGCCCGGCAGGTTGATGTTCAGGTCGATATCCAGACCGAAGCCACCCGGAATCTGGCCGATGCCGACCTTGGCAGTGATCGAGCTGTCAGCAGGCAGGGCCTTTTTCTGCTGGCCGGCGACAAACTTCAGGGCGCCGATAAAGCAGGCCGAATAGCCGGCGGCAAACAGCTGTTCGGGGTTGGTGCCGTCACCACCGGCGCCGCCCAGTTCCTTGGGGGTGCTCAGTTTGACTTCCAGCTTGCCGTCGCTGGAGCTCGATTTACCGTCGCGGCCACCGGTGGATGTGGCTTGGGCAATGTACAGCGGAGTGACTTTTTGCATGATGAGCCTCGCGTGTGAGTGGCGCCGCGGCGCTGAGTGGGTACGGAAATTAAATTAGCGCGCAATTATTTAGTGCGCAAGATAATTTTTCGGCTGACCTACGAACGGTCATTTCCCAGCATAGCCCTCAGAGGCTTTTTTGCAGGTTGGCGCGCAGTTCCAGCAAGTCGGCCTGCAGCTTTTGCAGGCGTTCGAGGTTCTCGCCACTGGCGGCGAGGATGCAGTGCGGCACATCCTTGGCCCGGGCTTGCAAGGCGCGGCCCTGGTCGCTCAACTGCACCAGCACGACCCGTTCATCTTCACGGCTGCGGGTACGCTTGAGCAGGCCTTCGGCTTCCAGGCGCTTGAGCAAGGGAGTGAGCGAGCCTGGATCGGTGAGCAGGCGCTGGCTTATCTCGCCGACGGTCAGGCCGTCCTGTTCCCACAGCACCAACATCGCCAGGTATTGTGGGTACGTCAGCCCAAGCTTGTGCAGCAGCGGCTTGTAGACCTTGGTCATCAGCAGCGAAGTCGAATGCAGAGCAAAGCACACCTGGTTATCCAGGCGCAGTTCGTCGCAGGGAGCGGGCGCTTTCGGGTCGGCGTTCATGCACATCCTTTCATGGGTTGAGTCCTTTAAATTTAGCACGCAAGTCATTAGCGCACTTACTGCCAGCGCAGCTCGCTTTGCAGCGCTAGGTCCCATGGCGGGATCGGGCTGAAGCGGCTCTTGAGGAATTCGAGCAGCAAACGGCTGCGAGAGTTCGTTTCATGTTCCAGGCGCAGGGCATAGATGCCGCTGCTTTCGGCGCTGGGCAATCCGTTGTCACAGAATAGCGGCAGCAATTCGCCGCGCAGCAGGTACTCGCTGATCAGCCAGGTGGGCAGGTGGGCGATGCCCAGGCCGGCGAGGGCGCCGAACAGCAGGGTTTCGGCATTGTTGGCACTCATGCGCATGCGCGTCGGGCGGTACAGGCGCACCTGCCCCTCGACTGCGAAGCGCCAGGCGAAGGGCGGGGCCAGGCCGTCCCAGTCCAGGCCATCGTGTTCAGGCAGTTCAGCCGGGCTGGCGGGAATGCCGCGCTGGGCCAGATAGCCGGGGCTGGCGCAGGCAATGCGCACCATATAAGCCAGCGGCGTGGCCACCAGGCGAGTGTCGGCCAGCGGGCCAGCGCGCAGTACCAGGTCGACTTCGCCCAGGTGCGCGCCGTGCAGGTCGACGAAGCTGTCGATCAGGCGCAGTTGTACGTCCAGGCCGGGATAGGCAACGAGGAAATCGGCGATGGCCGGGGCCAGGTGGCGGCGGCCGAAGGCGGCCGGGGCGTCGATGCGAATCAGGCCTTCCGGGGCATTGCTCAGCGACACCGCTTCAGCCCGGGCCAGGCGCAGTTCTTCGACAATTCGCCGGGCGCGCTCGGCAAAGGCATTGCCCGCCGGCGTCGGCCTTACCGCATGGGTACTGCGCACGAACAGGCGGCTGCCGACTGCGCTTTCCAGGTTGTCGATACGCCGTGCCACCGCCGAGGGCGTCAATGGATGACGCCTGGCAGTAGCGGAGAAGCTGCCGGTTTCCAGCACATCGAGAAACAGGCTGAGTTGTTCGGTCAGGGCGTCGGGGTTCATGGCGGCAGATCTGCTTTTGCGTAAATGGCACAGCCATTGTGCGTTGCTGTGCGTTTCCCCGCTAGCGCCAGCTCGGTAGCATGCAGCGCTTGGCACTTAAGAGAGACAGCAATGATCGAGTGGGCGATATACATAGCGCTAGGCGCGGCACTGGGCACCGTAGGCGGGTTGTTCGGCATTGGTGGCGGGCTGATCGCGATTCCGGCGTTGGGGGTGCTGTTCGGCCTCGACCAGCAACTGGCCCAGGGCACGGCGTTGGTGATGGTGGTGCCCAACGTGCTGCTGGCACTGTGGCGGTATCACCAGCGCAATCGCATTGAACTCAGGCATGCGCTGCCTCTTGCGGCGAGCAGTTTTGTGTTTGCCTGGCTGGGTTCGATCTGGGCGGTGGGCGTCGATGCCCAGGCGATGCGCTTTGGCTTCGTGCTGTTTCTGGTGGCGCTGGCGGCCTGGAACCTGGCGCGGATGTTCATGCGCACGGCGCAACCGTCCAGCGAACTGCGCCAACCCTGGCCGTGGCTGGGTGTGCTGGGCAGCGGCGCCGGGGTGCTGGGCGGTTTGTTCGGGGTCGGCGGGGCGGTGGTGGCAACGCCGGTGCTGACCAGCGTGTTCGGCACCACCCAGGTGGTTGCCCAGGGTTTGTCGCTGGCGTTGGCGGCCCCGAGCACGGCCGTTACCTTGCTGACTTACGGCCTGCATCAACATGTGCAGTGGAGCATGGGCATCCCGCTGGCGGTCGGTGGCCTGCTGAGCATCAGTTGGGGTGTGAAACTGGCTCACGCCCTGCCGGAAAAAGTCCTGCGTTCACTGTTCTGCGGCTTTCTGGTGCTGTGCGCGGTAATGCTCGCGTTCAAGATCTGAAGCCCTCGATGATGTAGTCGGCCAGGCAGTCGGTCATTTCCGACTGCGTGGTGCGATTGCGCAGCAGCATGATGCTGGCGGTGGGCAGTGGCGGCAGGCCTTCGGCCTCGCCGATGATCTGCAAGTCGCTGGTGATCAGGCTCTGCAATTGCGCGGTGACGGCCAGGCCGGCGCTGACCACGGCCATGATCGCCGCGGTGCTGGCGCTGGTATAGGCGATCCGGTACTCCTTCTCAATGGCGTCCAGGGCGTTGCAGGCCCAGGTCCGGCAGTAACAATCGCAGTTGAACATCGCCAGCGGCAGCGGGTTGTGCTCATGCGGGCAGAAGCCCTGGGCCTGCACCCACACTGCGCGCTCGCGGCGCAGCAACTGGCCGATTTCGTTGCCAGGCTCGCGAGTGACGATGGTCAGGTCCAGATCCTGGCGTTGCATCAACTGCCGTGAACTTTCGCAGTGCACCTCGACCTGAACCAGCGGATAGGCCAGGGCAAAACTTGAGAGGATGCCCGGCAAAAAACGCATGGCGTAGTCGTCCGGGGTGCCGATGCGCACCACCCCGACCATGTGCGGCATGCGCAGGGTATTGAACACCTCGCCGTGCAGTTTGAGGATCCGCCGGGCATAGCCCAGCAGCACCTGGCCCTCGGCGGTCAGGCGCACCTGGCGGCCATCGCGCTCGAACAGCTGGCGCTGGATGATGTCCTCTTCCAGGCGCTTCATCTGCATGCTTACCGCCGACTGGGTACGGTTGACCACTTCGCCGGCGCGGGTGAAGCCGCCGTGTTCGGCGATGGCGACAAAGGTGCGCAGTACGTCGGAATCGATACTCTGGTACTGGGACAAGGCATCAATCTCCTAGATGTATTACATAAGAAACATTCGTTGGATTGATCTTATGCCCGACCTGACACTGTCGTCATCCCAACAGGAGGGTAAGACGATGAAAGGTCAGAAGTCGCTTGTTCTGCAGTACTCAGCGTCCCGGCACAGTTGGTTTTACTACCTTGGCCAAGGCTTCAGTCAGCAACTGCTGCGCTGGCGCCAACTGCATCGCCAGCGCCGTGAACTGGCGCGCCTGAGCGATGCGGCGCTGGATGATATCGGCCTGAGCCGCGCGGATATCCTGCGCGAGGTGGAGCGCCCGTTCTGGGATGATCCGCTGAAAAAATGAGTCGCGTCATGGAGGTGCCACGACTAGTGTAAGTGGGCTTGTTCACAAGGAGCCGGGCATGCCCACCACACAGTCCCTTACCCTGGCCCAGGCGCGCCGCCTGGCGTTGTCGGCTCAAGGCTTCAACAATCGGCAGGCGAGCCCGTCGCTCGGTGCCGCGCAACTTAGCCGGATGATCGAGCGCCTGGGTGTGGTGCAGATCGATTCGGTCAATGCCCTGGTGCGTTCGCACTACCTTCCGCTGTTTTCCCGTCTTGGCAGTTATCCACAGGCGCTGCTTGATCAGCTGGCCTGGGGGCGCAACCGTCAACGCAAACTCTTCGAATACTGGGGGCATGAGGCCTCGCTGTTGCCGCTGCAGCTGTATCCACTGCTGCGCTGGCGCATGGAGCGTGCACGTCAGGGCCTGGGTATCTATCAACAGCTGGCGCGTTTTGGCCGTGAACAGCAAGCGACCATTGCCCGGGTGCTGGCGGCGGTGACCGAGCAGGGCGCCCTCGGCGCTGGCAGCCTGTCGACCCGCCAGGAGCGCGCCGGGCCCTGGTGGGACTGGAGCGCGGAGAAGCACGCGCTGGAATGGCTGTTTGCCGCGGGGTTGGTCAATGTCGCTGGACGCCGCGGTTTCGAGCGCCTCTACGATCTGCCCGAGCGGGTACTGCCGGCTGCATTGCTTGAGCAACCACCACTGCCGGAGGCCGACGCTCAGCGTGGGCTTTTATTGCATGCCGCACAGGCGCTGGGCGTGGCCACCGAGAAGGACCTGCGCGACTACTTTCGCCTGGCCCCCGGCGACAGCCGCGCACGCCTGGCCGAACTGGTCGAGGAGGGGCAATTGCAAGCCTGTGCGGTACAGGGCTGGACGCAAGCGGCGTATTGCCTGGAGGCGCCAAAGGTGCCGCGCAAAGTGAGCAGCAGCGCCTTGCTTTCACCCTTTGACTCGCTGGTCTGGGCGCGTGAGCGCACCGAGCGGCTGTTTGACTTTCGTTACCGCCTGGAGATCTACACGCCGGCGCCCAAGCGCGTGTACGGCTATTACGTGTTGCCGTTTTTGCACAACGAACGCATTGCCGCGCGGGTCGACCTGCGCGCCGAGCGTGCCAATGACTGCCTGGCAATCCACGCGGTGCACGAAGAGCAGCCGGGGCTGGATGACGCGGGCATGCAGGCCCTGGCCGACAACCTGCAGCGCATGGCCAGTTGGCTGGGCCTGGCCGAGGTGCAGTTGCACTGCCCGCGCGCCAGCGCCGCACGCTTGCGCGTGGCGCTGGCCGCTGGCCGCGTTAGCGACGCACTTGCTTGAGGGTTTCGGCGATCAGGAACGCCAGCTCCAGCGACTGATCGGCATTCATTCGCGGGTCGCAATGGGTGTGGTAGCGGTCGCAGAGGGCGTCTTCGGTGATGGGGCGTGCGCCGCCGATGCATTCGGTGACGTTCTGCCCGGTCATCTCGATATGGATACCACCGGCATGGCTGCCTTCGGCCTGGTGCACCTGGAAGAACTGCTTGACCTCGCTGAGGATCTGGGCGAAATCGCGGGTCTTGTAGCCGCTGCTGGCCTTGATGGTGTTGCCGTGCATCGGGTCGGAACTCCACAGCACCTGGCGGCCTTCGCGCTCGACGCTGCGGATCAGCGCCGGCAGGTGTTCGCCGACCTTGTCGGCGCCCATGCGCACGATCAGGTTGAGGCGGCCGGGGTCGTTGCTGGGGTTGAGCACGTCGATCAGGCGGATCAGCTCTTCGGTGTTCATGCTTGGCCCGACCTTGACCCCGATCGGGTTGTTCACCCCGCGCAGGAACTCGACGTGGGCGCCATCGAGCTGACGGGTGCGATCGCCGATCCAGAGCATGTGCGCCGAGCAGTCATAGTAGTCGTTGGTCAGGCTGTCGCGGCGTACAAAGGCCTCTTCGTAGTTCAGCAGCAGCGCTTCGTGGGCGGTGAAGAAGCTGGTTTCTCGCAGCTGTGGCGAGCTGTCCAGGCCGCAGGCGCGCATGAATGCCAGGGTTTCGTCGATGCGGTCGGCCAGCTGGCTGTATTTTTCTGCCAGCGCCGAGTTGGCGATGAAGTCCAGGTTCCACTTGTGCACCTGGTGCAGGTCGGCAAAGCCGCCCTGGGCAAAGGCGCGCAGCAGGTTGAGGCTGGCGGTGGACTGGTGGTAGGCCTGCAGCAGGCGCTCCGGGTCGGGGATCCGGCTTTTTTCGTCGAAACCGATGCCGTTGACGATGTCGCCACGGTAGGCCGGCAGGGTGACGCCGCCAATGGTCTCGTCGCCCGCCGAGCGCGGCTTGGCGAATTGCCCGGCCATGCGCCCGATCTTGACCACCGGGCAGCCGGCGGCGAAGGTCATGACAATGGCCATTTGCAACAGGACCTTGAAGGTGTCGCGAATCTTGGCTGCGGAAAACTCGGCGAAGCTTTCGGCGCAATCACCGCCCTGGAGCAGGAAGGCCCGGCCCTGGGTGACTTCGGCAAACTGGCGGCGCAGCTCCCGCGCTTCACCGGCGAACACCAGCGGCGGATAGCTGGCCAGGGTCTGCTCGACCTTGAGCAGATGGGCGGCATCGGGGTAGCTTGGTTGCTGCTGGATCGGCAGGGCGCGCCAGCTGTCAGGACTCCAGGGGTGGTTCATTGCGGGCTCGATCTGGTCGGAAAGGGGCTGTCTGCCATGTTAACAGGTGGCGCATGCCTTGTTGCACTGGCGCTATTGACAGACAATGGCGGTTTTTTGCGCGATACGGCGGCGTCTGCCGGGAGACAGCATGACAGTGGAACGGGTAGAGCGACTGCTGGCCCAGGTGCAGGACCAGTACGGCACCATCAGCGTGCTGGAAGTCGACGACTATCGCTTTCTCGAATTTGGCGAGGCGATCGAGCAGAGTTGCGTGTTCACCGCCGACCCGAGCTGGCTGGAGTACGACTACACCCGTGCCATGCTGATCGGCGCGCTGGCTCACGCCGAGCCCGAGAGCGCGTTGTTCCTGGGGCTCGGTGCCGGCACCCTGACCCAGGCCTGCCTGAAGTTCCTGCCGCTGGAAGACGTCGAAGCCATCGAGTTGCGCCCGGATGTACCGCGCCTGGCCATCGAGTACATGGGCCTGGATGACGACCCGCGCCTGTACATTCGTATCGGCGATGCCATGGAGCTGCTGGAGACGGCCGAATCCGCCGACCTGATCTTCGTCGACCTCTACACCGACCACGGCCCGGGGGTCGCGCACCTGGCCTGGAGTTTTCTGGAAAACTGCCAGAAGCGCCTGAACCCTGGTGGCTGGCTGGTGATCAACCAGTGGGCCAGCGACGACGGCAAGCCGTTGGGTGCGGCGCTGCTGCGCGGCCTTTATCATCGCCACTATTGGGAATTGCCGGTCAAGGAGGGCAATGTGATCCTCATGGTCCCGGCTGACCTCGACCAGCAGCTCGATCTGCCGGGCCTGACCGCGCGGGCCGAGGCGCTGGCGCCGCAACTGGGCTACTCGTTGCAACCGCTGATCGGTGCGATTCGCCCGGCGTCCTGAGGCGCGTCACTGTGTCACTGGCGGAAAATCGATTCAGCCGCCAGTGTCGTCCACTTTCCGGGCCCGCCGTTACGTGGCCTGGCGCTGGCGTGTTTCATGAAAAAAATCTCCCGTGAATGGCGAATTCAGGTATAGTACGCGCCGGTCTTTCACCGGACCTCGTTTAAGGTGTGCAATTCCCCGAAGCCAGCTTCGGCTGCGCGTCCGCACTGCGGACTCTCCTTGACGTTCCTTTTTTTCTTCAATCGTTTTCGCAAATCCCCGCCGACAAAGCTGCCAGGGTGACCTTCGGGTCTTACAAGGCATGTGCAGCTTTGGAGCATGGGTCTTTGCGGATGCACTTAGAGGCAGACCCATGACCCAGGAAACCGGCGGCTTCGCCGCTCTCGAACTTCATCCGAGCATTGTTGCTGCAGTGCTGGCTACCGGCTACGAAGAGCCGTCCGCCATTCAGCAGCAATCGATCCCGATTATTCTCGCTGGTCACGACATGATCGGTCAGGCGCAGACCGGCACCGGTAAAACCGCTGCCTTCGCTCTGCCAATCCTGCACCGCATCGACCCGAGCAAGCGCGAGCCGCAAGCCCTGATCCTGGCGCCAACCCGTGAGTTGGCGCTGCAAGTAGCCACCGCTTTTGAAACCTACGCCAAGCAAATGCCGGGCGTAACCGTGGTGGCCGTATACGGTGGTGCCCCGATGGGCCCACAACTGAAAGCTATCCGTAACGGCGCGCAAATCGTCGTTGCTACCCCGGGCCGTCTGTGCGACCACCTGCGTCGCGACGAGAAAGTCCTGGCAACCGTCAACCACCTGGTGCTCGACGAAGCCGACGAAATGCTCAAGCTGGGCTTCATGGATGACCTCGAAGTGATCTTCAAGGCCATGCCGGAAAGCCGTCAGACCGTACTGTTCTCGGCCACCCTGCCTGCATCCATCCGTGCCATCGCCGAGCGCCACCTGCGCGAGCCGAAGCACGTCAAGATCCAGAGCAAGACCCAGACCGTTACCGCTATCGAACAAGCCCACCTGATGGTCCACGCCGACCAGAAGGTTTCTGCTGTCCTGCGTTTGCTGGAAGTGGAAGAGTTCGACGCGCTGATCGCCTTCGTGCGTACCAAGCAAGCCACCCTGGACCTGGCCAGCGCCCTCGAAGCCAAAGGCTACAAAGCCGCTGCGCTGAACGGTGACATTGCCCAGAACCAGCGTGAGCGCGTCATCGACTCGCTCAAAGATGGCCGCCTGGACATCGTCGTCGCTACCGACGTCGCTGCCCGTGGTCTGGACGTACCGCGCATCACTCACGTGTTCAACGTCGACATGCCGTACGACCCGGAGTCCTACGTTCACCGTATCGGCCGTACCGGCCGTGCCGGTCGCGAAGGCCGTGCGCTGCTGCTGGTTACCCCGCGCGAGCGTCGCATGCTGCAGGTGATCGAGCGTGTTACCGGTCAGAAGGTTGCTGAAGTTCGCCTGCCGAACGCCCAGGCCGTTCTCGATGCGCGCATCAAGAAGCTGACCAACAGCCTGGCGCCGCTGGTTGCTGACGCTGAGTCGACCCACGGTGATCTGCTTGATCGCCTGACCGCCGACATCGGTTGCAGCCCGCGTGCCCTGGCCGCTGCCCTGCTGCGCAAGGCTACCAACGGTCAGGCCCTGACCCTGGAAGCGGTCGAGAAAGAGCAGCCGCTGGTTCCGACCTACACCCCGCGTGAGCGCACTGGCGATCGTCCAGAGCGTGGCGAGCGTGAGCGTCGTGCACCCATGCCGCTGGGCGAAGGTCGTGCGCGTTGCCGTACCGCGCTGGGCGCGCGTGACGGTATCGCTGCCAAGAACCTGCTGGGCGCGATCCTCAACGAAGGCGGCCTGGCCCGCGAAGCGATCGGCCGCATCCAGGTGCGCGACAGCTTCAGCCTGGTCGAGCTGCCGGAGGAAGGTCTGGAGCGTCTGCTGACCAAGCTCAAGGACACTCGTGTTGCCGGCAAGCAGCTGAAGCTGCGCCGCTACCGCGAAGACTGATCCGCGAGCGATAAAAAAATCCCCGACTGGTTCGGGGATTTTTTTTGGCCTATGCACACTGGCCCTGTGGGAGCCGGGCTTGCCGGCGATCGAGCGCGAAGCGGTCGCAATGCTGATCAGTCGAACCGGTAAATATCCATCCCCAGCGCCCCCAGCGTAAACCCCTGATGGGCAATCCCGAATCGTCCGCCCGCACCCCGGGCGAAATACAGCGGCAACAGGTGCTCATCACTGGGATGATTGCGCACGGCAAACGGCGCCTGCTGGCGGTAGTCGTGCAAGGCGGGGGTGTCATCGGCTACCAGCTTGTCGATTATCCAGTCGCGAAACGCCAGGGCCCAGGGCTCGACGCTTTCCGGCCCAGCCTGCCAGTCGAGCTCGCGCAGGTTGTGGGTAATGCTCCCCGAGCCAATCAGCAGGATGTTGTCCTCGCGCAATTGCGCCAGCGCCTTGCCCACCTGCTCCTGCAACTGCGGGCCCATCTGACTTGGCAGAGACACCTGTACTACGGGGATGTCGGCTGCCGGGTACATCAGCGACAGCGGCACCCACACGCCATGATCAAGCGGGCGCTTGGGGTCGAGGCGCGCGGCTAGCCCGGCATCGCCCAGCAGGCCGATCAAGCGCTCGGCCAGTGCCGGCTCGCCAGGAGCGGGGTACTGCACGGCATACAGGGCGGCAGGAAAGCCACCGAAGTCATGCCAGGTTTCTGGTTGCGGGTGGCTGCTGACCCACAGCTCGCGGCTCTCCCAGTGCGCCGAGACCACCACGATGGCTTTGGGCCGCGGTAGCTCTGCGGCCAGGCGCGTCAGGGCCGGGCCGCTGGCACCGGGCTCGAGGGCGAGCATGGGCGAGCCGTGAGAAATAAACAGGCTGGGCAGCATGGAAAGGGTCCTGGCGGTTAAGATGGGCCCATCTTCCGGCAGATCATTGATCTGATTCCAATATAAGTTTTCGCATAATCTGATCGAATAATTCGAGGTATGCCATGCAGGCAGAGTTCTGGCACAAGCGTTGGGCAGATAACCAGATCGGCTTTCACCAGCGCCAGGTCAACGGCGACCTGCAACAGTACTGGCCCAGCCTGGGCCTGGCGCCTGGCAGCAAGGTGCTGGTGCCGTTGTGTGGCAAAAGCCTCGACCTGGCCTGGCTGGCCGGGCAGGGCCATCAGGTGCTCGGCATCGAGCTGTCCCAGCGGGCGGTGGAGGATTTCTTCAACGAACAGCGGTTGACGCCCGAAGTCGGCCAGCGGGGCGCGTTCAAGACCTATCGCAGTGGCAACCTGCAGCTGTGGTGTGGTGATTTCTTCGCCCTGAGCGCCGAGGATATCGCCGACTGCACCGCGCTGTATGACCGGGCCGCAGTGATTGCCTTGCCGCCTGCGTTGCGCCAGCGCTATGCCGCGCTGCTCAGTGGCTATCTGGGGTCCGGGTGTCGGGGGCTGGTGATCACCCTGGATTACGACCAGGCCCTGCTGCCGGGCCCGCCCTTTGCGGTGGTTGATGCCCAGGTGCGGCAACTGTTCGCTGACTGGCAGCCGCATGAGCTTGAGGCGCGGGATATTCTCGCCGAGAGCCCGAAGTTCGTTCAGGCCGGGGTGCCGATGCTATTTGAGCGGGTGTACCGCCTGCAGCGCTGAAATGCAAAAGGGCGACCGAAGTCGCCCTTTTTTATTGCTGCTACCGATCAGCCGCGACGGCGCAGGGCTTCGATGCGCTCTTCCAGCGGCGGGTGGCTCATTAGCAGGCCGGCCAGGCCCTGCTTGAGGCCGCCGTTGATGCCGAAGGCGTTGAGGGTGTCGGGCATGTGCACCGGCACACCTTGTTCCGAGCGCAGGCGCTGCAGGGCGCCGATCATCGCGTTGGTGCCGGCCAGGCGGGCGCCGGCTTCGTCGGCGCGGAACTCGCGTTTGCGCGAGAACCACATGACGATGATGCTGGCCAGGATGCCCAGTACCAGTTCGGCGACGATGGTCGCGATGTAGTAGGCGATACCCTGGCCTTCTTCGTTCTTGAAGATCACCTTGTCGACGAAGTTGCCGATGATGCGGGCAAAGAACATCACGAAGGTGTTGACCACGCCTTGCACCAGGGCAAGGGTGACCATGTCGCCGTTGGCCACGTGGCCGATCTCGTGAGCCAGTACGGCGCGCACTTCATCGGGCGAGAAGCGCTCGAGCAGGCCCTGGCTGACCGCTACCAGGGCGTCGTTGCGGTTCCAGCCGGTGGCGAAGGCGTTGGCCTCGTAGGCCGGAAAGATACCCACTTCGGGCATCTTGATGCCGGCTTCGCGGGACAGTTCCTCGACGGTCTGCAGCAGCCATTGTTCGTGGCGGGTGCGCGGTTGGCTGATGATCTGGGTGCCGGTGCTCATCTTCGCCATCCACTTGGAGATGAACAGCGAGATCAGCGAGCCGGCAAAACCGAACACCGCGCAGAAAATCAGCAGCTGGTCGAGTTTGAGGTCAACCCCGTTGGCCGCCATGAACCCGTTGAAGCCAAACAGGCTCAGGGTAATGCTGGCAATCAGCACAACCGCGAGGTTGGTGGCCACAAACAGTAAGATGCGCATCATGGTTGTTACGTTCTCCTGACGGATAAAAGTGTCACGTATGCGGGGTATATAAGGTGCGCGCTGCAGTGATTCAACCGGGCGACTATTTCAAACTGTGTACTTGCCTTTATTACAGACGAATTCCAGCAACCCGCACGCCAGAGCGGCGGGTGATGTAAGGGCTGAATGCTGGGTCTGAAAGGTCTGCGCCGAGGGCGGCGCAGACGTTTCCATATGCGCAGTAGGTTACTGCTGATATGTCTTCAGGAAGTTTCCGATGCGGCCAATGGCCTGCTCGAGGTCGTCGACCCGTGGCAGGGTCACGACGCGGAAGTGATCCGGCCACGGCCAGTTGAAGGCAGTGCCCTGGACGATCAGCAGCTTTTCCGACAGCAGCAGGTCGAGGACGAACTTCTCGTCGTTGTGGATCGGGCAGACTTTCGGGTCGATGCGCGGGAACGCATACAGCGCGCCCATCGGCTTGACGCAGCTGACCCCGGGGATGCTGTTGAGCAGCTCCCAGGTGCGGTTGCGCTGCTCAAGCAGGCGGCCTTGTGGCAGTACCAGGTCGTTGATGCTCTGGTAGCCGCCCAGGGCGGTCTGGATCGCGTGCTGGCTCGGCACGTTGGCACACAGGCGCATGTTGGCCAGCATGTCGATGCCTTCGATGTAGCTCATGGCGTGATGCTTGGGCCCGGAGATGGCCAGCCAGCCGGAGCGGAAGCCCGCCACCCGGTAGGACTTGGACAGGCCGTTGAAGGTCAGGCAGAGCAGGTCCGGGGCCAGCGAGGCGGTGCTGATGTGCACGGCTTCGTCATAGAGGATCTTGTCGTAGATCTCGTCGGAGAACACCACCAGGTTGTGCTGGCGGGCCAGCTCGAGCATGCCCAGCAGCAGTTCGCGCGAGTACACCGCGCCGGTCGGGTTGTTCGGGTTGATGATCACCAGGGCCTTGGTGTTGGAGGTGATCTTGGCCTTGATGTCGTCCAGGTCCGGGAACCAGTCGGCCTGCTCGTCGCACAGGTAGTGCACCGGGTTGCCGCCGGCCAGGCTCACCGCGGCGGTCCACAGCGGGTAGTCCGGGGCCGGGATCAGCACTTCGTCGCCATTGTTGAGCAGCGCCTGCATCGACATCACGATCAGCTCGGAGACGCCGTTGCCCAGGTAGATGTCTTCGATACCGACACCTTCTACCTGTTTTTGCTGGTAGTACTGCATCACCGCCTTGCGCGCGCTGAACAGGCCCTTGGAGTCGCTGTAACCCTGGGCGGTCGGCAGGTTGCGGATCACATCCTGGAGGATCTCGTCCGGCGCCTCGAAACCAAAGGGCGCCGGGTTGCCGATGTTCAGCTTGAGGATGCGATGGCCTTCCTCTTCCAGGCGTTTGGCGTGCTTGAGCACCGGGCCGCGAATGTCATAGCAGACATTGGCGAGCTTGTTCGATTTGCTGACCTGCATGATGTGATCCCGATTAGAAAAGATCGCCGCGCATTGCGCTGTGAAAACGTTTGAAATGCGTATGACGCGGGTGCCAGACTGATGTCTGATGAGGCGCAATAATATACGTGCCGCCCGCCCTGTGGAAAAGCCATGGCGCGGGGTTTTTGGACAGATGAGGCCTGATGATGGAAAAACTCGCGAAAACCCTTGAAGAATGGCGCGCCATGCTCGACCCCGAGCAGTACAACGTGTGCCGCCTGAAGGGCACCGAGCGGCCGTTCAGCGGCAAATACAACGGCACCAAGACCGACGGCGTCTACCATTGCATCTGCTGCAACGAGCCGCTGTTCGATTCGAGCAGCAAATTTGATTCCGGGTGCGGCTGGCCTAGCTTCTATGAGCCGATTGCCGACAGCGCGATGATCGAAATTCGCGATACCTCCCACGGCATGATTCGTACCGAAGTCACCTGCGCCAAGTGCGACGCCCACCTGGGCCACGTATTTCCCGACGGTCCGCCGCCGACCGGGCTACGCTACTGCATCAACTCGGTCTGCCTGGACCTGGTGCCACGCTGACAAAGGAGCAAGGTCATGGCCGACGCAATGCTGAAGATTCCCTGCATTACCCTGACCGGTGAGCAAAAAGCCCTGGCCGATTACCCGGCCAAGGCAGTACTGGTGGTCAACACCGCCAGCCAGTGCGGATTTACCCCGCAATACAAGGGCCTGGAGCAGCTCTGGCAACGTTACCGCGAGCAGGGGTTGGTGGTGCTGGGCTTTCCCTGCAACCAGTTCGGCAAGCAGGAGCCGGGCGATGCGAGCGAGATTGCGCAGTTCTGCGAGCTCAAGTTTGGGGTCAGCTTCCCGTTGTTTCGCAAAATCGAAGTCAACGGCGCCGGAGCCCATCCGCTGTTCGTCGAGCTGAAAAAGCGCGCCCCAGGGCTGTTCGGCTCCGAAGGCATCAAGTGGAACTTCACCAAGTTCCTGCTCGACCCGGCCACCGGCAAGGTCACCCGCTATGCTCCAAGCACCAAGCCAGACGCCTTGGCCGGTTCGATCGAGAAACTGCTCAGGTAGCCGTCAACGGCACCCAGTGATCGATCAGCGCCAGCAATTCCTCGCGGCGAAACGGCTTGGCCAGGTAGTCGCTCATCCCCGCAGCCCGGCAGCGTTCGCGCTCTTCGGGCATGGCGTTGGCGGTCAGGGCGACGATCGGCAGGTCCGGCCAGCGCCCGCTCTGGCGGATCCGCCGGCTGGCCTCATAGCCGTCCATCACCGGCATGTTGCAGTCCATCAGCACCAGGTCGAAGGGTGACTGCTCCAGCTGTTCGAGGGCGTCGGCGCCATGGGCGGCGACGCTGACCTCACAGCCGAGCTTGGCCAGCATACCCTTGGCCACCAACTGGTTCACCGGGTTGTCCTCGACCAGCAGGATGCGTGCACGGCGTTCGCTGTGCGAGGCGCCGCCAAGCGGTGACTGGTTGATGTGGTCGGCGCCGTGCAGGGTGCGCCGCAGTGTCTGATACAGGGCGTTGCGGGCCAGCGGTCGGGCCTGCTGCTGCAAGGGCGCCAGGTGCGCGGCCTGTTCGCCGGGCAGGAAATTGCCATAGGCGGTAACCAGCAGGATTGGCGCACTGATCTGCGGACGCAAACTGAACAGGCAATCCAGGTCGTCGGTGATCAGCAGGTCCGGGGTCGCGTCCTTGAGTTGCTCTGGCGTGTCGTAGCGCTGGTAGTCCAGGCCCCAGCCGGGCAGCAGTGTCTGCAGCAGTTCGGCCAGGCCGCTGCTGGCATTGCTGATGGCCGCAACGCTGCCATGCAAAGGTTGCGCGGGCACCGCCGCGGTATGGCTGGGCAATGGCAGCTCGGCGCTGAACTGGCTGCCGAAGCCGGCTTCGGAACTGATGCTCAGGCGCCCTTGCATGGCTTCGCAGAGGTTATTGGTCAGCGCCAGGCCCAGGCCGGTACCGCCGTATTGGCGGGTGATACCGGCGCCGGCCTGGGTGAAGGGCTGAAAGATCCTTACCTGGGCTTCGCTGGGGATGCCGATGCCGGTGTCGCAGACATCCAGGCGAACGCCGCCGGCGTAGCTGCAAAGGCGCACATCGACACGGCCAAAGCGAGTGAACTTCAAGGCGTTGGACAGCAGGTTGCTGACAATCTGCCGTACCCGTGTCGGGTCGCCGAGCACCATCGAGGGAAACTGCGGGTCGATCAGGCAGGTCAGCTCGACACTGGGCGCGGCGTTCTGCGACAGCAGGTTGGCGGTGTCTTCGACCAGCGCGCCGAGGTCGAAGGGAATGCGTTCAAGCTCCAGTTGCCCGGCATCGAACTTGGACAGGTCGAGAATATCGTTGAGCAGCTCGACCAGAACCTTGCCCGAGTCGTGGGCAATCGACAGCTGCTGGCGCTGCTCGGCATTGAGCGGGCTGTCCAGTGACAGCGCGATCATCCCCAGCAGGCCATTGAGCGGGGTGCGAATCTCGTGGCTCATGTTGGCCAGAAAGGCCGCGCGTGCCTGGGCCATGTCCAGGGCGCGGCGCCGGGCGTCTTCGAGTTCTTCGTTGGACTGGCTGAGGCGAGTGTTGCTGGCCTTGAGCTCGTTGGTGCGCGCCGAGACGATGTTCTCCAGCTCGTTGAGGTAGTCGGTCAGGCGGTTTTCGGCGTTGCGCCGCTGCTGGATCTCGGTGGCCATGCTGACGAACTGCTGGTTGGCGACCTTGACCAGCACGCCGATTTCGTCCTGCTCGTGGCCGGGTGGAAACGACAGTTTGGACTGCGCCGGGTTGCGCGAATCACTGTTGCTCAGGGCGCTGATCACCCGCACTAGCGGCTGGGTCAGCATGATGTAGAACAGGCCGAGAAGAATCCCGGTCAGGACCAGGCTGCGCACAAAGCCATTGAGCAGGGTGACTTCGGCGCGCTTGAGAAAGCGGCTGCCAAAGGCAAAGGTATCGACGTCCAGGTACAGGGTGCCGAGGTATTCGTCGGGCATATGGCTGAGAAACAGCTGGTCGCGAAACTGGCGCGATTCGCCGAAGAGGAAATCGCTGATCAGCCGGTAGCTGCTTTCCTGGCGTGGGCGCTGAACATCGGCGAGGACGGTGTCGTTGTTGTCGATCAGCCAGGCGCGGGTGATCGCCGGCGATTGCAGCAGCCCGCGGGTCAGTTCCTGGGCCAGTTCGGCATCGATGTTATAGGCGATGCGCGAAGCCGGGTTATGGCTGATTTGCAGCAGCGCCTGCATCTCGCGGTTGATGGAGGCGTCTTCACTGGCATAATCGATACCGATCTGGATGAGACTGAGCAATGTACCCAGGATGAAGCCGACCAGGACCGTCAGCCGGGCTTGCTTGTAGGACAGGCGATTGGTGAACTTGATATCCATGAGTCCCGAGCCAGTTTCACGTTCCGTGCGCTGCGCAAGCATAGCCGATCAGTCCCGGCTGCTGGCACGCCCTGTCACACATTCAGCTGTGCTTTTGTCCTTGCATCTGTCTTGAGGAATTCTTGTGGACTCACGTTTGAATGCTTTTCTGGAGCGCGCCGAAACCGTACTTGCGCGCCTTGAGCCCCTGTTGCCGGCGCCACGCCCGAGCATCGACTGGTCGCAATGCCTGGCTGCGCGCTGGCAGCGCGATGGTCGCAGCGGCTACCTGCTGCCGCTGCAGGTCAGCCTCGACATGCGCCTGTCCGACCTGATCGGCGTCGACCAGCAGCGCGAGCAACTGGGGCGCAACACCCGCCAGTTTCTCGATGGCATGCCGGCCAACCACGCATTGCTGTGGGGCTCGCGCGGTACCGGCAAGTCGTCGCTGGTGCGCGCACTGCTGGCCGAGCATGCCGAAGCCGGCCTGCGCCTGATCGAAATCGAGCGCGATCACCTGGCCGACCTGCCGCGGGTGGTCGAGCAACTGCAGAAACTGCCGCAACGCTTCGTGTTGTTTTGCGATGACCTCTCGTTCGAAGCCGGGGAGGGCGACTACCGGGTGCTCAAGAGCGTACTCGACGGCTCGCTCGAACAGGCGCCGGATAACGTGCTGCTGTATGCCACCTCGAACCGCCGCCACCTGGTGCCGGAAAAACAGAGCGACAACGAAAACTGGAAGATGGTCGACGGCGAGCTGCATCCCAACGAAGCGGTGGAGGACAAAATTGCCCTGTCTGACCGCTTCGGCCTGTGGCTGTCGTTCTACCCCTTCACCCAGGAGCATTTCCTCAATGTGGTCGAGCACTGGATTACCCAGCTGGCGCAGAGCGCTGGCCTGGCCTGGCGCCGCGACGAGGAGCTGGACATTCTCGCCGTGCGCTGGGCAACCGGTCGCGGCAACCGTAACGGCCGTTGTGCCTACCAGTTCGCCCGTTACTGGGTGGGACTGAAACTGTTGGAGCAAAAATCATGATCGACCTCAACGCTACCGGCGCCGGCCTCGAAGGCTACGGTCTGCTGGCGGCACAACTGGAAGCCCTGCTGGCCGATGAGCGTGACTTCATCGCCAACGCCGCGCAGTTTTCGGCGTTTCTCTACAGTCAGGTCGAAGACCTGAACTGGGCCGGCTTCTACCTCAATCGCAACGAGCAACTGCTGCTGGGGCCATTCCAGGGGCAGGTGGCCTGCGTGCGCATCCCGTTCGGGCGTGGTGTGTGCGGCGCGGCTGCGGCCAGCCGGGAAACCCAGCGGGTGGAAGATGTGCACGCGTTTCCCGGGCACATTGCCTGCGACAGTGCATCGAACAGCGAGCTGGTGATTCCGCTGGTAAAGGATGGCCGGTTGATTGGCGTGCTGGACCTCGACAGCCCTAAGCTTGCACGTTTCAGTGAAGGGGATCAGGCGGGGCTGGAGCGTTTGGCAGGGATTTTCCTGCGACTGACCGATTGCTGACGAGCGCTTTGCACTCGATCGCTGGCAAGGCCAGCTCTCACAGGTCTTGTATGTAGCGAACCTTGTGGGAGCCGGCCTTGCCGGCGATTGGGTCAATTAGAACTCAGTCGTAGATGACCTTTTTCTTCCAGTCTTCGGTGGTGTCGGTCTTCAGGCCTTCGGTCAGGGCGTTGGTTTCGTCCTCGGCCGGTTCCAGCTGGCTCAACACCTGGGCATTGGCGCGGGCCAGCAGCTTCTCCATGTATTCCAGTTGTTCGCGGTAAATCACCGGGTCAGGCTGCTTGCGCAGGTATTGCACGCCACGCTCGAAGGCCAGGCGCGCGTGCCCCGGCTGGTTCTGTTGCAGCGCCTGCTGGCCGAGGTTGTTGAAGAACTCGATGTGCAGCAGCACCAGGATGTGGCGAATTTCCTTGACCCAGTACTTGGCCTCGTTGGTCGGCAGGAAGCCTTCCTGGGCGGCGCGGGTGATCTGGTTGTGCATGCCTTCCAGCAAAAAACGCACATCCTTGGCCCGGGCTTCGGTCTGGATCGGCATCGGCGGGTTGTTCACCGGCAGTGCTTCACCTTTGGCAATCAGCCCTTCGAGTTCGGCGATCCGTGCGCGAATATCGCGGCTGTGCTTGTCCAGGGCCAACTGGCGCTGGTTGAGGTTGAGTTCCAGGCGGGTCAACAGCAACTTGAGGGCCGGGGTCATCAACTGGCCAGGAAAGGTTTCGGTGATTTCGCCACAACGGCGCAAACGTTCGGCCAGCTCGATCTTCAGCCGGGCACGCTCGAGCTTGTTGTTCTCGACCACGTTGTTCAGGTAGCCGATCACGATCAATAACGCGATCCCCGCTACTATAAGCAGGGTGATCAGAAGTGGTGTCACCGTTAACGCCTCATACAGGATGATTTACTGTTTGAGTGTAGTGGCTAAGCTTTTAGCCGGATAGAGCTGTTTGGCGGTTGCCCGGGGGCGATTGATGGCCTTTTGCTGGTAGATCACCGTGGCTGCTGGGCCGAAGGCGGGTAGGGCGTCAGAAAATAATCGTCAAGCCTCAGGCGCGCGTTGCCCTGGCGCAAGGCTGCAAAGCGCCGGGAAGTCATTGATTTAAATAAATTTATACAGAGGGGTTGACGGCTTATCAAAGCATCCCTAGAATGCGCGCCACTTGCAGCGTAAAGCACACAGCGGAACGCGGCAGGGAGTGAATGTTGTAGCGTGTCCCCTTCGTCTAGTGGCCTAGGACACCGCCCTTTCACGGCGGTAACAGGGGTTCGAGTCCCCTAGGGGACGCCAATGCGGGAATAGCTCAGTTGGTAGAGCACGACCTTGCCAAGGTCGGGGTCGCGAGTTCGAGTCTCGTTTCCCGCTCCAGTTTACAAAGGCTTTGCTTAACGGCAGGGCTTGTAAAAACCCAGCGTCAGATCTTTATGGTTTGAGTTGGTAACTGAAGCATGCATTGCATGTTTCGGGCGTCGTCCCCTTCGTCTAGTGGCCTAGGACACCGCCCTTTCACGGCGGTAACAGGGGTTCGAGTCCCCTAGGGGACGCCATTTTTGCGGGAATAGCTCAGTTGGTAGAGCACGACCTTGCCAAGGTCGGGGTCGCGAGTTCGAGTCTCGTTTCCCGCTCCAAATATGGTGCTCCAGCGTTTGATAACGCTGTAGTGATGGAACAAGGGCGTCAGTGCTTGTTCTTGCCGGTCCGGCCGGTCGCTACAAATTTGCGGGAATAGCTCAGTTGGTAGAGCACGACCTTGCCAAGGTCGGGGTCGCGAGTTCGAGTCTCGTTTCCCGCTCCAAATAAAGAAACGCCGTTCGTTTGAACGGCGTTTTTTTTCGTCTCGATTTTATCCGCTGTCTGCGTGCGGCAGGGCTGTTGTCAGCCCTGCGCAGCTTCATCGCTTAATGCTTGCTGTCGTCGTCCGACATGCTCAGCAGCTGTTTTTCCTGGTTCCAGTCGAAGGGTTCATCATTCTGCTCGGCCTCGAAGCGGCGCTCTTCCAGTTCCTGGTACATGTCCAGTTCGTTCTCCGGCATGAAGTGCAGGCAGTCGCCGCCAAAGAACCACAGCAGGTCGCGCGGTACCAGGTGCGCGACCTGTGGATAACGCTGGATGACCTGGCACATCAGGTCCTGGCCAAGATAGGTGCTTTCCGGGTCGACGGGCAGTTGCAGCATCAGATCGTCGAAGCGCTCCAGAAACAACGCGTGGCTTTCTTCCGGCACCTGCTCGGCTTCGCCCAGGGCAACCAGGATGGTGCGCAGGTGGGTGAGCAGGGCGAGATGGTATTCCAGGCGATCGGTAGCCATGCAGGCAGTCCTCTTGAGCAAAAACGGGCGCGGGAGTATACGGCTCTCGGCGCCCGATGTCCCGGCCCTTAGCGAATCTTGCCGTCGGCCGGTAGCAGTTGCTCCTTGTCGAAGGCATCGACATCGATCACCCGCCGGCGTGCCGACTCAGCGGCATGCAGGCTTTGCGCTTCACTGGCTTGCAGCACGCCAGCGTGCAGCGCCGCGTCGATAATCGACTCGCCTGGCGCAGGGTCAACCTGGCCACTCTTGACGGCCTGGTGCAGTTTTTTACGCAGCGGCGCGCCGGCGCTGAGTAAATCGCAGGCCTGTTGCAGGGCGGCAACCGGATCGCCGTCCGTTTGCGGCCGATAACAACCGGCAAGCAGCTCCTCCAGCGCCGGGTCACCCTTGGCGCGGCCGATCAGTTCGGCAATCTCCGCGTCCAGTTCGTCGCTGGGCCCGGTATGCCGGCGGCCGAAGGGGAACACCACCAGGCGCAGGGCGCGACCGAGCAAGCGGTTGGGGAAGTTGTCGAGCAAGCGGTCCAGGGCTTTTTCGGCTTGGCCAAGGCTCTCCTCCAGGGCCCAACGCAGCAGCGGTTGCAGGTACTCGGGCGAATTCAGGTCGTGGTAACGCTTGAGCGCCGCCGAGCTGAGGTACAAATGACTGAGCACATCGCCCAGGCGCGCCGACAAACGCTCGCGACGCTTGAGTTCGCCGCCCAGGAGCATCATGCACAGGTCGGCGAGCAAGGCGAACGCCGCCGCCTGGCGATTGAGGGCGCGGAAGTAACCTTGGCTTAACGCGTCGCCCGGGACTTTCTCGAAATGGCCCAGGCCCAGGCCGAGCACCAAGGTACTGGCGGCGTTACCGACGGCAAAACCAATATGCTGCATCAGCAGGTGATCGAACTCCTTGAGCGCCTGGTCGTGGTCTTCGCGACCGGCCAGGGCCATTTCCTTGAGTACGAACGGATGGCAGCGAATCGCCCCCTGGCCGAAGATCATCAGGTTGCGCGAGAGGATGTTGGCGCCCTCGACGGTGATGAAGATCGGCGCGCCTTGCCAGTTGCGTCCCAGGTAGTTGTTCGGGCCCATGATGATGCCCTTGCCGCCGTGCACGTCCATGGCGTGCTGGATGCATTCGCGCCCGCGCTCGGTGAGGTGGTACTTGAGAATCGCCGACAGCACCGAGGGTTTTTCGCCCAGGTCCACGGCCTTGGCGGTGAGCAGTCGCGCACTGTCCATCAGGAAGGCGTTGCCGCCAATGCGCGCGAGAGATTCCTGGATACCTTCGAAGGCCGCCAGCGGCACGTTGAACTGCTCACGAATCTGCGCGTACTGGCCGGTCACCAGGCTGGTGTACTTGGCTGCACCAGTGCCCACGGCTGGCAAGGAAATCGAGCGGCCCACCGACAGGCAGTTCATCAGCATCATCCAGCCCTTGCCGAGCATGTCCTGGCCGCCGATGAGAAAGGCCAGCGGCACGAACACATCTTTGCCGCTGTTGGGGCCGTTCATGAACGCCGCGCCCAGGGGCAGGTGACGCTTGCCGATTTCGACGCCGGGGGTGTCGGTGGGAATCAGCGCGAGACTAATGCCCAGTTCTTCTTTATCACCCAGCAGGTGTTCGGGGTCGTAGGCCTTGAAGGCAAGGCCAAGCAGGGTCGCGACCGGTCCGAGGGTGATGTAGCGCTTTTCCCAATTCAGGCGCAGGCCGATGACTTCCTCGCCTTGCCACTGGCCTTTGCAGATGATCCCGGTGTCGGGCATGGCGCCAGCATCGGAGCCGGCCAGCGGACCGGTGAGGGCGAAGCAGGGGATTTCGTCGCCGCGGGCCAGGCGCGGCAGGTAGTGATTGCGCTGCTCGTCGGTGCCGTAGTGCAGCAGCAGTTCGGCCGGGCCGAGGGAGTTGGGCACCATCACGGTGGAAGCAAGGTCGCCGCTGCGGGTCGCCAGCTTCATTGCCACCTGCGAGTGGGCGTAGGCCGAAAAGCCCTTGCCGCCGTACTCCTTGGGAATGATCAGGGCGAAGAAGCCGTGGCTCTTGATGTGCTCCCAGGCCGCGGGGGGCAAATCCAGGTCCTGGCCAATTTGCCAGTCGCTGACCATGGCGCAGAGTTCTTCGGTGGGGCCGTCGATAAAGGCTTGTTCTTCTTCAGTGAGTTCGGCCTTGGAGTAGCCGAGCAGGGTGTTCCAGTCCGGTCGGCCGCTGAACAGCTCGCCGTCCCACCACACGGTGCCGGCGTCGATGGCTTCGCGTTCGGTCTGCGACATTGGCGGCAAGGTGCGCTGGAACCAGCCGAACAGGGGCGCGGTGAGCACTTTGCGGCGCAGGTCGGGGAGCAGCAGGGGCGCGGCGACGGCGGCCAGTAGCAGCCAGAAAGTCGTCAGCAGCCAGCCTGGGGCGTGGCTGAAAATGCCCATCGCCAGCAGGTACAGGGCAACGATGCCCAACGCCGGCAAGGCGGCGATGCGACGGTGGGCCAGGTAAGCCACGCCGATCACCAGGACCACTAACCACAACAGCAACATAGGAATTCCTCCGTGAAACATCGGGGCATTTCGCCATCCATCGAAGCTTAGACCGCATCGGCTAAACGGCTTGTCTGAACAGTGACAGGACATGACCTCAGGAGTTCGCCTGCACGCCAAACGATTGCCAGCGCGAGCGCCTGGAGTAGACTGGGCGACCAGCCAAATCATCAGGGAAACGACATGCTCAAGATCTGGGGCAGGAAGAATTCGTCGAATGTCAGGAAAGCACTGTGGTGCGCCGCAGAGCTTGGTCTGGAGTATGAGTCGATCGATGCCGGTGGCGCCTTCGGCCTGGTCAACGAGCCGCAGTACCGGGCGCTGAACCCCAACGGCCTGGTGCCGATGATCGAGGACGACGGCCTGGTGCTGTGGGAGTCCAATGCCATTGTGCGCTACCTGTCGGCGCAGTACGGCTGCGAGTCGGGCTGGTATGAGCAGGATGCACGCAAGCGTGCCGAGGCCGACAAGTGGATGGACTGGGTTACTTCCTCCCTGGCCACGCCGTTCCGGCCGTTGTTCTGGGGCATCCTGCGCACGCCTGCCGATCAGCAGGACTGGGTGGCAATCAATGCCGCACACAAGACCTGCGCGCAGTTGCTGTCGATTGCCGACCAGGCCCTGGCGCGCCAGCCGTATTTGTCTGGCGACAAGCTGGGCATGGGCGATATCCCCCTGGGCTGCTTTGCCTACGCCTGGTTCGAGATGCCCATCGAGCGCCCCGAGATGCGCCACCTGCGCGCCTGGTATGAGCGCCTGCAAGAGCGTCCGGCCTATCAGGCGGCGGTGATGACGGCGCTGACCTGATCGACTGTTACCGGGAAAGTGCGGTCAAGCTGATAGTTAATATCGATACACATGACTGTACTTGTCTGGTCTGCACAAGCACCATGCTCCTATTCACTGCGGCTGGCCTCGCCCGGCCGCGTCTAGAACCTTCCACACTGGTACGCGACCCGCTATGAGTTCTGCTCTGTCCATAAGGCAGCTAACCAAAACCTACGGCAACGGTTTACAGGCCCTAAAGGGCATTGACCTGGATGTCGCCGAAGGTGACTTCTTCGCCTTGCTCGGCCCCAACGGCGCCGGCAAATCCACCACCATCGGCATCCTCTCGACCCTGGTCAACAAGACCAGCGGCAGCGTCAACATCTTTGGTCACGACCTCGATCGCCAGCCCGCCGCGCTCAAGCGCTGCATCGGCGTGGTGCCGCAGGAGTTCAACTTCAACCAGTTTGAAAAGACCTTCGACATTGTCGTCACCCAGGCCGGTTACTACGGTATCCCGGCCAAGGTCGCCAAGGAGCGGGCCGAGCAGTACCTGACCCAGTTGGGCCTGTGGGACAAGCGCGATGTGCCGTCGCGCTCGCTGTCGGGCGGCATGAAACGCCGCCTGATGATCGCCCGCGCGCTGATCCACGAGCCGCGCCTGCTGATCCTCGACGAGCCGACCGCGGGTGTGGATATCGAGCTGCGCCGGTCGATGTGGAGCTTTTTGACCGAGCTCAACCAGAAAGGCATCACCATCATCCTCACCACCCATTACCTGGAAGAGGCTGAGCAGTTGTGCCGTCACATCGGCATCATCGACCACGGCACCATCGTCGAGAACACCAGCATGCGCGCCTTGCTGAGCAAGCTGCATGTCGAGACCTTCCTGCTCGACCTCAAGCAGGACCTGCCCCAGGCGCCAAACCTGGTCGGCTATCCGTGTCGCTTGATCACCCCGCACACCCTGGAAGTGCAAGTTGACAAGGAAGTGGGCATTACTGCGCTGTTCGGCCAGCTGGCGCTGCAGAACATCGAGGTGCAGAGCCTGCGCAACAAGACCAATCGTCTCGAGGAGCTGTTCGTGTCCCTGGTTGAGAAAAACCTGGCAAAGGTGGCGGTATGAGTTCGGAACTGAGCGCCAACCTGGTCGCCCTCAATACCATCGTCTACCGCGAAGTACGCCGTTTTACCCGGATCTGGCCGCAGACCCTGCTGCCCCCGGCGATCACCATGGTTTTGTACTTCGTGATTTTCGGTAACCTGATCGGCCGGCAGATCGGCGACATGGGCGGCTTCACCTACATGGAGTACATCGTCCCGGGGCTGATCATGATGTCGGTGATCACCAACTCCTACGGCAACGTGGTCTCGAGCTTCTTCGGCAGCAAGTTCCAGCGTTCGATCGAGGAACTGATGGTGTCGCCGGTGTCGCCGCATACCATCCTCGTCGGCTACACCCTGGGCGGCGTGTTGCGCGGCTTGGCGGTAGGGGTGATCGTCACCTTGCTGTCGCTGTTCTTCACCGACCTGCAGGTTCATCACCTGGGCGTGACCATTGTCGTGGTGCTGCTGACGGCGACAATCTTCTCGCTGCTGGGCTTCATCAACGCCGTGTTCGCCCGCAACTTCGATGACATCTCGATCATCCCGACCTTCGTGTTGACGCCGCTGACCTACCTGGGCGGGGTGTTCTACTCGATTACCCTGTTGCCGCCGTTCTGGCAGACCGTGTCGATGGCCAACCCGGTATTGCACATGGTCAACTCGTTCCGCTACGGCATTCTCGGCGTGTCGGACATCCGCATCGGCGTCGCCATCAGCTTCATGCTGGTCGCCACGGCAGTGCTGTATATCGGCTGCGCGCGGTTACTGGTCAGTGGGCGAGGAATGCGCACCTGATTGTTTGACCTTGCGCCGGCGCCACTGCCTGCCGACCCACCAGCGCCAGTAGAGCATGGTCAGGCAGTAGGCGAGGGCGCCGAGCAGCACGCCACACACCACTGAGCCGAGCAGGAACGGCTGCCACAGGGTCGACAGCTGGTCGGTGATCCACTCGAAGGTCAGTTCTTCAGGCAGGGTGCGTGGTGGGATCTGCATCAGCCAGGCGCCCATCTGGTAGGTGCAGAAGAACACCGGCGGCATGGTGATCGGGTTGGTCAGCCACACCAGGCTGACCGCGATCGGCATGTTGCCGCGGACCATGATCGCCAGGCTTGCGGCCAGCAGCATTTGCATCGGAATCGGAATGAAAGCGGCGAACAGGCCGACAGCCATGGCGCGCGCAACCGAATGCCGGTTGAGGTGCCAGAGGTTGGGGTCGTGCAACAGCCGGCCGAGAAAGCGTAAGGATTTGTGTTCCCTGATGCTGGTCGGATCGGGCATGTAGCGTTTGAAGAGACGACGCGGCATGTGGGGTCTCGGCAATCTGAAGGGTGCCAGTATGCACGGATTCTAAAAGTGCCTTATTCAGACTTTGTGACAATTATTTAGCGAGCGGTTGCCGTCACTGATCTAAGCCTCAGGGGGTGGTTTACTTCTGGAGCTTCACGCTTATGCGCACAGGGATGTTGGCGCTTGCACTCGGGCTGCTCAGCCTCGGGTTCCTGCCGGCTTTGCCGCCCGTCTGGACACTTGTCCTGCTGACAGTTGCCGGGCTTTGCTGCCTGCCTACGCGGCTGTGGCCCGCCGGGCTGTTTCTGCTGGGCTTGAGCTGGGCGTGCGTCTCAGCGCAGTGGGCGTTGGATGAGCGTCTGGCGGCGCAGTTCGATGGCCGTACCCTGTGGATAGAAGGCCGGGTTACTGGCTTGCCGGAGCAGGGCGCGCGCTCGGTGAGGTTCGAGTTGAGCGATGCCGAGTCGCGCCGGGGGCAATTGCCAAGGCGCATGCAGCTCAGCTGGTTTGGCGGCCCGGCGGTCAATAGCGGTGAGTACTGGCGTTTGGCAGTCAGCCTCAAGCGCCCCGCAGGCTTGCTCAATCCTCACGGCCCGGACCAGGAGGCCAGTTTGTTGGCCCGGCGTATCGGCGCCACCGGTAGCGTCAAGGCCGGCGAGCGGCCGCTGCCGGCAACGGCGGCCTGGCGGGATGATCTGCGCCAGCGCTTGCTCAGCGTTGATGCCCAGGGCCGGGAGGCGGCGCTGGTGGCCTTGATACTCGGCGATGGCGGCGCTTTGGCGCGTCAGGACTGGCAAGCGCTGCAGGCCACCGGCACGGTGCACTTGCTGGTGATTTCCGGCCAGCATATTGGCCTGTTGGCCGGGCTGGTATACGCCTTGATTGCCGGGCTGGCGCGCCTGGGCTGGTGGCCGCAACGGCTACCCTGGCTGCCTTGGGCCTGTGCGCTGGCCTTTGCCGCAGCACTGGCCTATGGCTTGCTGGCCGGGTTTCAGGTGCCGGTGCAGCGCGCCTGCATGATGATGGCCATGGTGCTGCTCTGGCGCCTGCGCTTTCGTCACCTGGGTGTCGGGCTGCCGTTGTTGCTGGCGCTCGATGCAGTGCTGCTGTGGGAACCATTGGCCAGCTTGCAGCCGGGCTTCTGGCTGTCGTTCATGGCCGTGGCCATTCTGATCTTCACCTTCAGCGGCCGCCTTGGCGCCTGGAACCCCTGGCTGGCCTGGAGTCGCGCCCAGTGGTTGATCGCCATCGGCTTGCTGCCGGTGCTGCTGGCGCAAGGTTTGCCGGTGAGCCTGACGGCGCCGCTGATCAATCTGCTGGCAGTGCCGTGGATCAGCCTTGCGGTGTTGCCAATGGCGTTGCTCGGCACCGTGTTGCTGCCGGTGCCGCTTCTGGGGGAAGGCTTGCTGTGGCTTGCCGGTGGCCTGCTCGACGGCTTGTTTCGCTTGCTGGCGCATGTGGCGGTTTGGCAACCGGCCTGGATCCCAGAACCATTGCCGTTCTGGGCCTGGTTGCTGGTGTGCCTGGGGGCATTGCTGCTGTTGTTGCCGCGCGGCATACCGATGCGGGTGCTGGGCTGGCCATTGTTGCTGTTGGCGGTGTTTGCGCCCCGAGAGCGCGTGCCGCAGGGGCAGGTAGAGGTCTGGCAGCTGGATGTCGGCCAGGGGCTGGCCTTTGTGCTGCGCACCCGGCACCACGCCATGTTGTATGACGCCGGCCCGGCCATGGGCGATTTCGATCTGGGCGAGCGGGTAGTGCTTCCCAGCTTGCGCAAGCTGGGGGTAAGCAAGCTCGACCTGATGTTGCTCAGCCACGCCGACGCCGATCACGCCGGGGGCGCCCGCGCCGTGCAGCGCGGTTTGCCGGTGCTGCGGGTGCAGGCTGGTGAGGCTGCGGCCTTGCCTGAAGTGCTGCAAGCGCAGCCGTGCAGCAGCGGCGAACGCTGGCAGTGGGACGGGGTGAGTTTTTCACTGTGGCAGTGGCAGGATGCTGGCGACAGCAACCAGGATTCCTGTGTGCTGCTGGTCGAGGCAAATGGCGAAAAACTGCTGCTCACCGGCGATCTCGATGCCCGCGGCGAACGGGCTTGGGCGCGGGACTGGCAGGCGACCACAGTCGACTGGTTGCAATCGCCCCATCACGGCAGTCGCAGCTCCTCCAGCGAGGCCTTGTTAAAGGCTACTACCCCGCGCGGCGTGCTGATTTCGCGCGGGCGCTACAACGCCTTCGGGCATCCGCATCCGGAGGTCATGGCGCGCTATCGGACGCACGGTATTCAGGCCTATGACAATGTCGACCACGGTGCCTTGCGCCTGCGCCTGGGTGTGTTCGGCGAGCCTGAGGGGTTGCGTGCCCAGCGGCGTTTCTGGCGTGAACCGAGATGACGACCTTCGGCAGATGAGCCCCCTGGGGTCCTATGGTAAAGTGGCGGACTTTTTCGAGGGGATGCTTACTGTGTGGGAATTGGTCAAGTCCGGTGGCTGGATGATGCTGCCGATCATTCTGAGTTCCATCGCTGCCATGGCGATCGTCGCCGAGCGTCTCTGGACCTTGCGCGCCAGCCGGGTCACGCCACCGCACCTGCTGGGCCAGGTGTGGATGTGGATCAAGGACAAACAGCTCACCAGTGACAAGCTCAAGGCCCTGCGCGCCGATTCGCCGCTGGGCGAGATCCTTGCCGCAGGCCTGGCCAACTCGCGCCATGGCCGCGAAATCATGAAGGAATGCATCGAAGAGGCCGCAGCGCGTGTCATTCACGAGCTGGAGCGCTACATCAACGCCCTGGGCACCATCGCCGCCATGGCGCCGCTGCTGGGCTTGCTCGGCACCGTGCTGGGCATGATCGACATCTTCAGCGCCTTCATGGGTACCGGCATGACCACCAATGCCGCAGTGCTCGCCGGCGGTATCTCCAAGGCACTGATCACCACCGCGGCCGGCCTGATGGTCGGTATTCCGTCGGTGTTCTTCCACCGTTTCCTGCAGCGTCGTATCGACGAGCTGGTGGTCGGTATGGAGCAGGAAGCGATCAAGCTGGTCGAAGTGGTGCAGGGCGACCGTGATGTCGACCTGGCCGAGGGCAAGGCGTGAAATTCCGGCGCAAGCCACGGGAGACCGTGGACATCAACCTGGCCTCGCTGATCGACGTGGTGTTCATCCTGCTGCTGTTTTTCGTGGTCACCACCACCTTCACTCGCGAAACCCAGTTGCGTGTCGAGCTGCCGGAGTCGGTCAGCGGCGCGCCGGCACCGGATTCGGAGCTCAAGCAACTGGACATCACCATCAGCGCCGACGGCGTCTATTCGGTGAACAACCACCTGTTGCCCAAGAGCGACCTGGCGACCCTCATTGAAGCCCTGCAGCAGGAATCCGCAGGGGACACCAAACTGCCGTTGTCGATCAGCGCCGACGGCAAGACCCCGCACCAGGCGGTGGTGACTGCCATGGATGCGGCCGGCAAGCTCGGTTTCAGCCAGTTGCGCATGACCACGGTCGAGGCGGCTCAGGGGACGCCCTGATGGCCTTTGCCGATCGTCTGCTCGATGCCTGGTACGCCGGGCATCCGGCCCTGGCGCTGCTGCGTCCGCTCGAAGCCCTCTATCGTCGCGTGGTGCTGGGCAAGCGCGCGCGCTTTCTCAGTGGCGAGAGCCCCAGCTACCGCGCGCCGGTGCCGGTCATCGTGGTGGGCAACATCACCGTCGGCGGCACCGGCAAGACACCGATGATCCTCTGGTTGATCGAGCATTGCCGCCAGCAGGGCCTGCGTGTCGGCGTGGTCAGCCGTGGCTATGGCGCCAGGCCGCCACAGTTGCCGTGGCGCGTGCGTGCCGAGCAAAGCGCGGCTGAGGCGGGTGATGAACCTTTGCTGATCGTCCAGCGCAGCGGCGTGCCGCTGATGATCGACCCGGACCGTTCGCGTGCGGTTCAGGCATTGCTGGCCAGCGAGCCGTTGGACCTGATCCTGTGTGACGACGGCATGCAACATTACCGCCTGGCCCGCGACCTGGAGCTGGTGTTGATCGATGCCGCCCGTGGCCTGGGTAACCGCCGCTGCCTGCCGGCCGGCCCCCTGCGCGAGCCGGTGGAACGCCTGCAGGACGTCGACGCGGTGCTTTACAACGGCGCCACGACCGACCGCGAAGACGGTTTTGCCTTTGCCCTGCAACCTACTGCACTGGTCAACCTGCGCAGTGGCGAGCGCCGTGGCCTCGACTTCTTTGAGCCAGGTCAGGCCGTGCACGCGGTGGCCGGCATTGGCAACCCGCAACGTTTCTTCAATACCTTGCAGGGGCTAAACTGGCGACCTGTGCCACACCCTTTTGCCGATCATGCCCAATACAGCGCCCAGGCCCTGAGCTTCAGCCCTGCGCTGCCCCTGGTCATGACCGAGAAGGACGCGGTCAAATGCCGCGCCTTCGCTGCCGACGACTGGTGGTACCTTGCGGTCGATGCTGTGCCTTCGCCGGCCTTCAAGGCCTGGTTCGACACACAGCTTGCACGCTTGCTGCCCGGGTCGCGGCCCTCCTGATTCGTTTCTTTTTCCGGCCACTGGCCTGAGGAATTTCCATGGACACCAAACTGCTCGATATCCTTGCCTGCCCGATCTGCAAGGGCCCGCTCAAGCTCAGCGCCGACAAGACCGAGCTGATCAGCAAGGGCGCGGGTCTGGCCTATCCGATCCGCGACGGTATCCCGGTGATGCTCGAAAGCGAAGCCCGTACCCTGACCGATGACGAGCGTCTGGACAAATGAGCCTGGCCTTTACCGTTGTGATTCCGGCGCGGCTGCGTTCCACGCGCTTGCCCGGCAAGCCGTTGCTGCCGATTGCCGGCAAGCCGATGATCCAGCACGTCTGGGAACAGGCTCGCAAAAGCAGCGCCAACCGTGTGGTAATCGCCACCGACGACGCGGGTATCTTCAAGGCCTGCGAGGCCTTTGGCGCTGAAGTGCTGATGACCCGCGAAGACCATGACTCCGGTACCGACCGCCTGGCTGAAGTCGCCGCCAAGCTGGGCCTGGCTGCCGATGCCATCGTGGTCAACGTGCAGGGTGACGAGCCGCTGATTCCGCCGGTGATCATCGATCAGGTGGCGGCCAACCTGGCGGCCCATCCCGAGGCCGGCATCGCCACCCTGGCCGAGCCGATCAGTGACGTCGAAGCGCTGTTCAATCCCAATGCGGTCAAGGTGGTCAGCGATTGCAATGGCCTGGCCCTGACGTTCAGCCGCGCACCGTTGCCCTGGGCGCGGGATGCCTTTGCCCAGAACCGTGAGCAGATGCCGCAAGGCGTGCCGTACCGTCGCCACATCGGCATGTACGCCTATCGCGCCGGCTTCTTGCAGGACTTCGTCGCCTGGGGCCCGTGCTGGCTGGAGAAGGCCGAATCGCTGGAGCAACTGCGGGCGCTCTGGCATGGCGTGCGTATTCACGTCGCCGATGCCATCGATGCGCCGCCCGTGGGCGTCGATACCCCTGAAGACCTGGAGCGCGTACGGCGCTTGCTGGAGGCCTGATGCGGGTTCTGTTCGTGTGCCTGGGCAATATCTGCCGCTCGCCTACCGCCGAAGGCGTGCTGCGTCAGCAATTGCGCGCCGAAGGCCTGGCCGAACTGGTCGAAGTGGCGTCGGCTGGCACTGGCGACTGGCATGTCGGCAAGCAGCCTGATGCGCGCACCTGCCGCACCGCGCGCATTCGTGGCTATGACTTATCGCAGCAGCGTGCGCAGCAAATCAAGGCCGCGCACTTCAATGACTACGACCTGATCCTGGCCATGGACAAGAGCAATCTTGGCCATCTGCAGGCCATGCGCCCGGCCACGGCCAAAGCCGAGCTGGACCTGTTCCTGCGCCGCTATGACGGCGCGCTGGATGAGGTGCCGGATCCTTACTACGGCGCCGAGGAGGATTTCGAACAGGTCCTCGACCTGATCGAAATCGCCTGCAGCCGTTTGGTCACCGAACTCAAGGGTCGTCTATGAGCGGGCAGTGGCAGCAACAAGTTTCGCTCAAGCCATTTAACACCTTCGGTATCGACGTTAAGGCCCAGTTTTTCACTGAAGCCCACAACGACGAAGAGGCTCGTCAGGCCTTGGCCCAGGCGGCTGATCAGGGAGTACCGGTGCTGGTGGTGGGAGGCGGTAGCAACTTGTTGCTGACTGCCGATATCCAGGCGCTGGTGCTGCGCATGGCCAGCCGTGGCCTGCGCATCTTGTCTGACGATGGTGAGCGGGTGGTGGTCGAGGCCGAAGCTGGCGAACCCTGGCACCCGTTTGTGCAATGGAGTCTGGCCCAAGGCCTGGCCGGGCTTGAGAACCTCAGCCTGATTCCGGGCACGGTCGGCGCCGCGCCGATGCAGAACATTGGCGCCTATGGCGTCGAGATCAAGGACGTGTTCGCCGGGCTCACCGCACTGGATCGCCAGACGGGCAAGCTGCGCGACTTCAGCCTGCAAGAGTGCGCCTTCGCCTACCGCGACAGCCTGTTCAAGCGCAATCCTGGGCGCTGGTTGATCCTGCGGGTGCGCTTTGCCTTGAGCCGGCTCATGCATGCCCACCTGGATTACGGTCCGGTGCGCCAGCGCCTGAACGAGCAAGGCATCAGCCAGCCGACTGCGCAAAATGTCAGTGATGCGATTTGCAGCATCCGCCGGGAAAAACTGCCTGACCCGGTCGAGCTGGGCAATGCCGGAAGTTTCTTCAAGAACCCGGTGGTGGCAGCTGTGCTGGCCGACAAGATTCGTTTGCAGTATCCGGGGCTGGTGGCTTATCCACAGGCTGATGGCCAGTTCAAGCTGGCTGCCGGCTGGCTGATCGAACAGGCGGGCTGGAAGGGCCATCGCGAAGGCGATGCCGGGGTGCACCGATTGCAGTCGCTGGTGCTGGTCAACTATGGCCAGGCCACCGGTGTGCAGTTGCATCAGCTGGCGCAGAAGATCCAGGCCGATATCCTCGAGCGTTTCGGGGTTGAGCTGGAGATGGAGCCAAACCTTTATTAACCGCTCCCAACGGCAATAAAAAAGGCTCTTCACGGAATCCCGGGTTGGGATGTTGAGGCTGCGAGTTTATCCATTTAGTGTGGGGCTGCTGCTGGCCCCTTCCGCCTTTACGGCGGCCTACTTTTCTCTTGGGAAGAAGTAGGCAAAACCGCTTGCTCCTGCATACGGCCC